>CAYYNP010000015.1:0-66247 GCA_964472545.1 uncultured Planctomycetaceae bacterium | reverse complement strand
AGCCGAGCCTGCTTCTTGTAGACGAAAGTCCATTGCTCGTCGAATTCAAGGTGAGTCAGCTTCAGGCCTCGCATACGCCGATCAAGGAACGCCTGGCAGGCTTGGCCGAAGTAGACGAGCAATCGGCAGATCGTGTCCCGGTGTAGGCCCGTGATCCGCTCAGTCGAACGAATCGAGTTGCCCTCGACCAGCAGCCGCAGAGCCAGCTTGGCCGTGCCGAGTGGAATCTCCGCATGGTGCCGAGTGGCCCAGGGCGGGTTTCCGTCCACGTCTTGCCGCAATTCAGGCAGCGATACCGCTGGTTTCCCTTGCGATCATGCCCATACCGCTTTCTGTTCTTGTGCTGGCATGCAGGCGAAATCATCGCGAATCCCTTTGATTTTGCGGCGGGATTCGCTAGAATAGAGATGTGACGTCACATTCTGGGCGAAACCGCCTGGGAAGTGATAGCCCCGGAACTGTTCCACCAGTCCCGGGGTTTTCAATGAAGAACGGAAGGCGGGGGAGTCGAACCCGTCCGGATTGCTCCGGCCCCTCAGGCGGATTATAGTCCGCTGCACCAGCCAAGATGCGGGCCGCCTTCCGTATCTGAAAGATGGTCGCCTCGCCCCGGCGGGCTTTGGGTTAATGGACCCCCCACCCGCCGGGACTGGTGCTCTTCGCCCCGATGAACGGCAACCACTTCATCGGGGCCTGGGCTTCTTCTCATGGGACGCTCCTTCACTACCGGTTATTCGTGCCAACCGGTGTATTGTATTCCGTGTCCCCGCTACAGTCAACGCCTGTATCGCGGTATCTTCTGTTTTATTGAATTACACGGTTGCCTAGCGTGAGGCATAACGGTATACTTTAAGTGAAAGGAGAATCGTCTATGTCTGCTGACACAAGTAAAAAGCGACGAGTCCGGAGCCCAGCGTATCCAGCCATCGATCTGGAGGAAGCTATTGCGAAGGCGCGGATGGTCTACGATGCAGACCATCGAACCCACGTTCCCGTGAGTGTGGCGGTTAAGCACTGCGGCTACGAAACCACAAGTAGCGGTGGGATGCGTGCAATTGCCGCCATGAAGCAATTTGGCCTACTCGCCGAGTCTGGATCCAAGGATGATCGGCAAGTGAAGATTACCGACTTAGCGATGGAGATCTTGCTGCCCGAGGAAGTCGGCAGTGAAGCATACCGGAATGCTCTACGACAAGCTGCGTTGAATCCGAAGATCCATAGTGCCCTCTGGGGCGAGTACGATGTCTTGCCCTCAGACGCTGCTTTGGAGAGTCACCTCGTCCGAAAACGGGACTTTAACAAGAATTTTGTTCATAGGTTTATTGCCCAATTTCGTGCAACTATCGAGTTCTCCGGCCTTGACGATGATGGTATAATAGATGATGAAAGCACACCAAATGGCACTTATACCAGCGAAGGCGAGGTGGACACTTTGGCGAATACGACACATCCTGATACCCAGGGGGTTGTCGTGACGACCCCCACCCCGGTAGCGGCCGATCCTCAGTCGCCATTCAAGCGCGACGTATTCACTCTTGACGAAGGGCCGGTGGTGATCCAGTGGCCAGAACGCCTCAGCGAGGCGAGCTTCGAGGATTTCGAGACGTGGATGCAGCTCATCCTGCGACGGGCACGACGGTCGGTTTCCAGCGCGGACGAAGACGGCCAATAACCGGACGCACCCGCCGAATAGCCCTACGATGGAAACATGGGGCGATGATGCCCCTGATTGGAGGTGCGGTATGGCCAAGTTCTTGGCCGAGCTAATTCGGCTAAGGCGCGTCCAGGCGGGTAGCCACCGCCGGGAGAATGTGCAATAGTCGCCCGAGAAACCCACAGGCCAAGCCAGGCTTGTGGGGCAAGCGCCGATGTCCGGGGTCGCATCCGGATAAGGGGCCGCTGCCCGGCGACCGCGCCGCATTTCCTGGGCCGCCAGATCATCTCTGGTGGCCCGCTTCTATTTCAGCAACACACTCGTAGGACACTGCCGTTTTCCGCGTTGGGTATATGCAAACCCGGCCGATACAGTAAAATAAAGGGTTCGCCCCGCTCGGGGGCCCCTGTCGGTTGTCGGATCGGAGATACCCAAATGGCCAAGAGCAAGAAAAAAGTCGAGACGCTGTTCCTCGTTTGCGAGGAGACGGGCGACTACAACTACACCATCCGCCGCAAACCCGGCGGCGAGAAGTTGCGCCTGAAGAAATACTGCCCTCGGCTGCGCAAACATACGCTGCACGTCGAGAAGAAGAAGTAGTCACTGCGCACTCCACCCTCGTTCGGGCCGGGTTTGCCGGCCCGTGCGCAAGGTGGCTTGCGGTCGACTTGCCAGTCCGGAAGTCCGGCCCGACCTCTTATGGCCAAACGCTGGCGCATCCACACGCACGACTCCGATCGAATTGCCGCATTGGGGCAGGCTGCCAGGATTCCCGCCGTGTTGGCCCAGTTGATGACCTGCCGCGGAATCTCCGACCCGGATCGCGCCCGGTCGTTTCTCGACCCGAAACTCTCCGAACTCCGCGATCCCGAACTGCTGCCCGGCTGTACCCGGGCGGCCGAGTGTATCGGCCGAGCGGTCGCCGGCGGCAAGCGGATCGTAATCTACGGCGACTACGACGTCGACGGTGTGACCGGCACCGCGGTGCTTTGGCATTGCCTGAAGCTGCTCGGGGCAGACGTCGGCTACTACATCCCTCACCGCGTCGACGAAGGCTATGGACTCAACTGCGACGCGATCCGCACGCTGGCCTCACAAGGGGCCGCGCTGATCGTGACCGTCGATTGCGGCGTGGCCAGCGCGGTCGAGGCGAAACTGGCCGCCGAGTTGGGGATGGAGATGGTCATCTCCGACCATCACCAGTTCGGCCCCGAGTTGCCCCAAGCCGTGGCCATTGTCCATCCCGCGCTGCCCGGCGGGGGGTATCCGTTTGGCGGGCTGAGCGGTTCCGGCGTGGCGCTGAAGCTGGCCTGGGCCATCTGCCAGCAGGCGGCCGGGACCAAGAGGGTCGGTTCGCGGATGAAGGAGTTTCTGTTGCAGGCGGTTGGGCTGGCCGCGCTGGGGACCGTGGCCGACGTGGTGCCGCTGATCGACGAGAATCGCGTGTTGGTCCGCCACGGGCTGGCGAGCATCGCCGCTCGGCCCACGCTCGGGCTTGCCCGACTGATGCAGATCACCGAACTCGACAGCAAACGGGAGCTTACCAGCGAGGACGTCGGCTTCACGTTGGCGCCGCGCCTGAATGCCGCCGGCCGGTTGGGTCAGGCGCAGCTCGCCGTCGAATTGCTGACTACGGACCGCGAAGAACGTGCAGACGAACTGGCCCAATACATCCACCAACTCAACGCCAACCGCCAGACGCTCGAATGGAGCATGCTCCTGGCCGCCGGCAAGCAGATCAAGGAGCGTTTCGACCCGGCCGAAAACGCGGCGCTGGTACTGGCCGACCGCGGCTGGCACGCGGGCGTGATCGGAATCGTGGCCGGGCGGGTAGCGGAAAAGCACCATCGGCCCACCGTGCTGATCTCCTGGAATAAGCTCGGTATCAAGCCGGGCATCGGCTCGGCGCGAAGCGTGCCGGGATTCGATCTGCACGCGGCCTTGGCGTCCTGCGGCGAGTATCTGGTCTCGCACGGCGGCCACGCCGCGGCGGCCGGCTTGAAGATCGAAGAAGACAAGCTCGACGCCTTCCGCGCCGCCTTTTGCGAGGTGGCCGAAACGGAAATCGACGAGGAAGCCCGGGTGGCCGAATTGGAGATCGACGCCGAGACGCCGCTCAGCGCGTTTACGCTGCAAGCGGTCGAGCAGATCGAGCGGATGGCGCCCTTCGGCCACAGCAACACGCGGCCGCTGTTGTGTACCGCCGGTGCCACGTTGGCCGAACCGCCGCGGACGATCGGCTCCGGCGGGAACCACCTGGCGCTGAAGCTTTCGCAACACGGCGTGACCCTCCGCGCCGTGGCCTTTGGCGGCGGCGAATGGGCCGACGAACTGGCCGCGCTGGACGGACCGATCGACGTCGCCTTCCGCCCGGTGATCAACACCTTCCGCGGCCGGCGAAACGTGGAGTTGCACCTGATCGATTGGCGGAGTAGTGGGCGGTAGACAGTAGGCAGTAGACGGTGGATCGTAGGCCGCTCACTCGCCACTCCCAGCTTTCCATGCCGATGTCCGACGCAGAATCTGCTCGCCGAGAGATGGTTCGCAAGCAGTTGCGGCGACGGGGAATTCGGGATCGTCGGGTGTTGGCGGCGATTGGCGGCGTGCCTCGCGAACGGTTCGTTTCGGAAGCCGCGCGGCGTGAGGCGTACGCCGATCGGGCGTTGAGCATCGATTGCGGCCAGACGATCAGTCAGCCGTACATCGTGGGCCTGATGAGCGAGGCACTACAACTTTCCGGCGACGAGAAGGTCTTGGAGATCGGCACCGGCAGCGGCTACCAGACGGCGATTTTGGCCGAGTTGGCGGCCGAGGTGGTCTCCGTCGAGCGCCACGCCGAGTTGTCCGCACGGGCCGGCCGCGTGCTGGAAGAACAGGGCTATCGGAACGTCACGCTACACGTCGGCGACGGCACGCTGGGCTTTGCGGAAGCGGCCCCGTTCGATCGCGTCATCGTCACCGCGGCGGCGGCCGATTGTCCGCCGGCCCTGTTCGACCAACTCGCCGAAGGCGGCCTGTTGGTGGCCCCACTCGGCGGCCGCGACGTGCAAACGCTCCAGGCCGTCCGCAAGCGCCACGGCCGACCCGAAAGCCGGCCCCTTTCGGCGTGCCGCTTCGTGCCGTTGGTTGGCGTGCAGGGCTGGTCTTCGTAGTGACAGCGGTAGACACGTAGCGTCACCGTGCCAGAAAGTCAGGCATGGCAGCGAATGGCCTTGACAGAATGGTCGAGCCGCAACAGACTGTGGTTTGATGCACGCTCAACGTTCTCGACGTGGCTAACGTTATGGGAGGCCTCCATGGCCGCCGAATCAGACAAGAAGAACGAATTGGCCGATTCCGCTTCCGGCACTACGGTGGAGTCGTCTGCGCAGCCGGAATCCGCGCATCTTACTAGCCTCGCTGTCGGAGGATACAAGTCCATCCGCGACGAGCAGTGCATCGAACTCCGGCCTCTGACAATCCTCGCTGGCGCCAACAGTTCCGGCAAGTCGAGCATCATGCAGCCGCTGCTGCTGATGAAGCAGACGCTGGACGCGCCATACGACCCGGGCGCGCTGAAACTCGACGGTCCGAACGTCCACTTCACCGCTGTCGAACAGCTTCTGTCGCGAACGCCTGACGGCAAGCATGGCACCGGTTTTCACGTAGTACTTGACGTTGACCAGGACTGGAAGGTTGCCGCCTACTTCCAGAGGGGAGAGAAGTGCGGTTTCGAGATACCGAAGACGATCGTAACCTGGAAGGACAAGCAACTCACGCTGAAGCCCGGGATGTCAACGGATGAAGTGGCGCAACAACTCGTGCGAATGGTCGAGTCGCCGCAATCGCTGCACGGGACAAAACAGCGAAGGGACGGACTATTGGAGGGAATCCTGAGCAAGAGCGGTAAGCTCTACTTCGAGGTTGCCCCAGAGCGGTGCTTCCTGACGCTCGCAGTACGTGTTACCGGCGTACAGTCCTTGCCGCAAGAGGATCCGGTACGCTTCAAAGCAAGGCGGCTTTCCGACATCTTCTTTCCAACAGTGTTTTCTGCCGTGTCCCCGGATGCGATTGTTAGGCATCTGGCGCAAAACGTGCTCCGCGAACTGATTCATCTGCCCGGGTTGCGGGGAAATCCAAAGAGAACCTACCCCGCGAGCAACGCTTCCACCTCATTCCCCGGTGTCTTTCAGGACTATGTGGCCAGCATCATCTCCCGTTGGCAAGATGAGGCCAGCAGGCATAAGCTCGAAGGTTTGAATACGGACGTAGCGACCCTCGGCCTGACCTGGAGTGTGAAAGCGAAGCGAGTTAGCGACGCAGAAGTGGAGATTCGAGTTGGACGGCTTCCGCAATCACGCAAAGGCGGCGCTCGGGATCTGGTAAGCATCGCCGATGTCGGCATCGGTGTTTCCCAGGTACTGCCGGTGATTGTGGCCCTCCACGCCGCGGGTCCGAACAACTTGGTTTACATCGAACAACCGGAAATTCACCTCCATCCCCGCGCACAAGTCGCCATGGCTCAGGTTCTGGCCAGGGCGGTAAAGCGCGGCGTGCGCATCGTCTGCGAGACGCACAGTCCGTTGCTGTTGCTGGCCGTACAAGCCCTTGTGGCCGAAGGCACCTTGCCGACAGAAGACGTGATTCTCCACTGGTTCACTCGCTCCGAAGCGGACGGCACGACGACCATCGACAGCGCCGAGTTGGACGAGGCCGGCGCGTTTGGTCCGTGGCCTGAGGACTTTGCCGACGTCGAAGCCGAGATCGAGAATCGTTACCTCAGCGCCGCCGAAGCCCGGCTGTTCAAGAAGTGAAATGCCCCAGAAGCCTTCGCGACGACTCGTGATTGACGCCGACGTGGCTTGCTCATCAGGGGGCGAGGACGCGGTTCATCCAACGGCCAGGAATTGCCGGGCGTTCTTGGAGGCCGTACTGCAATACAACCACAAACTTGTGATGACGGAGGACATCAGCGACGAATGGTTCACACACCAATCGCGCTTCGCGATGAAATGGCGGCGACGCATGTATGCCAGAAAACGGGTCGTGGCGATCAATCTTGCTCCAGACGAAATCCTGGCCCGGAAGCTGGAACAGCTACTATGCACGGAGAATCAGGGTGAGGTGATCGCCAAGGATCTGCGCCTGATTGAAGCCGCCAGGGCAACGGATCGAACTGTAGCCTCGTGTGATGAGAAGGTGAGACGGCCTTTTCGCAATGCATCGGCGACGATCAGCGAACTGAAGTCCATCGTCTGGGTGAATCCCGACAAACCCGAAGAACACGTGATTCAGTGGCTGGCGGATGGTGCGCCGCCGGAAGCCGAACGCATGCTGGGCTGGGATCACGGATAGAACTCCACTTTCACCCGCGTCATGAACTCGTTGGTGAAGTGCGCGCTGTTCGAACGCTGCTCACGCGACGGCCGAATGGTGGCCAGATGGGTCAGTCGCCGTGAGGCAAGCAGCGCCAATTTGTGCTGCCACTAATAGATCTCGATACTCTTCACCACGCCACCGCCGGAGGCGGCCGAGCCGTAGAGGCAGCGTTCGGCGGCGGTGAGCAGATCGGCGGCGGGGAAGTTCCGCGGCGGCAGGGAGACCGTTGCCACGCCGACGCAGAGGCCGACGCCGGGGGTGGTCGGATCGTCGTCGGGCGTGAGGCTGCCGGCCTGCTCGACGAGCAGATTGCCGGTCCGGATGGCCGCACGCCGTTCGCAATCCGGCAGGATTACCGCGAAGCCGGCATTTCCGTAGGCAACACAGACCGCGCCGGGATGGTCCACGTCTTGGCAAAGCGCCTGCAAAGCCTGCCGGAAACGCGCGAATCCTTCCACGCCGCGATGGAGCACCAGTTCGTCGGCTCCGTCGAGTTGGACCATCAGCAGGCTCAACGGGCAGCGGGCCTGACGGCAGGCGGCCACCGCCGACGTGAGCCGACCCAGCATTCCGGGATCGGCTTCGAGCGTTGACATCGCGGCACCGCCCGTCGGTCGCGGCGGCGTCGATAGGGGTGGCGTCGATAGGGGCGGCGTCGACGGCGAAACGTCGGCCTGAGGGTGTGGCGAAGCGAACGGGCTCCGGTCCGGTGCAAGATGCTCCGCGGGTCCACTGCCTGGGGACGTCGGTTCGTCGGGTGCCGTCGTTCGATGCGACGCCTCGGCCAACGCCTTGGCCAATCCGGCCAGATCGGCGCATATCGAGTCGTCTTGCGGCGTCTCAAAGGAGCTGCTGCGGCCGCCGGCCATCTCACCGGCCATTTCGCTGGCGGCCTCGGCCGCCACGAACGCCAGTTGCCCGTGCGCCTGAATCAGCAGATCGCTACAATCGCGGCCCTCGGGCAACGTCAGGTTGAGCACGTCGGCCAGTTGGGCCACCTTGTCGGAGAGCCGCTCGACGAGCGCCTCGAGCTTGGCTTCAGAGAAACCCTCGCGCTTGCGACAGGCGGCCAATAGCGCCGACAGCGCTTCGGGCCGATTGTCTGCCAACAGCCGGGCAAGCAGTTCGGCCAGGTGGAGGATCTGCGGCAGCATCGGTTGCTTCCACGGAGGCACCGGCCGATCGCGGTGGGCGGCCTGCCAGGCCACGGCCTCAACGAGCGTTTCCGGCAGCCCCCAGCGAGAGAGGAGTTCCGCCGTCAGGGCCGTGTGCTCGAATCCCATGGCGTCGATTTCCAGCGATTCGAGGTCCTTGCCGCCGGTGGTCACGCTCCTGAGGAACTTCGCGTACGGCTCGCCCAACTCCTGGATCAGCAGCAATACGCCGAGGTCCTGCAAGAGCCCTGCGATGAACGCCTCGTCGCCGGGCACCAGGAACAGCGATTCGCCGAGTTCGCGTCCGGCCACCGCCTTGATCAGCGTACGCCGCCAGTATTGTCCGAGGGTATCCGCCTCAATGCCGTCGAACAGCCGTGTCGGCAGGCTGAACCCCAGTACCAGCAACTTCAGCGGCTTGCATCCTAGCAGGGTCAACGCCTGGTTGAGATCGGACACCGTTCCGTGCAGCCCGAAGAGCGAGCTGTTGACAACCCGCAAGATCTTGCCGGTCAGGGCAGGGTCTCGCTCGATGCAGTCCTTCAAGGCCCGCGTATCGACCTGGGGGTCGGCGGTCAGTTGCAGCACTTCCATGGCCACGGCGGGCAGGCTGTACAACTGCGTGATCCGGCCGAGAGGGAAGCGCGCGGCGGCGGTCGAGGTGCTCATGAAACTCGTCGATCGTCTCCGGGCCAAGCGAAGGGCACATCGGCGGCACACGGAGCGCGCACCGGGTCCAATACAAAGATAGCTCAAATCCGGCCCAAAGTGAGACGATCGACGGCGCGCCGGACGGCGGCGGCCAACGAATCAAGGCCGTGTCAAAGACGCCGGGAGCGAGCGCCGTGCACCAGAAAAGCACTTGCGGGGTTGCCCAACGCGATCAACGGCCGTGGCGGCTGCGAAAGGCGCACGAGAATTCGAGTCGTCGGAACTTCGCGCGGCGAAGCCCAACGACTACTTGCGATGGCGGATCTTAGAACGCATGCGGCGTTTCTTGCGACCTACCTTGCGCCGACCTTTGCCCGATTTCTTCGTTCCCACGCGTTCCTCCCTCGTTTGTACGGAAAATGCGGGCCACAACGGCGACCATGGCGTACCCGCAACGATACCCACCCTTCTTGCGGCGAAACACACTAATATAGCAGATTTACCGGGCCGGGGGAAAGGGGGCAGCCGATTCCTCGCAATCGCGCTAAACGGACGGCCGGAATTCGTCTATGCTGGCGACTATGAACCAACCCGCTGAGCACCCCCCGCAGATCGGCCGACCCCCTCCCGAGAGGCAGCGACATGCCCTCTCGATGTTGCTGGAGCGTCTGCCACCGGACGAGCGTTGCGATCAACTCGATCTGCTTTGCGCGGCCTTTGATGCCGATGAGATTGCCTCGGAGGGACTGCTGATCGCCGATCGGGGCGGCCGTCTGGTGGGGGTGGTGCTGTCTCAACTCCACCCCGGCAGAGCGGCCCAGGTTTGGCCGCCTCGGCTGGTCACCGGCGAACCGGCATCGACGGGCGCTGGGCTGCTGTCGGCTGCCGCCGATTGGCTTCAGCAGCAAGACGTTCGCGTTGCCCAGGCCCTCTTGCCTCCCGGGGATCCCCCCCCGGCGTCGACTTGGACGGCAGCCGGCTTCGGGCAGCTCGGGGAACTACTCTATTTGGTGGCCGAGGAGGGCTGTTTTCCCACGCGACCTCCGCAATCTCCGCTACAATTCGAGCCGTACACGCCGGCCGCGCACGGCCGTTTGCTGCGCGTGGTCGAGGCCACCTACCAAGAAACACTCGACTGCCCACAACTCAACGGTGTCCGCGATACCGAGGGCGTGGTGGCCGGCTATCGGGCCACCGGCTCGTTCGAGGCGAGTCGGTGGCTGATCGTGCGGCACGGCGGCGAAGACGTCGGCTGTTTGCTGCTGGCCGACCATCCGCCGCACGAGAACATCGAGCTGGTCTACATGGGCGTGGTCACCTCGTCGCGAGGTCAAGGTTGGGGGATTGAGATCGCCCGACAGGCGCAGTGGCTTACCCGACAGGCGGGCAGGCCACGACTCGTCTTGGCGGTTGACGCGGCCAACCAGCCGGGGATTCGGATGTACGCCGCCGTCGGATTCGAGGCCTGGGACACCCGGACGGCGTACTTGAGAGTCTTCCAGCACGAGACCGAGTAGCCGCTGCGGGGTTCTAGTGCCGTGTTTCACGAGGTTCTCGCGAGAATCGCGCGCGGTCCGCGCCGGTCGGCACGGGCGGCACTGAACAGTTTCTCCACGCCGTCGCGACGCCGCAGTGCAGAAAAATTGGCCGCCGCAGGTCCGCCGAACGGGCCGAATCCTCCGAACATGCGACCGCGGAATCCGCGAATTCTCGAATTCTCGCGCCGGTCTTCGCGACAGAGGTTTGACAGCTCTGCTAGCAACGCTAGAATCAAGTCCACTCGTACAACACAATCAGGAATCGAGACGGCCACCGACCGCATCGGCCGGGGCCGTCGAGCAGTGCGTCCTTTTTTCGATCTCGCCCCGTTTCTTTCGGGGCGATGAGATCACACCGTTCGGGTGGGCATCGGAAAAAGGTATGCGCCGGGGATGCATCGGAAGTGACCACCTGCGATACGGACATCGTGCCGGCTCTGCGTGCGGCGTTGGCGAAAGCCGTCGGCCGTGAACGGTTCGAGCTCTGGTTCGGCGAAAACACCCGCGTCGAGTTCGACGGCGGTGCGCTGATCTTCGGTGTGCCCAGCCAGTTCTTCCTCGATTGGATCCGCGGCAATTTCCGCCAGCAGATCGACGACGCCTGCCAGGAAGTGTTGGGACGTCTGCCGAGGGTCAAGTTCCACGTCGATGCCAAGCCGCCCGCGAAGCCGGAGGGTGTCAAGACGGCCCAGGCGGCGGAGAATAGCGACGCCTCGGACAAGCACCCCGAAAACGCGGCCGGCGAACGCCCCCGAAGAACTTCCGGTCGCGACGGCCGCGACGGGAAGAGGCCGGCCGGTGCCGATCGGCCAACGTCGCGGCGCCGATTCGCCTCGCTGGGCGCGTTCGTCCCCGGCATGAGCCATCGCAGCCGCCTGGCCTTGGCCTCGGCCGAAATGGTCGCCCGCGCCCCCGGCGAGATGACGCCACTGTTGATCCACGGGCCGACGAGCGTGGGCAAGACGCACCTGTTGGAGGGGATCTGGTCGGCCGCCCGGCGGACGCATCGCAACACGACGGCCGTTTATCTCTCTGCCGAACAGTTCACGACCTACTTCCTCGAAGCCCTGCGCGGCGGCGGACTGCCCAGCTTCCGGCGGAAGTACCGGGGGGTGGGCCTGCTGATCCTCGACGACCTGCAATTCATGGCGGGCAAGCGGGCAACGCAGGTCGAGCTGCTGCACACGGTCGACACGCTCTTGCGTCAGGGGCGGCAGTTGGTCTTCGCGGCCGATCGCCCGCCCGGCGAACTGACCGAGTTGGCCCCGGAACTGATCACCCGGCTGCAAAGCGGCATGCTCTGTCCGATCGATCCGCCCGATTACGCGGCCCGATTGCAGATCGTCACCCAGTTGGCCGCCAGCCGGGGCATCGACCTGCCGCAACCGGTGCGCGCGTACGTCGCCTCGCACCTGACCAATCACGCCCGGGAACTCTCCGGGGCCGTCTGCCGATTGCAGGCCACGGTCGAAGCGCTCCGGCGGCCGATCACGCCCGCGCTGGCCGAGGAGGCATTGGCCGAGACGATCCGTCAGAGCGTGCGGGTGGTGCGGTTGGGCGACATCGAGAAGGCCGTCTGCGACGCCTTCGGATTGGAGTCGGCCAGTCTGCACGCGGCCGGCAAGTCGAAGCGCGTGACCCATCCACGAATGCTGGCCATGTGGCTGGCGCGGAAGCACACCCGGGCCGCGCTGAGCGAAATCGGCGAGTTCTTCGGCCGCCGCAGCCACAGCACGGTGATCTCGGCCCAGAAGCGCGTCAACGGCTGGATGGCCACCGGCGAACCGCTGCAACTTGCCGACAGCAACTGGCCGGTCGACGAAGCCATTCGCCGGGTGGAACGGCAGTTGTTGGCGGGGTAGTCGGCTGAAGCGTATCGGCAAGGTCCCAAAGCTGGAAGCCGACGAGCTTGCCGAATTGCCCACCGGGCTCGATGATCCGGGTGATGAGGTAGCGATTGTCGTCGGTGAAGCCGGCCACGCCGGTCAGATAGGCTGCGTCTAACGGAATTCTCTTGAGCCGACGTCCGCTGCCGGTGTCGTAGATCGCGATCCACTCCCTGCCGCCGATCGGCTGCAGCCTGCCGTCGGCGACCACCGACTGCCCCGCGGTCAATGACAACAGGCGGCCGTCGGGCGAGAAGCCGGCACGATAGTCGTTGAGCATCGGCGAGAGATCGTCCAGTGCGTGGAATCCGCCCGTATCGAGGTTCACGATCAGCGGCGGGGCCATGTATGGGCGGATCGAGAAGACGTGTTTCCCGTTGCCGGAAAAGGCCACCACCGCCCCGGAAATGGACTGGACCTTCTCCAAGTCGACCTCCCGGCCTTCGTCCAGCGGAAAGCGAATCCGGCGGACGTTGGTCGTGTGATGGAATCTCGGCACGGGTTGCCCGCGGGGGATTTCTCGGCGCGGCGGGTGGATCTCCTTGAGCACCTCGATCGCCGAAACCCAATCGCCCTCCCGCCGGCCGAGGTGGACGCGGCGGCTCGCCAAGTGGCTGCCCGCCAGCAGGCGGCCGTCGGACCGCGAAATGACGGCCAGGTGGGTGGTCACCTTCGCCTGTCGGCTCGTGGGACGATGATTCACCAGAAACAGCACGGCGAACCGCTTCTCATCCACATCGAGGACCGCCCGAGTGTAGCGGGCGAAATGGGGGTCCGAGCGCGGTGCGGCGGCCAGCGGCAAGACCGGTGTCAGGTCGACCGTCCGGGTCACCTCGCGATGTCGGCCGGCAATCCAGTCGTCGATCGAACAGTAGTAGACCGATCGCCGATCGGGCGGGTCGCGAGGAAAATGGCGGAACTGATACGCCTCGCCAACGATCCACTCGCCTTGGCCGGACAGTCCGTGCGGTTCGAACACGTGGCGCCCGCAATCGTGACGGGCCACCAGGCGGTCGGTGGCCAGGTCGTACACCAGGACCTCGTGGACGTCGTTGGCCACCAGATAGCGATGATCCGGCGTGACCCCGGTCAGCCGCGGCAACCCTTCGGCCTGCATTCGCACCAACCGCTGCGCGAAGGCGGGCCGCGCGACCGCTGGCAGAACCGCACAGAGAGCAAGCAGGCCCAGAAGTGTGCGTCGGTTCATGCTCAGTGTCTCCCGTTCACCGGCCGGCTTCTGCCGCGTACCACACTCCATTCAGCATACCCGGGCCGCAAGCCGAAAGGTAGCAGCAACCACCATTCGACTGCTCCGGGCGACCTCTCCGAATTCCGTCCCCCGTTGGTGAACCTTTTTCGCCGCTTCGGCGTCTAATCGGTTGTTTGGGCGGAAGACGCCCACAGACGACACCGAGTTGACAAGCATCGTACGCAGACCGGACGATTTTCGAGCCATGTCGTTGAATCAACCCAATCCTGAAAGCCGCTTAAACGGACGCGGCTTTGTGCATGATCCGGCGGAGACACTGCGTTCGTGTCCACCGGGGTTGTGACATCGGGATTGCACTTTGTGAAGCCATCAGGCCCGATGTCGAAGCGACGTCGGGCTTTTTTTGTGGGTGGAAGGTAATCGAGACGTTGGCCGTAGCTTAATGGCAGAGCGCCCGGTTGTGGCCCTGGTACGTGCCGGTTCGAGTCCGGTCGGCCAACCTTATGGAGAAGATGGGAGGTAGAGATGGTTGCCAAGACGCTACAGCGGCCGACGTTGGTACTCAACCGCAACTGGCAGCCGGTCAACGTGGCCACGGTGGCCCGGGCGCTGGTGCTGTTGTTCAACGAGACGGCCCGCGTGGTCGATCCGGCCGACTTCCAGCTCTACACCTGGGCCGATTGGGCGAAGCTGCGTCCGCGCGGCGGCGAGGCGTCGATCCGGGCGGTGCGGTTTCGGCTGCGGGTGCCGGAGGTGATCGTACTGGCCGACTACGACCGGCTGCCTACCACGGCCGTGACGTTCAGCCGGCGAAACATCTTCAAGCGCGACCGGTTCACCTGCCAGTATTGCGGCGTGCAGCCGGGCAGCGAGGAGTTGACGCTCGACCACGTCGTGCCGCGGGCGCGCGGCGGCGAGTCGCGCTGGGAGAACTGCGTGTTGGCGTGCGTGGCCTGCAACAAGCGCAAGGCCGACCGCACGCCCGAGCAGGCCGGCATGCGATTGCGCAACGAGCCCGTCCAGCCGAAGTGGCGCCCGTTGTACGCGGCCCACGACGTACGGATCGAAAGCTGGTCGAAGTTCGTCAGCGAGGCGTACTGGAACGTGGCCTTGAAGAAGTAACCGAAACGGATTTGGGGTTTATGATTGATGGTTTATGGCCTGTGGGTAAATCGGCAATCATAAATCATTAATCATAAATCCCAAATCCCCCCGTCCTCGGAGTGTGGTGGATCTTGCACGCGACCCTGCGAAGGTCGAGGATCAGGTTCGATTCCTGGCGGGGACATTTTGGGAACGACTATCGAGGTGCCATTGCTGGCTTGTCCAGCAGTGTGCCACGCGGCAGAACCTCGAAAGAGAGCACTGCTGGACAAGCCAGCAGTGGCACCCTGTGTGGCAGAACAAGACGCTGGAGCCAGACGGCCAGGCGACCGGCTGCAACCCGGTTGAAGTGGGTTCGACTCCCACCGGCGTCTCTTCAAGAGAAGATTGAAGCAAGCGACAGGCGATGCGGCCGGCCAGCGGCACGCGGACCGAGAGCCCGGAAAGGGCAGTTGGAGAAGCGTGTTCCGTGAGTGGCGTCTGAAGGTGTGCGTCGTTTTGGTAGCTCAAAGGTAGAGCGCCAGGCCCAGACCCTGGCTGTTGCGGGTTCGAATCCCGCCCAACGCTCCCCTGTCGGTGGACAGCCGACACCAGCAAGCCCGAGGGAGGCGGGCGTTTGAACGATCGGCCGTGGTGGCGATGCGTGTTCTCTGAATCGGGTTGAACCCGGACGAGGCGAACCGTGTCTCACCGCGGCAACACTAACCGGTGCCATGTAGTGCGCGGATACCGCTTCCGGCGGTCTTCGGCAAGGCGGCGGCAGACGTGCGGCGACCCGGCGTCGGGCTGTGGCGTTTACGCCCCAGCCGCGACTGTCGGCAAGCCGCAACGAAGCCGACGCTAAACCGAAGACCCGCGGATGCTCAAGCCGCACTCCGCACCCGCACGTGTGATCGAACATTCGCTCCGCCGCCCGAGGGCGTTTTGAAACATGGATTCAACATCGTAGGGTGCGTCTCGACGCACCAAAAAAACGGGCAGAGTCACGGTGCGTCCAGACGCACCCTACAAAAGGAGGCAAACATGTTCTTCAAGAGAATCAAGATCCGCAGCTACCAGATCGGTCTGCAGTTCCGCGACGGCGAGTTCGTTGGGCTGCTGGGCGAGGGACGCCATTGGCTCTTTGGCCCGCTGAACAAGGTCCACGTCGACGTTGTCTCGATGCGCGACCCGTGGCTGGTCCACGACAAGCTCGACGTGATGGTCCGCAGCGGCGCGCTGGCCGATCGGGCCGTCGTGCTCGACTTGAAGGACTACCAGCGCGGCCTGGTCTGGGTTGAGGGACGCTTCAGCCACGTGCTGCCGCCGGGCCTCTACGCCTACTGGACCGGCGTGCGCGACGTGCGCGTCGAAATCGTCGACGCCCGAGAGGTCCGCTTCGAACATCAGGACCTGCCGGTGATCCTCCGCAGCGCGATGGTCGACCGCGTGTTGGACGCCTGCCAGATCGAGCAGGACCACGTCGGCGTGTGGTTCAAGGATGGTGCGTACGTGGAAACGCTCCGGCCGGGACGCTACGCCTTCTGGAAGGACGTGGCCCGGGTCATCGTGCAGCGGGTCGACATGCGCGAGACGATGGTCGACGTCGGCGGCCAGGAGATCATGACCGCCGACAAGGTCACGCTGCGGCTGAACGCCCTGCTGACCTACCGCGTGGTCGACGCCCGAGGGTCGGTCGCCGTGGCCGACGACGCCCGGCAGGCGCTCTACCGCGAGGCCCAGTTGGCCCTGCGGGCGGTGATCGGCGGACGCGAGCTCGACGAGTTCCTCACGGCCAAGGAGGCGGTGGCCGCCGAGGTCGCCGAGATCCTGGCCGGCCGGGCCAGGGCGTTGGGTCTGGAGATTGCCTCGGTGGGTATCCGCGACGTGATCCTGCCGGGCGAGATGAAGGACCTGATGAACCGCGTTACCGAGGCCAAGAAGGCCGCCGAGGCCAACCTCATCGCCCGCCGCGAGGAGACGGCCGCCATGCGCAGCCAGGCCAACACGGCCAAGCTGCTCGAGGCCAGCCCGACCCTGATGCGGCTCCGCGAGCTCGAGGTCCTCGAAAAGGTCGCCGCAGGCGGCAAGCTCAACGTCGTGCTCGGCGAGAAGGGCCGCGCCGAGCGGGTGGTGAACCTGCTCTGATTGACGAAAACACCCGAGGGCCGGGCGAGAGTCCGGCCCTCGGACATCATAGTAGTCATCTCGCTCCGCGAGATGTCACTTCGTCTCGCGGAGCGAGACGTCTACCATACGCACCGCAATCCGCCAGAAGTAGGTAGGGGCGCGTGTGGACACACCACGAATCCGGTGCAGCGTATGTGATCCCCGCGGGTTCTAAGCCCGCCCTGCTCGATCGGTGACGCGATTGTCGGACTTGCGATCGCGCTTGCGATTGTCGACAATTGAACGTTCGGCCGTTTAGCAGCCGCCGGCCGCTGTTAAACGGGTATACTCGCATCGCGAACGTTACCGCATCAGGAGCACCAACATGACGCGCACTTCGTTTATCGCAGTTGGATTAGCCGTTGTCCTGTCACTACTCGCCGGCTCGACTGCCCACGCCGCCCAGCGCCCGAACGTCGTGCTGATCATGGCAGACGACATGGGCTACTCCGACATCGGCTGCTACGGCGGCGAAATCGACACGCCGAACCTCGATCGGCTGGCCGCCGGGGGGTTGCGGTTTACGCGGTTCTACAACGCCGCCCGATGTTGTCCCACCCGGGCCTCGCTCTTGACCGGGCTCTATCCGCACCAGGCCGGCATGGGCGGGATGGTCGGCGGCGACCGCGAGCCGACGCCGTACCAGGGCTATCTCAACAAACGCTGCGTTACCATCGCCGAAGTCCTCCGCCGGGCCGGATACGCCACCTACATGGCCGGCAAGTGGCACGTGGGCGAGTTTCGCCCCGTCTGGCCGGTCGACCGCGGCTTCGACCGCTACTACGGGCTGATCTCCGGCGGGATGAACTACTTCAACATCCAACTCGGCAAACGCAAGGGCATCTTCCGGCATTTCGCTATCGACGGCGAGGAACACCGCCCGCCGGGCGGCGGGCTCTACTCGACCGACGCCTTCACCGACCACGCCCTGGCGATGCTCCGCGAGCACAACACCGACCGGCCCTTCTTCCTCTACCTGGCCTTCAACGCCCCGCATTGGCCCTTGCACGCGCCGCCGGAGGTGATCGAAAAATACGTGGGCAAGTATCGCGACGGCTTCGATGCCTTGCGGCAGAAGCGCTATAAGCGGATGATCGCCATGGGGCTGATCCCCAAGGAATGGAGGCTCTCGCCAAAAGACCCCAACGCCGCCGACTGGGATTCGCTCAGCGACGAGAAGCGGCAGGAGATGGATCTGAAGATGGCCGTCTACGCGGCGATGGTCGACCGGATGGACCAGAACATCGGGCGCGTGACCAAACGGCTGTCCGACACCGGGCAACTCGACAACACGCTGATCTTCTTCCTCTCCGACAACGGCGCCTGCCACGAGGGCGGCACCTTCGGCCAGAATTTCCGGCCCGACCTGACCGGCCCGATCGGCACGGAGAACTCGTATCACAGCTACGGCACGTCTTGGTCGAACGCCTCGAACACGCCGTTTCGCCGCCACAAGCACTGGATCCACGAAGGCGGGATCGCCACTCCGCTGATCGTCCATTGGCCGGCCGGCATCCAAGCCCGCGGCGAACTGCGGCAGCGCGTCGGCCACGTGGTCGACGTGATGGCCACCTGCGTCGACGTCACCGGGGCCGAGTACCCCGACCAGTTCGACGGGCGAGAGATCCAGCCGATGGAAGGCACTTCGCTGCAACCGTGCTTCGACGCCGACGCCAATCCGCCGCGGACCCTCTACTGGGAGCACATGCAAAACCGCGGCATCCGCGACGGCCGCTTCAAGCTGGTCGCCGCCCGCGGTGGAGCGTGGGAACTTTACGATATCGACGCCGACGCCAGCGAACTGAACGATCTCGTCGCCGAAAAGCCCGATTTGGCCAAGGCGATGGCGGGCAAGTGGACCGCCTGGGCGAAGCGCGTCGGGGTTCGGGACGTGGAGCGGCTGGGGAGACTGCCCGCGCCGTGACGATCGGGTCGTGCTTTCCGCCGGACCGTCATCCGCGGCCCGTTGACCGGGGCGGCAAATGCGGTTAACGTGGGGGTGAACGGGTACGCAGGACAAAGATCGGGGAGGGTTCATGGCAGGCTCTAAAAAGGCAGCAGAGGCAGAAGCGTTCGCGTTCGACGTCTTCATCTCCTATTCCAGCAAGAACCAGGAGTGGGTCCGCGGCGAACTGCTGAAGCGGATCGAGAAGGCCGGGCTGAAGGCCTTTATCGACTTCCGCGATTTCACACCCGGGGCGCCGAGCATCAAGGAGTGCGAGCGCGGTGTCGTGGAATGCCGCAAAACGCTACTCATCCTCACGCCGGATTATCTCACCAGCGGGTGGACCGAGATCGAGAACGTCATGGCGCAGACGCTCGACCCGGCTAATGAGACGTTGCGGATGATCCCGCTGCTGAAGGCCGATTGTGAGAAGCCGCTGCGGATCGGCGCGCTGACCCACATCAACTTCACCGACGGAGCCGACCACGAACTGGCGTGGCGGCAGTTGCTCACGGCGCTGGGCAGGCCGCCGGAGCCGGAGCCGGTGAAAGAGCCGGATCGGGATTCGTGGTTCTTGGACAATCCGTATCCTATGCCGCCGGATTTCACCGGCCGGGTGGCCGAGCGGAAGATGCTCGACGAGTGGCTGGCCGACGACGCCGGGCATCCGCTCTTGAGCCTCCGCGCCCTGGGCGGCTTCGGCAAGAGCGCGCTGGTCTGGCACTGGCTCACCCACGACGTGCGGCCCGCCGCCTGGCCGCGGGTCGTCTGGTGGAGTTTCTACGAGGGCGACGCGAGCTTCGATCATTTCCTGGTCGAAACGCTCGCTTACCTCAGCGGCGGGCAGATCGACGCCACGCAGATGCCCGCCAAGAACGCGGTCGCGGCGCTCGTGCAAGCACTCTTCGCCCCCGGCACGCTGCTGGTCCTCGACGGCTTCGAACGCGTGCTCCGGGCGTTCGGCGGGCTGGATGCGGCGTATCAGGGCGACGAAGCGAAGCGTGAAGTCAACGACCGCGATTGCATCTCACCGCTGGCCGAGATGTTCCTGCTCAACGTCGCGTCGCGGCCGCAGCTTCGCTCGAAGGTGTTATTGACTACACGGCTCCGCCCGCGGGTGGTCGAGGCCAAGGGTGGCGGGTTGCTGGTGGGCTGCCGGGAGGAACTGCTCGACAAGCTGCAACCCGACGACGCCGTGGCGTACTTCCACGCCCGGGGCATCCGCGGCACGCACACGGAGATCGAACGGGCGTGCGCACCGTACGGCCACCATCCGCTGAGCCTCTGCCTGCTGGCTGGGCTCATCTTAGGCGACTTCCAACAACCGGGCGACATCGCCGCGGCCGCCCGGCTCGACGTCACCGGCGACCTCATCCAGCGCCAGCACCACGTGCTCGAAGTCGCCTACAACAGCCTCGCCCCCACCAGCCAAGCCCTGCTGAGCCGCATCGCCTGCTTCCGCACCCCCGTCACCTACGAAACCCTAACCGCCCTCGCCGAAACGGACCTACCAGAAGTCACCCCCTCACCCCCTCACTCGACGCCAACCTTCATAACCTCGTAGCCCGCGGCCTGCTCCATCGAGACACGGCTGGCGCCCGCCTCGACCTCCACCCGATCGTCCGCCGCTACGCCTACGACCGGTTGGCCGGGTCCGACCGGGAGGCCACCCACACGCAGTTGCGCGACTACTTCGCCGCCGTGCCAAGGCCGGAGAAGGTGACCCGGGTGGAAGACCTGGCGGCGGTGATCGAACTCTATCACCACACCGTCCGCGCCGGGCAGTTGGACGAGGCGATCAGGCTCTTCCGCGACCGCCTCGGCGACCCGCTCTACTACCAACTCGGCGCTTACCAGTTGACCATCGACCTGCTGCGGCCGCTCTCCCCCGACGGCGAAGACCGCCGGCCGCGCCTGAAAGACGAAAGCGCCCAAGGCTGGACGCTGAACGCGCTGGCGGCCTCCTACGGCCTGAGCGGCCAGCCCCGCCGCGCCGTGCCGCTGTTTGAGCAGGACATCGCCGTCAGCGAGAAGCTGGGCGACAAGGGCAACCTCGCCGTCGTCTTGGGGAACGTGTCGCATCAGCAACTCGTCATCGGCTCGCTGCGGGCCGCCGAGGCCAACCTGCGCCGCAGCATCGCCCTGTGCCGGGAGATCGAGGACGAGTTCAACGAGGCGATTGGGTACTTGGGACACGGTCGGCTGCTGGCCTGCCGCGGCGCGTATGCCGAGTCGGAAACGGAACTGGCGACGGCGCTGGAGATGTTTGAAGAGCAGGAGCACGTGCAGGCTCAAGGCCACACCTGGGCGTACCGCGCCCTGCGCAAACTGCTCCGGCTTCGCTCCACCACCGACTCGCCACCCACCACTCCCCACTCCCCACTCGACTCGGCCCGCCGCGCGCTGGAACTGGCGGACGAGACGGCCGAGCATCCAGAGTTCGTTTATCCCGTTCGCGACTACGTCCTAGCCCACTGGCTGCTGGGCGCGGCGCACCGCGTCGCCGGCCAGACGGACGAGGCCGAGCGCCACCTTCACGAGGCGCTGAAGCGCTGCCGCCGCATCAACCTGGTGGAGCTCGAAGCCGACATCCTCATCGACCTGGCCCGGCTCCGCGCCGCCACCAGCGCGGCCGACGAGGCCCGGCGGGCGGCCGAGGAGGCGTTGTTGATCACCGAGCGCAGCGGCTACGTCCTGCAGGGCGCCGACGCGCAGCTCGAGCTGGCCCGGCTGGCCCAAGCCCGCGGCGACAAGGAAGCCGCCCGCGAGCACGCCGAAGCGGCCCACCGCCTGGCCACCTGCGACGGCCCCCCCGACTACACCTACCACGCCGCCTACACCGAAGCGGCCGCGCTGTTGACGCAACTCTAGACACGGCCCCTTCAGCGTCGTCCCGCCCGGAGAGAAGACTCCCGACGTCGTCACCCCGCAAACGGATGCTTCCACGGCGCCCGATACTCTCGCTTCAATAGTGCGGCCGCGGCGGGGTTGTCGACGATCTGCTCGGCGGCGTCGTCCCACTCGACCGTCGAGACCGTTTCGTAGGCGATCATTCCAAGCTGCACGGTGGCCGTGGAGCGGTAGCCGTCTTCGGGCACGCAGGAGGGTTGCTTTCGCGTGCGCACCGCCTCGAGAAACTCGGCCATGTGGTTGCCGCCCATGTCGGTCTGGACGTTGAACTCCTCGCGCTGGGCGTTCTTGCCGGGCGGGATCACGATCCAGCGGGCGTCGGCGGCGAAGACGGTGGCCCGCTCGCCGAAGAAGAAGATGCCGTTGTTGACCTCGGGGGCGTATTCGGTGGCGCCCCACAGGCGATGCCGCCAGACGACCGGGCAGCGGTCGAAATCGTAGTGGACGGTGAGCGTGTCGGGCGTGGTGATCTTGCCGCCGTACTGGTAGAGCCCGCCGGCGGCGATGATCCGCTTGGGCATCTTCAGGTCGAGCATCGTGCGGACCGCATCGATGAGGTGAATGCCCCAATCAACAAGATGGCCGTGGCCGCTGGTCCGCTCCAGCCGCCAGGCAAAATGGCCGACCTGAGGGCTGTAGGGGATTTTGGGGCCGGGGCCGGACCAGAGGTCCCAATCGAGCGTTTTGGGCGGGTCTTGGGGCGTGGCGTCTTTCAGGCCGGCCCGATAGTGGATTTGGGCGTCGACCTGCACGATACGGCCCGCCTCGCCGGCGGCGATGAACTTGGCGGCGTCGCGCATGGCCTGGCTCTGCCGCCGTTGGAAGCCGATCTGCACGATGCGGTCTGTCCGTTTGGCCGCCTCGACCATCGCCCGGCCTTCGCGGATATCGTAGGCCAGCGGTTTTTCGCAGTAGATATCGAGGCCCTTTTCGAGCGCGGCGATGAAGATCAAGGCATGCCAGTGTGGTGGGGTGCCGATCACCAACACGTCGAGGTCGGCCTTGTCGAGAAGTTCCTGATAGTGTTTGAATGTCTTCGGCCGCGTGCCTTGGAGTTGCTCGATATCGGCGGCCGCCTTTTCGAGGTGTTCGGAGTCGACGTCGCAGACGGCCGTGACCTCGACGCCGCCGGCCTTCAGTGCCGCCTTGGCGTCGACCATGCCGTACCATCCGACGCCGATTACGCCCATCTTCAGCTTGCGGCTTTCTGCCGCGACGGAAACGTTCGAGGCCAAGGCCGCGGTGCCGGCGGCCGTGGTGATCAAGAAACTGCGCCGATTGCTTCTCATATCGAGACCTCCGGTGAATTGCAGAGCATACGGCGGCCCGAACGGCCGTCACGAACGAGCGTAGTGCTTGCGGCGCGCGATGTCAAACCGGCGGGCTGTATCGCGCGAATGCACGGGAGGATGGCGCGGCGGCCAAGTACCTCATGGCAGTTCACCGTGTGGGTGGCTGGGGCAAACCAACGACCTGGGGCACCGCTGCGCTTTGCCCCAGCCACCCAACCGCCGAGATTAGATGCGATGATACCGGGCTACTCTTCCGCCGGAGGCGCCGGGGCTGCGGCGTCGGGGGCGGGGGTAGCTTCCGGCGCAGTGGGCGCCGCCGCGGCTTCGACAGGGGCGGGCGTTTCGGCCGTGGCCGGTGCTTCGGCAACGGGCGGCGTTTCAGGTGTTGCCGCGGCATCTGGTGCGGCAGCGGCCTCTGGGGCAGCGGCCGCCGGCAGCGGCACGGGCGTGGCGCCCAGCTTGCCGTCGGGCGTCAGTCCGGCTGCCCGCCATACGCGCTCCAGGGCCTCGCCGGTCTGCTTGACGATCGTGTCGCGGCGCCGCGTGCGGAAGACGCTTCGCGACGGCTTGACGGTGACCGGCCCGGTGTAGCCGAACTCGGCCAAGGTGGTCAGCGCGGCGGCGATCTTGATCTGGCCCTCGCCGGCGTCAGGCATTAGCCGCGAGTTCTCGTCCAACTCGCCCATCGGCACGTCGGCCGGCATCTCGGCCACCTGCACGGCGACGATTTGACCCAAAGGCAGGTTCCGGATCATCTCGACCGATCCGCCGCCCGCCACCAGGTTCCAGATATCCAAGAGAATGCCCATATTAGGGGCATCAACCATATTCAGGAGAAGGGTCAGCGCGTCGAGGTCGTGGATGAACTGGAAGGCCTTGTTCTTGCGCAGATACTCGGCGGCCCGAAATCCCACGCCCAGCCAAACACCCTCCGGTTGCAGCGCCTCGCAGATTTGCGCGAAGCGGCCGCGGTGGAACTCGAAGTTCTCGTGGTAGGGCCGCACGTCGCCCGCCGGGGCCAGGGTGGCCACGCAACGGGTGCAGCCGATTTCGACCGCCGCGCGGGCGTATTCGGGCAAGCGCTGCACTTCCTCGTTGAATCGTTCGTCGTCGGTCTCCCAGTCGAAGGGCAACTCGAACACGCCCAACTCGAAGCGTCCCACCCTTTGCCGGGCGCTCTCAACCAGCCGTTGGGCGTAGGGCATGCCGTGAATCCTCGCCCGGGTGGCGAAGTCGACCACGTCGAGATCCATGCCTTTGAACCCGAAGGACAAGGCCAACTCGATGAGTTCGCTCTGGTGACCGGTTACGCCAAGCGCCGAAGGGCTGAGGTTCCTAAACATCGCAAAGACTCCATGACTACCCGGGGACCTACCGATGCCAGACTACCGGGCCGATGCCGGCAGACTGGACGAATCCTTGAGTATCGCAGATCGCCGCCGTGCCTCCAAGGGGGGCGTGTCTGGCGGGCGCGCACGCGCAATAGGCCGCCGCCGACCGGTCCGCCAGCTCATCGGCCCGCCCGCGACAGCCGGGCTGCCGAAACGTATACTTGGCCATCGGTGTCGGCCGGAAGCCGACACCATTGGCTGAAGCGATGCCCCTCGCAAAGACCGTCTATGTGGCTTGAAATCGTCATCTTGGCCATCGTGCAAGGGCTCACCGAGTTCCTGCCGATAAGCTCCTCGGGCCATTTGGTGGTTGGCCAAGCCCTATTCGAGCGGTTCGGCTCTCCCATGCCCGACCGGCTCCAGGTCAACGTCGTGCTGCACATGGGCACGCTGGCGGCCATCCTGATCTTCTATCAGCGGCGGATCCGGGAACTATTCTCCCGCGATCGGCGGGTGATCGGACTGCTGGCGGCCGGAAGCCTGCCGGCCGCAGTCGCCGGGCTCGTGATCGAGAAGACGGCGCTGGGCGACATGGCGAAACTGGCCCTGGAGAACGCTCTGCTGGCCGGCTTTATGTTTCCGGTGACCGGCGCGATGCTCCTCTGGACCATGCGGCGCAAAACGGGCGAGACCACCTGTAGTGAGTTGGGATACGGCCGGGCGCTGATTATCGGCCTGTTTCAGGCGTTGGCCATCTTGCCGGGCATCTCCCGCAGCGGGGCCACGATTGTGGCCGGACTCGGCGTGGGACTCCGCCGCGACGAAGCGGCCACCTTCTCTTTCTTGCTGGCGATCCCCGTCATCGGAGGCGCGGGAGTGTTGCAGATCGTCGATCTCATGCGAGACGGTGCCGGCGGCGTGGGCTTCGGGCCGTTGGCGCTCGGCACGGCCGTCAGCTTCGCGGTAGGGTTGGCCGCACTCTGGTGGCTGGTGAAATGGGTCCAGCAGGGCCGGCTTCACCTGTTCGCCTGGTGGGTGATCCCGCTGGGAGTCGCGGTGATCGTGTGGCAACTCGTGGGGTGAGCGTTGGTCGCCATGGTCTGATATCCTCGACGACTCCACAGGAACCAACGTCGGCAGGCCTTCGCGAAACCTGCCAGACCGTCTCGCAAGCTTGCCTTTCGCCGGTATACTACGGGGAACTGTGACCCTGGGGGCCCGGAAGACAAGGTGCCGCCGCGATGAAAGTGTCTCGGCAAGTCGGCGTTGTTCTCTTCGCGTCGGTGACGCTCGGCCTGGCGATCGTGGCCGTGGTGGTGAGCATCCCGCGATGGCGGACGTACGTCGAGATCGAAACCGCGATCGACTATGGGAAGTTCGAGGCACACGGCGTGGTTGCCGGCTCCGACGGCCTGCAGGCCCGCGTGCGGATCACTAACTCGGCCAATGCCCCGTTCGGCGCCTATCTGGTCGACGAGGAGGATTACAGGGCGTTCGAGGCCTATCGGGACGGAGACACGCCGATGCCGGCGCAGCCAAAGCACCTGTTGCGATGCGACCGGACCACGTCGTTTTCCGAGGAGGTCGATCTACCCGAGCCCGGCATGTACTTCGTCGTTGTGATCGTGCGCAAGTCGGACGACGCAGGTGGCGAGACGCCGACTTTCTCGATCTACGTGGACGTCTATCGCTGAGCCCTTCGCTGCACGAACTTGGCGATCTCTTCGGCGAGGAGAAACCAGACGAACGCGGCAAAGAAGAACGCGTTGTTGACCATCTTCACTTCGCGTTTCAGAGCTAGGTCCTCGGCCGTATCCAGTGGCCCGAAGCAATCGATCCACAGACTGCGAAGCACCTGCGGCAGGCCCAGCAGTCCCAAGCATACGGCCAGGCCGACGGCCCATCGCCGCGGTTGTGGGGGCGTGATCTGCAGGGCAGAGTGTGCCAGCGCCGCCATCGCTAGCGACCACAGGCAGCCCGAGAAGAACACCACCGCCCGCGTCGGCAGGTACGCCAACATGCACAGCATGAAGGTCAACAGGAAGCCGCCGATCCACGTCGAGGCCAGCCGTTCTTCGGAAGTGAGTGCCAGCCGGCCCAGCGGATGGAAGCGCAGCGTCAGGTGCGACAGTTGTCTGCCGAAGAGAAGCAGCATCCAGAACAGCAGGCAGCCGAGAATGATCGGCACGGCAACCGGGCGCAACATCACCACCCGTGAGGCGATCCTCATGATCGACCAGATGGCCACGCAGATTCCCAGCATCAGCCACGTCTGATGCCGCGCATGGAACGTCTGCAACCAGAAGAAGCCCCGCAGGCAGGTACGGTAGACCGGATTGGCCGCGCTGAGCGTCTCGAGGATCCCCACCCGGGCTTCGTCCTCTTGCGGATCGATCCGCAGCGCCTCCTGAAAATGCTCGATGGCCCGGGCCCGATCGTTCTCCTGGAGGCAACACCAGCCAAGTTCGGTGTGCGTGCCGGCGTCTTCCGGGTCGACGCTGAGTGCCTCTGCCAGTTCGCTGCCGGCTTGTTCGCTGCGGCCGAGCCGGCGCAAACAGTTGGCCCGAATCCCTACTGCCGCCGTGTCTTCCGGGTCGATGCGCAGCGCGTGCGTGGTCGACTCGAGGGCGTCGTCCCAGCGATCGGCGGCGAATTGGATACTGGCCAGCATCGTGAAGCACTCGCCGTCGTACGGGTCGAGCCGGATCGCCTCGTGGGCGGAGGCTTCCGCCTGTTTCAGCCGCCCCTTCAATGCCAGGGCCTTCGCCATGGCAAAGTGCGGCAGTGAGTCGTCCGGGCAGAGCCCGACGGCGACCTGCGCGTTGTGCAGCGCCTCGGGCAACTTGCCTTGCTCGGCCAGACAGAGCGATAGCCACGATCGGACTTCGTAGTCGTTGGGCGATGCGGCCAACGCCCGCCCGAGTTCCTCTTCGGCCATTTCGTGGCGCCCCTGGCCGTAGAGCAAGATGGCGCGGTCGAGGTGATCGGGCATGACTGCGAAGCGACGCTCCCGGCTGGCAGCAAAAAGGCGGCAGATACGGCGGGCCTAAGCCGAGCCGAACGACGGCTGCCATTGTACCGCGCCCGGCGCAGCGGCGACAATCCCGGATAGCGCGAGCTCGGCGGTTCAGTCTCGACTACTGCCCCAGAAAGCGGCCGATATCACGGAGGCATTGCGCAAGATCGACGCCGTGCGCCGCACGCCGGAATCTTCGGCCACCACGGTGGCCCCGCGGCAATCGGCCAAGAAATGAAGCACCAGGTCGGGCAGACACAGCAACACGATCAGCACGGCCACCGCGACGCCCCATTTCCGCAGGCGCGGGCTCGGCAACCGCAGCACCCCGTTCGAGACCCCGGCCGTTGCCATTGCCATAGCACAGAGCGATAGCAGCGTCAGCGAGGAGAACCATAGGCAGCCGACCGCAGAGGGCACAAGAACGAGCAAGCATCCGCTGGTGAAATTCGCCGCCAGCCGTTCATCGCGGGTTAGTGCCAATCGGCCCAGCGGGTGCCATCGCAGGGTCACGTCGGAGAGCGGCTTGGCGTAGAGAAAGAGCATCAAGAACACGCTGCAGCCAAAGATGACCGGCAGCGACACCGATGCCGGCAACGGTCCCCGCCAGGCGACAAGGACAATCGCGATGAGTAGCACCATCAGCCCCTGGAAGAGCCAGAAGCGATGGTTCGAGGAGAACGTCTGCGACCAGAAGAAACCTCGCAGACAAAGACGAAACACGGGGTTGGCTGCCTTGAGCGTATCCAGAATGCCCAACCGCGCGCTTTCCTCGTGAGGATCGATCCGCAACGCCTCGCGAAAGTGCCCCATCGCCCGTACGCGGTCTTCTTGTTGCAGACAATTCCGCCCGAGTTTGGCGTGCGTGCGGGCGTTCTCCGCGTCGATTCGCAGCGCGTCTTGCAGCAGGCTTTCGGCCGGACCAACGTGGCCGAGCCGGGTAAGGCAGTCGGCTCGAAGGCGCATTGAGGCCGCGTCGTCGGGATCGATTGCCAGCGCCCGATCGGCCAGCTTCAGAGCATCTTCCCATTGGTCGGCATCGTACTTCAGCGCGGCCAGCAGGCTCAGATTGGCGCGGTGTTCCGGCTCGATGCGGATTGCCTCGTTTAGGACCGCCTCGGCCTCCTTGTCTTCGTCTTGCAGTCCAAGTGCCCTGGCCAGCGCAAAGTACGCCCACGCGTCATCCGGAGCCAACTCGACGGCCGTCCGGGCGTGCTCGACGGCCTCAAGAAGTCGCTCGAGGTCGCACATGCACAGCGCCATGCACGTGTGAACGCGAGCATCATCGGGGGCCTCTGCCAGGGCCCGCCGAAGTTGCTCCTCGGCGAGTGCGTAGCGCTTGCGCCGAATCAGCAGAATCGCGTAGTCGAGCGGTGCGTGTTGACCCGGCATGATGGCAAGGGGACGTTGTCGTGTCGTGCAAGATGCTCGCGAAGCCGAATGACGCTACGGCGGGTAGTCTAACGCGCCGAGGTATCCGCCGGCAATTGCCGCGATACGCCGGCCGATATGGCCAGTCGTTGATTGGTAGGAACGTCCTGGCGCACAATGCGGCCCCGGCCGTGCGGCAGCGTCACGACCAGATCGCACGTCGCCGCTTCGCCTAGGCCGAGATGGGCCACCGGCGCGTGCCCCGAGCAGAACCCGCAACCGGCGCTGATCTCTTCCGAGGCGAGCAGGTGCTCCGTCTGGCCGGCATGTCCGGCGCGGTAGGCCCGCACGACGGCCCCGATCCCCATACGGTTGATCCGCCCCGATCCGATCACTTGCACGTCGAGATAGCGTCCCGACGGCGTCTCGTTCTTGAGTAACATCGACGGGAACTTCGGCCACCAACTCGGCAGAAACAGATCGAGCCGGCCGTCGCGGTCGAAATCTCCCGACGGCCCGGGGGCAAAGTACATCACCTTGCGGCCGGCGACCAGGCGCTCGTAGAAACTCGCGGAACGTTCGCCGGGCACGTAGTCATCCGGGCCGGGAAAGTCTGTGCGATGGATGAAGGCCGTCTCCTGAAACCGCGGCACGCGCCCGCCGCCGCCGAGGTTGCGATAGATGGCCGGATGGACCCGGCCGTCGCGCAGCGTCACGGCGGCCGTGTAGAGGTCCGGCCGGCCGTCGTTGTCGAAGTCGCGGATCTCGACGTGCGGCACTTTGATCGGGTACTTGACGATCCCGGCCTGCTCGGTGACCTCCTCGAAACGCACTCGCCCCGGCGTCGACCCTGCGTTGAGAAACAGCCGGATGGCGTTCGGCTCGGCCCACGGCCGTTTGTGGTGCGAGCCGATGAGCATGTCCGCGTCGCCGTCGCGGTCGACGTCGCCGAAGGCCACACCGCACGAGGGGCTGTCGTCCTCGCGAGTGAACGACGTGCCCAGGCCGA
This sequence comes from uncultured Planctomycetaceae bacterium, assembly GCA_964472545.1. GTDB lineage: Bacteria > Planctomycetota > Planctomycetia > Pirellulales > Thermoguttaceae > CAYYNP01. The sequence goes on along the minus strand of CAYYNP010000015.1, from coordinate 36,670 downwards.
GTTCGGCCGCTTCGCGAAACTTGCCGCCGCCGAGGTTGACGAATATCCGGTTCGGTCCGCCGATCATCACGTCCGGCCAGCCGTTGCCGGTCACGTCGCCGACGGCCAGGCCGAGGCCGGTGGCGTCGCCGGGAATGGCATCGGAGAGTTCGAAGGTCATCCGGCCCCGGTTGCGAAACAACAACGTCCGGCCCTTGCCCACGGTGGCCAGCACCAGCAGGTCGAGCAGCCCGTCGCCGTCGAAGTCGAGCACGCCGACGCTGCGGGCCGTTTCGGGCAGATGGACCGGGGCTCCGGCACGATCGGTGACGTCGGCCATGCGGCCTTGCCCACGGTTGTGATAGAGGCGGTTTGCGTTACCCAATCGACCGTTGTTGGCCACGTAGAGGTCGCTACGGCCGTCGTTGTCGAAATCGGCCAGCACGGCCCCCGAGGCACGGCCGAGCCAGGCAACGGCGGGCTGGTCGGAGAGGACAAACCGCCCGGCGCGATTGATCAGCAGCCGATTGGGGACCGGTCCGTCCGCGCCGCCGGCCCGATAGTCGTCCACCGGCCGATCGGCATAGGTGCCCACGAACAGATCGAACTGGCCGTCGTTGTCGACGTCGCCCAGCGCCGCGGCGTGGGCCATTGCCCCTCGCAGCGCGTCGTGCAGCCCGGCCTCCGCGGCCACGTCGCGAAAGACGAACGGGGCGTCGGCAGACGACGCCGAGGTGGCCGGCGCCAGAACGACTGCCAGCGACGTGAAAGCGTATAGTAGCCATCTCGCTCCGCGAGATGCCGGTCCGTCTCGCGGAGCGAGACGACTACTATACGTCGAAGCACGCCTTCTCTCTTTCATCGCTCCGACTCCGGGATATGCACGATCATCAAGCCACACGTGTCGAACGCCATCCGCCCGCGCGAGTCCGGCCCGCCGCGGTTGCCGTTGAACGTGACGTAGAGTTTCTCGCCCTTCGCGTCGATTGCCGAGCCGAAGGTGCCCAGCGGCACGTAGCCGTATTTCCGTTGGTAGAACGGATGCAACAGGGCGATGATCTTCTTGGTCCGCCGCTTCACGTCAAACTGCACGACCGGCGAGCCGTCGCGCTGGGCACCGCCGTGTGCCCCGGGCACGTAGTAGAGAAAACGGCCGGTCGGGTCGACGTCGAGGCTGGTCACGTAGTCTTCCGTGCCGACCCTAGCGTTACCGATCCGGTCGATCGCTTCGGTTTTGGTGTTAAAGCGCCAGATCGTGGCGTCGCGGCGGGTGGAGACCGTGTAGACGTAGCCGTCGGCCGTCTCTTGCGTGGCTGATCGCAGCCCAAGGCTGCCGGGAATCTGCACAGGTGGCTTGCCGGTGGCCGGGTCGTAGCGCATCAGCGGCCCGCCGTCTGCGGAGACGTAGTACACGCGGCCGGTCGAGCGGGCGAAAATGAAGTAGCGATACGCGCCTTCGACGGCCGTGTGCAGCACGCGCCGCTTCCGCAGGTCGTAGGCGAAAAACGTCACCGGGTCGACCCGATTGCCCGACGCGGTCGAGCCGTAGAAGATCAGCCGGTCGGGGTCGAGCACGCTGGTGGGGATGCAGTGCTTCGGGACGGGCCCTCGGGCCACAACTTCCGTCTTGCCGGTGGCCGGATGGTGCCGCACGATCCAATCGCCACGGTAGTGATACTCGTCGGTGGTCACGCGCGTCGAGCCGCGATGCGTGGCGAAGTAGAGCCAGCCGTCGCTGCCCAGATCGATCCGGCTGTGGATCTTGCCCGGCGTATAGTGGCCCTCGGGCAGCTTCAGCAGCGATTGCAGGTCGAGCAGCGTCTCGAGCTTCTTCGTGTTCGGATCGTATTCGTAGACGAGCGCATTTCCCCGCGGCCCGAGGTGATCGCCGATGGCCGAGTAGTACTTGCCGTCGGCGGCCAGAGAGTCGCCCCAGACCGACCAAGGATTGCCCGGGTAGTCTTGCCGGGGATAGTAGAGGAAATCCACCATCGGCGGAGTCTGGGCTATCTTGACGTCTTTGTCGATGGTAGCCGGCGGCTGGAGGAACTCGGCCGTCGAATCGGTCACCACGGTCTTTCCGCCGGGCAGCTTTGGTGGAAAAGAAAGCTCCGCAGCCTCTGTCCGAAAAAGGCCGTCGGCCAGAACGATCAACCCGAGGCAACGCCAGACTTTCCTACCGTGCTCCATGATTCGACCTCGTCCAACTGAGTGCTTCGAAGCGCTACCGCAACCGGCCGTATGACCGGCGGTGCCATGCTTGCTAGAATAGTGCATGCGCCGGCCATTGTCGACTAGAAAGGCCGGCCGCCCATCTATCGCCGCGAAGAACACGATAAACACGAAGAGAATGAAAGGGGAAGGAATGGAGTGGGAAGATATCAATGAGCTGTGTGACGTTGTGCGAGAGACGAGCTTTGCGATTCACGTGTATCATCGCGACGGGCATCTCGAAAAGGTCTACGAGAACGCGCTGGTGCATCGGCTGCGGAAGCAGGGTTTGAAGGTCGAGCAGCAGTATCCGTTGGCGGTTCACGATGAGGACGGGACCGAGTTGGGGCAGTATTACGCCGATCTGTTCGTCGAGAATTGTCTGATCGTAGAGATCAAAGCCTGCAAAGCGATCGCCAATGAGCACATCGCGCAGATCCTCGGGTACCTGAAGTCGTCGCGCATAGAAACCGGTCTGCTGATCAACTTCGGGGCGCCAAAGCTGTATATCAAGAAACACCTGATGACGCCGAAGTAGTAGCCGACGATCAGACTGCCACGAAAAACACGAGAATGCACGAAAAGAGGAGTTGGGAAGGACCATGTGTAGGTCGTGAGGTCCCTACTCGCTACAGAGCCATGATAGTCAAACGATTCCTCCCTATCGAATCAGCGTAGCACGACGGGAACCGCTTGCCTCTCGTCTTTTCGCGTTTCTCGTGTTTTTCGTGGCAGGCGTCGTCAAGAGGTGCCGCACGGCCGCCGAAAGCCCCTCTCGGAACCTCCGGCGGCCGTGCGCGTTGCTACTTTCCGCGGTGGTCGACTACGGCTCGATCAAATACGCCCGGCCTTCCAGGCTCAACAAGACAGGCTCGTCGAAGACCATGTATTGCGACATCTTCTTGCCGTGGCGGCGGGCCAACTCGAAGTAGGTGTCGCTAAACTGCTTGACCCGGGTGGCAGCGTTTTCTTCTTCCCGCGTCAATACCGAATCGACCCAGCGGCCGTCGCGGCGATAGAAGGTTCGGGTGCCGAGGTTGCGGACCGTCTGCTGGGCTTCCCGGGCTTCGCTCTCGGCCTTTTCGGCAAACGAGAGATCGCCTTTCGCCTGACCGGCCAGCCCGAAACCGGATTGCGGACGTCGGCCGGCGGCCAGGCCGGGCAACGGGCCGCCCATCCCACCGCCGCCAATCCCGCCGCCGCGAGGACCGGTTGCCGGAGCCGCATCGGCCGGAGCCATCGGGGCCAACGGTGCCGGCGTGGCCGGGGCCTTCGAGGCGTGCAGATATCGGGCCTTGTTGTCGCGCAACGCGAACCCGCCCGCCCCGGACGTCTGACGCAACCCGTCGAGCCGCTCGCCGGCCCGGCGCGTGGCCTCGGCCAGATCGCGGACGTCGGTCTGGTCGTCGGCGAAGAACGACGTGTACGGCGTGAGGATGCCGTGCCGCTTGGAGAGTTCGGTCAGTTCCTTGACGAGCTCCTGGTTCTTGCCCTTGAGGTCCAGCTCGTCGATGATCTCGCCCACGCGCCGCACGGCCCAGAGTTTCTCGATGAAGCCGTGCGTTTCGTCCTTGCTCTTCTCGACGAACTTGGCCGGGAAGTCGAGCTTCTGCTGCTTGTTGCCGACCGATCCGCTCACGACGACCTTGGCCGTGCCGGAACTCTTGTAACGGCCGACCACCACCAACTGCTCGCCGGCAAACAGATCCACCGCGCCCTTGGGATAGACGCGATTGACCGCCTTGCCGTGCTCGCTCTTCCGCTCGTCGAAGTCGAAGGCGATCTCCACGCCGGTCATCACCGGGGCCTCGATCCGCCGATACATGCGGCTGACGCGGTCTTCGATGTCCTCGTCGGGCCGCACGTACTCGCTCTGGCCGCTGTTCTCGCGGACTAGCTTGTCCAACAGCCGGCTGTTGACGTCGTAGCCCACGCCGAAGGAGAACACTCTCGCGTGGACCTTGTTGACCTTCTTGGCGTTGGCCACGATCTGCATCTCGTTCGTCTCACCGGCGGTGGGCAGCCCGTCGGTGAGGAACAGCACGTAGTTCGGCCGGCTGGAGTCCTTGAGTTGCTCGAGCGTCGCCCGCAGCGCGCCGTCGATATTCGTGCTACCGCCGGCGTAGATACCCTCGATGAAGCCCAGTGCCGCCTTGCGGGTCTTGTCGTCGAAGCGCTGCAACTCCGGCCGGAACGTTTCAACCGCGCTATCGTAGGCCACGATGTTGAACAGGTCACCCTGCCGCAGATTGTTCAACACGTACTTCGCCGCCCCGCGTGCCTGCTCGATCTTCTTGCCGCTCATGCTGCCGGAACGGTCGAGCACGAAGACCACCGTCTTCTTGGGCCGTTCGTCGGGGGCCTCGATCTTGGGGCTGGCCAGCAGCATGAAGTAGCCGTCTTCGTCCTTGTCGGGCCGATAGCTGAGCACGCGCGTGCTGACCTTGCCTTTGCCCACGTCGAACAGCAAGCGGAAGTCGGCCGAGGGCACCTCGTTCTTCTTGCTGTAGGTGATCGTGGCGTGGTTGTCGTCGGGCCGTTTGATTTCGATCGTGTGCGTGGGGCTATAGACGTTCTTGATCTCGTCGCCGCTTTCGATCGTCGCGCGGATCTTCACTTCTTCGACGGCGTGGCTGGTGTACTTGGCCGTGGAGAGCGGGAAGATGAAATCGGTCAGGCCTTCCTGCTTGCGGCACATCTGCGAGTAACGCAGCGTGACCGTGCGGCTGGCCCCGGCGGGCACCGGGAAGACGCTCGTCTTGAACAAGCCCGTGCCCATCCATTCCAGCAGCGCGGGATCTTTGTTCTTGCGGACGATCGCCTCGTACATTCGCCGGGCGTCGTCCGACTCGAGCAGCTTGGCCGGATACTCCTTGCCGTCGACCAACAGCGTCATCCGCTCGATGGCCCCGTCGTACGGCAGCGGAAAGACGAACGAAACCTCCATCTGCCGGCTGCCCGTGTTCACGAACGTCTGCGACACCTGCACCTGGGCCACCTGATCGAGCAGCCGGGCGTTGACCTCCAGCGACTTGATCTTGTAGCTGGTCGGCGGCGTTGGACGCGGCACCGGGATATGACGCGGCGGGTGCGGCGGATGGGGTGGCGGGTAGATGATGATCGGGCGTGGCAGACGCACCTGTTGATGCGGGTCTACCACGACCAACAGTCCCTGGGCCTGGGCCACCGACGCTGCGGCGGCCAATATGCCCAGCAGCAGCACAACGGACGCGAGTCGGATCAACTGCCGAGTCATGGTCGAGATCTCCTTGTCTTTTCGGAGAGTGAATCGTTGCCGGGGTTTCGGTCCCGGTCTGTACGCCAAGCTTCGCCGGAAAACCCCATAGTAGTCATCTCGCTCCGCGAGATGTCAGGCTGACATCTCGCGGAGCGAGATGACTACTATGCACGAGTCTCGGGAAGAGGACAGGCATCGTCACCAAACCCCTGTTGGTTTGCCTACCCCAATAGGTTCGACGACCTCGCCCGGCGGATAGTTCCCTTCGGTGGCTGCACTGGGTTGCTGCATAGAGGAATCGGTCGCGGCGGCGGACGTCCACGCCAACCGGAAATCACGCACCCCCAGAAAGAGCCGTACGCTTCAGGAAGGCTGGTCAAACTGGGCTAAATGTCCAGTGGGGTCTGGGCAAGCCCTGTCGGTCAGGATGGACCTGAGGAACCCAACTGTTATGATTCACAGGACACCTTTCTTCCTCCGTTTTCTAACGGAACATTGTAGCACCTCTCATTCTGCGAGAAAGGACGAACGCAATGCAAACGACCAAGCAACTCTCGGTCACGCTAGCCAACAAGCCGGGGCGACTTGCCGCACTGCTGACGACTCTAAACAAGGAGAAAGTCACGTTTCGGGCGTTGTCGGTCATGGACTCCGGCGACCGTGGCATGCTGCGATTTGTGCCGGACGAGTACGACACGGCGGTCAAGGTGTTGGAGAAAGCGAACGCACGTTTCGACGCGGCCGATGTGCTGCTGGCGGAGATTCCCGGCCAATCGGGCGGATTTCGCAAGATCTGTGAACGGTTGGCTGCGGAAAAGTTGAATATCGACTACGCATACTGTTCTTTCAACTCCGGGCCCCGGGTGTTGGCCGTGGTGAAAGTCAACGACCTGGCGAAGGCCCAGCGCGTGCTCAGCGAGAACGGCACCTCAAAGCGTAAAAAGCCAGGGCGCCGGCCGGTGCATGCAAGGTAGGGGCGAGGAGTGCGGGACGAGGGGCAGCAGGGCGGTTGACGGCGTTAGCGACTGCTGGGGAGATAGCCGGGGGCGGAAGCCCCCGGACGTTTTCCGCTGGCATTGACGGCTCTGCACCAGACAGTTTGAGCCCTCCGGGGGCTTCCACCCCCGGCTACTGTCTATTGTTTGCCAGCTTGCGTTCGCTGTGCAGCCCGGCTAGATCCCCGGGCTTCCCGCGAGCCGCCTTCTGATCTTGCCTCATTCGGCCGTTTCGGCGAAACTCCCGCCTCGATCGAAAGGGATGTCCTCTTGCGGCGAACGCCCATGCGCGGATGGATTGCAGCCGGTTTGATGATGATGGCCGTCTCAGGCTGCGCGCCGCAGCAGGGGTGGCTGGGTGGGAATCCGACGGGGCCCTATCAGTCGCTCCCGCCCGTCTGCTACGACAACCCCATGCGGCTGCCGATCAGCGATCACACGGCCACCTGGGAAACCGTGGTCGACGTGGTCGACGATTACTTCCGTATCAAACGTGAAGATCCCGTCCGGCTGATCGGCGATACGCTGACCTCGGGGCAACTCGAAACGTACCCGAAATCGGCGGCTACGCTCTTCGAACCGTGGCACAACGACTCGGTCGGTCTCGACGCGCAGATCGAAGCCACGCTGCAACCGATGCGGCGCTGGGCCATGGTGCGGGTCGAGCCGGTCGCCGGCGGCCATTCGGTCGAGGTGATCGTCTTCAAGGAACTCGAAGACGTGGCCCAGCCCGAGCACGCCACGGCCGGCTCCGCCACGTTCCGCTACGACGAAACGCTCACCCGGGTGGTCAACCCCGTCGGCGGGCGAGAAGTTAATCAAGGCTGGATCCCCCAAGGCCGCGATCCGGCGTTGGAACAGCAGATTCTCGCCGATCTGCTCGCGCGATGTAGCCGCTGGGCGCGGTTCTAACTTCGGCTGCGTTGCCATGCCCCCCAAAATGGCCATCAGCCCCGGGCTGGCTGTCCATGACAACCACGTGGCCGGCGGACGTGGAAGGGACATGGGTAACACATCTTGGCAACCAACGGGCATTTCCTTGTTGCCGGCTTGCCTCGGGAGCTATAATTGGCTGTGCATTGGGGGCGGCACACCAGTCTTTGGAACCAAGCGGCAATCCGGCTCGCCCGTAGCTCCGTGACACTGTGTCAGCCGGTAGCGCGATGCCGACTGTCATCATCTTGTGTACGATGTGGGGGACTATCGAATCATGAAACGCTCATTGTTAGTTGTTGCGATCCTTGTTTGTTGGAACGTTGTTTGCTGGAACGTGGCGGCCATCGCCGCCGAAACCCAGCCGCCGTCGGAAGACGAGTTGGCGATCCGAAAAGCGGTGGCGTCGTACGTCGCCGCGTTCAACCGCGGCGACGCGGAAGCCCTTGCCGCGCATTGGAGCGAGGGCGGAGTGTACACGTCTCCGTCGGGCGAGCGGCTGCAAGGACACGCCGCAATCCGCGACGGCCTGGCGGAGTACTTCGCGGAGGCCGGCAAGCCGCGCATCCAAATCGAAGAGTTGAGCGTGCGGCTGCTCGGAGCCGAGGTGGCCGTCGAAGAGGGAAAGGCCCGTGTGGTGCTGCCCGGCGAGCCGCCCACGGAGACGAATTACATCGCGATCCACGTCAAACAGGACGGCGACTGGAAGCTCGATAGCGTGCGCGAGACGGCCGTGCCGCCCGCCGTGCCACACTACCAGCGCCTGCGGGAGTTGGAGTGGATGATCGGCCGCTGGGTCGACCGGAGCGAAGAGGCGACGGTGGAGACCGTCTGCCAATGGACGAAGAACGGCAACTTCATCACGCGTTCCTTCAAGGCTTCGGTCAGCGGCATGGACGATCTGGAAGGCACGCAGGTCATCGGTTGGGATCCGGCCGGGGGGGCAATCCGATCGTGGATGTTCGATTCCGACGGGGGATTTGCCGAAGGAACCTGGTCGCGCGAGGCGGATCGCTGGAGCGTTAGAACGAAGCACGTGCTGCCCGACGGGAAGTTGGCGACCGCGGTGAACGTCATCACGCGCGTCGACGAGAACACGTTCACTTGGGAGTCGGCGCAGCGCCGCGTCGGCGGCCGGCGGCTGCCCGACGTCGAGGCGTTTGAAGTCGTGCGAGATACGACGCAAAACTGAAGACGCGAATAACGAACCATCAATACGGAGTCGAAGCGATGAGAAAGTCGTTTGCGATCGTGGCGGCGGCAATCGTCTTGTGGCAAGTGCATGGCACATCGGTTTTCGCCCGGGGCTTCCGCGGTGGCGGCGGCGGGCGTAGCATGGGCGGCTTTTCCGGCGGCGCGCGGCCGTCGATGCCGTCGTTCAATCGCAGCCCGTCGATGAGCCGGGCCGTGCCGCAACCGAATTTCAATCGCGGCTCCTTGTCGCAACCGAATTTCAATCGGGCACCCACGCCGCGCCCGTCCGTCAGTCGGCCGCCCACAAACTTGCCGTCGGTCAATCGGCCATCGGTCAATCGGCCGTCCGTTTCGCCCGGGTCGACGCGTCCGGGCAGCGGTTTGTCCGGTCGTCCCGTATTGCCTTCGTCGGGCCTCTCGGTAAATCCGCAGCTTCGTCAGCCGGCGGCGAGCAGTTTGCGCCCCGGTCCAACGCGGCCTTCGACCGCGCGGCCCACCGCTTCGCCGCGCACAACGTTGAACTCGAGCCGCTCGTACCAGCAACCCAGCCGGAGCCAGTTGAGCAACTTCTTGAACCTGCCCGGCCAAACGGCCGCGCCGTCGACGCGTGCTGCGACGGGCCAGGGCTCGCAAAGGCAGACGTTTGAAACGCCCGGCGGCGCCACCGTAACGGTTGGCGGCCGGTCGGGCTCGACCACCACGCCCGGCGGAGCGACGGTCGGCGGGGCGGGAGCCGGCATGGTCGTGCAAGGGCCGGGTGGTCAAACTTACGCCAAAGGCCGTGGAGCCGTGGGCGCCACCGACGGCACGCGCAGCGCGGCGGCCGCCGGCTCGCGAACGGGCGTTCGAGCCGCCGACGGAACGACCGCCGTCGCCGGACGCCGCGTAGCCGGGGCAACCGACGGCGTGAACACGGTGACCCGCGGCGGTGTGGCCGGGGCCGTGCGAGGGCCGGCCGGAAACGCCGTCGCCGGAGCGGCCGGATTCCGTGCTGTCAACGGGAGCGTGGTCAGCGCCGGTCGCGTGGCTGCGGTCCGCGGCAACTTCCCCGGCTACGGCTGGTATTACACGCCCGCGTGGCACGTCCGCTATCCCGGCGCCTGGGTCGCCGCCGGCATCGCGGCGACGGCCTGGTGGGCGACGCCCGTTTGGGACTCGGCCTACGGATACTGCGGCTGTGCTGAGCAACCGGTCACCTACGACTACGGCAACACGGTGACCTACGAGAACAACACGGTCTACTACGGCGACCAGCCCGTGGCCACGACCGAAGAGTACTTCAACCAGGCCACGGCGATCGCGGCTGAAGGGGCCGAGGCCGAGAACGAAGAGTGGCTGCCGCTGGGTGTCTACGCCGTGACCTCCGGCGAACAGACCAAAACCGACAAGGTGCTCCAGTTGGCCGTGAACAAGGAAGGCGTGATCCGCGGCAATTTCCACGACCAGGTGCTCGATCAGGTCGTCCAGGTCGAGGGTTCCGTCGACAAGGCCACACAGCGCGTCGCGTTGCGTCCCTCGGGCAAGCCGGCGCCCGTCGTGGAAGCCGGCCTTTGGAACCTGACCCAGGATTCGCTGAAAGTGCTGGTCCACTTCGAGAAGGATCGGGCCGAAGAGCGGACGTTGATCCGATTGCAGCAGCCGGAAGAGCAGCCGTAGGTGAAGTTGTTGCCGTAGCCGAAGTCGCCAGACCTTGGCGGCCACAGTAGTCATCTCGCTCCGCGAGATGTCAAACGCGGGTGCGTCTCGCGGAGCGAGACGCCTACTATCGACGTCTACTGCGGCCGCGTCATCCGCCAGGGGTCGAGCGCTTCGGTGAGTTGCTCGTCGGGCAGGACCTGCTTCTCTTGGCAAAGCTGCCGGATGGTCTTGCCGGACTCGAAGGCCTCTTTAGCCAACGTGGCCGCCTGCTCGTAGCCAACGTACGGGTTCAGTCCGGTGGCCAGCGAAAGACTCTTCTCGACGGCCGCCTCGCAGGCCTCGGCGTTCGGCTCGATGCCGGCCAAACAGAGGTCGGCAAACGCCGCCGCGGCGCCGGCCAGCAAGCCGATGCTCTGCAGCAGCACGTCGCCCATGACCGGCATCATGATGTTGAGTTGGAACTGCCCGCCGGCCGCTCCGCAGATTGCGATCGTCTGGTCGTTGCCCATCACTCGGGCCGCCGCCTGCATCAGGCTTTCGCAAAGCACGGGGTTGACCTTGCCGGGCATGATCGAGCTGCCGGGCTGCAGGTCGGGGATCTTCAGTTCGTTGAATCCGCAGCGCGGGCCGGAGCCCAGCCAGCGGACGTTGTTGGCCACGGCGAAGAGCGTGGTGGCGACGGCCCGAAGCTGGCCGTGGCACTCGACGATCCCGTCGCGGGCGGCGTTGGCCTCGAAGTGATCGGCCGCTTCGACCAACTCGATGCCCGTCTCTTCGGCCAATAGCTCACACACCCGGCCGCCGAAATCGGGATGGGTGTTGATGCCGCTGCCCACGGCAGTTCCGCCGACCGGCAGTTCGCGCAACGCGCTGAGGGCCGAGTTGGCCCTGCCGACGGAGAGCTCCAATTGACGCGCCAGCCCGCCGATCTCCTGCCCCAGCGACAGCGGCGTGGCGTCGGCCAGGTGGGTACGGCCGATCTTGAGGATCTCCTGCCACGCGGCGGCCTTCTCGGCAAGCAGCCCGTGGCACTTCTGAAGCGCCGGCCCGAGCCGCCCATGAATGGCCACCGCGGCAGCCACGTGGATCGCCGTGGGAAACGTATCGTTGGTGCTCTGGCCGAGGTTGACGTGGTCGTTGGGGTGGATCGGCTTCTCGGCGGCGAAGCGGTCGCCGCCGGCCAGTTCGATGGCCCGATTCGAGATCACCTCGTTGGCGTTCATGTTGCTCGAGGTACCGGAGCCGGTCTGGTAGACGTCGATCGGAAACTGATCGTCGAACTTCCCCTCGGCCACTTCGCGGCAGGCGGCCAGCAGGGCGTCGACCTGCGGTTCGTCCAACGGGTTCTTACCCGAGCCGGTCAATCGGCCCAGTTCGCGGTTGGCGGTGCCGGCGGCCCACTTGACTAGGCCCATGGCGTGGAGCATCTCGGCCGGCAACGTGCATCCGGAGACGGGGAAGTTCTCCACGGCCCGTTGCGTTTGGGCCCCGTAATAGGCCGACTTGGGCAGCCGGACCTCGCCCATCGAGTCGCGCTCGACGCGGTAATCGGTCATCGTGAGTCCTCTCGGGAATATCAATCGGAATCATGATAGCAGGTTGTCGGGGCGTCGGGCACCCGCGGGAGATTGGAGCCTGGGAGTTGGGGGCTGGGAGTTAGGGGTTGGGAGATGAGGGTCGGGAGTTGGGAGATGGGGGTGGCTGGGGTCGAGGTGCGAGGGACGAACACCGAGCCCCCAGGTGTGGCTGTCGAGGGCATGAATCCCTGGGGGCTCAGCACTCGTGCCTCGTGCTTCGACCCCAGCTCCCCCTCGACTCTAATTGCCCATTGCTCCCGCCACTCGATCGCCCTCGCGTGGTTTCGGATCGCTCTGACGGCGGCGCGTCATCGAGTTGATAACGCGAGCGTGTGTGAAACTGTGGCGGTTGAGGCCCGAATACCGGTTTTCACGACGGTTCGCGACGGCCTTCACGTTTGGCACTCAATTTGCAATTCTCCCCCGCCAACAAACAACCCCAATTCCGCGAACCGGACCCCGTTTTCGGAAGGAGAACGAAAATGAAACTCACACATCTAATCATCGTCGGGCTCGCCGTGGCCGCCTTCGTCGCCGTGAAGAAGGACGGCAGCATCGACGCCCGCGACGTGGGGCGCAAAGTCTACGATCTGAAGCTCGTCGCCGAGGACAGTTGGAACGATCTGAAAGAGGGCTATAGCCAGCGCGAGGCGGAGTTGCCCAACGGGATCGAGCAGACGTGCGACGATTGCGACGCCCCCCACAACGCGCCGGCCCCGCTTGCCCCGCCGGCCGACCACGTGGCCGACTGCCCGGAGTCCTGCTCGCACGGTGCGCCGCTGCAGCGTTGAATCACGAGGGCCGTAGCTGAAGCCGCCAAGGCTCTGGTCACGTAGGTGGCCCGGCCACCATTGCAACGGGATGATTGCGTCGCCGGTGGCCCAAGGGCATAAAGGGCAGATGGTCAAGACACGCAACTTCGATGAGCCGCTTCATGCCCACGATCCCCGCCGACGTCATTCAACGGGCATGCGACTGGCATCGGAGTGAGGCCCGCTCCTGCAACCTGAGCGCAAATCACTCCCCGCCCCGCTTCGACTCCCCGTCCCGCTTCGACTCCCCGGCCCGCTTCGACTCCCCGGCCCGCTTCGACTCCGCGGCCCACTTCGCGTGCGCCGCTTCGCGTTCTTGGTCGTCGATGAAGCCGAACGTGTAAACGTAATACAGGGTCTCTTGGTTCTCTTTGAGCAGTTTGAATCCGTAATCGGCCGGATCCTTGTCGAGCATTCGCAGCAGCACGACCAGCGCCGCGTCGCGGATTTCGACGTTGATGGTCCCCTCTTTCTTCAGCGCCCGATTGCTCCACCGGTGGCAGACCGTCTTGTCCTCCAGCAGCGGAGTCAACGAGCACATCTGCTCCTCGCCGCCGAACCGGCCGACCGTGATGATCGCATAATGTAGCGTCGTGGACGACGCGGCCTGCTGCTCGATAACCTCCACGGCGTGCCGCAAACCCGTCTCCTTCAGGTCGTACTTCAACGCCAACGTCATGCCATAGTGCGCCCCACCGGAGGCAGTGCGGCCGACCCATTTCTCGAGCAGCGTCCGCAAGATGGATCGATCGTCCGCCGGCCCGATCAACTGCACGATCGCCGACTGACTCAAGAGCAGATAGACTTGGGACAAGCCGGGAATGGGGCCTTCGAGGGTCTGGTCGCAGCCGATCAGCAGTAGCAGGGCCAGCGCTTCCGGAGAGACGTTGGGCACGTCGGAGCCCCCGCCAGACGTGCGCGACTGCAGCCAGGTGGCTCGATCGGCGACCATCTTCGGCAGTTCGGGCGACCGTTCCTCGAACGCGGACAACAACGTGGATTCGGATCGTATCATCTTCGCAAACATCTCTCGGGCGTCGCGCTCGCCGCCGACCAGTTCCTTGAACCGATTCCATCCCGACAAGTTAGGCCGGGCCTGAGAGTCGTCGCCGGCAAGAAACGCGGCCAGCCGGGCCTCGAATTCGTCGCGCAACAGGCCTTCGAGGATTGCACGGGCACGAAGACGAATCTCGAGGTCGGTATCCCTCTGCGCCTCCGTCAACACGGCCTTGCCCGCCGACCCCATCGCGGCAAGCCTTCTGGCGGCCTGCTCACGTGCGAAAAACGACGGGGCGCCGAGTTGGCGAACGAGCGCACGTTGTTGGGCCGTCGGCTCCAAGGTGGGCGGCCGGTCGTCGGCTGCTTCGTGCTCGGCTGCTTCGCTCAACCGGCCGAGCAGTAGGCGGGCCCGCCTGCGAATCTCCGGATCCGGATCGGCGACGGCCTTCGTCAGGGCATCTTTCGCGGCCGGGCCTTCCGCGGCCAGCTTCTCGGTGGCCAGTTGGCGGACGATGTACGACGGGTGCCCGAGTTGCCGCACCAACTCGCGCCGCCCTGCCATCGAGTCCGGTTCGCTCGTTTCTTCGACGGCGTCGTTGCCCGGCACGGCCGTCGTGACGCACGCGAGCGCGACCAGCCAACTTGCCGCAAGGGTCAGGGAGCGAAACATCTCCGGCGCCTCCTCGATTCACACGCTCGCAACGGTAGCCATTCTAGCTCGGCCCCCCTCTGGTGTCCAACGCGGGAAGAGGCCACCCGCGGATTCCGGTGGCTCTTACTACCAGGCAATCTCCGGCTTCGCCGCTTGTTCGGTCATCTTCTCCGGCAATCGCCAGACGTGATCGCCCGTGCGATTCGTGAAATAGAGCCGGCTCTCGGACGGCTGGCGACCGTGGCCGTCGGCCCAGAAGGCGTAGAAATCCTCGTGGGCGTTCACCGGGCGTCGGGCGTAGGTGTGATTGAGCCGGCTGTCGCGTGTGAGTTGCTTGTGCTTCCTCCACGTCGCGCCGCGGTCGGTGCTGATCCACATCGCCATCTCGCCGCCGGTGTTGTACGGTTGCGGGCCGGTTTCGGTGGGCCCGACCAGCCGCCAGGTGCCGTCCGGCTCGATGTAGAGCGAACCGGTGTCGTAATTGTTGTCGGAAGTGATCGTGCCGCGGATCTCCCAGCGGCTTCCGGTCCAGCGCACGGTTTGCCAAAGCCGCGGATCGTTCGTGGGGCCCGACTCCCAGCCGCCGCTGGTCACGCAGAGGATCACCGGCCGGCCGGCGGCGTCGAAGACGAGGTCCTTGAGATAGACGTTCCGCTTCCGGCTGCGGAAATCGTGGACCATCGCCGGGTTGTCGGCCGAGAGCAACGGCAGACGGATCGGCTCGCCGCGGACGTTGTGCCAGGTGTGGCCCAAATCGTCGGTCTCGATGTAGTAGAGGTTGGTTCGCCAGTTGAGCCCCTGTGGCGTGGGGTGGTAGTTCAACGCCGTGGCGATCTTGCGGCCGTGCTGGCCGCTGACTTGGTAGTGGCCCTGCTCGACGTGGGCCAGCATCTGCGGCTCGGACCACGTGCGGCCGTCGCGGCTGGTCGTTTGAAATAACCGGCGTCCGTTGCCGTACCGGGTGTGTAGGAAGAGGAATCCCCCTTCGGGCACGTAGCGCGGCTGCGGATACGAGAAGTTCGTGGTCAGCACCCGGCGAAAGGCGTCGATCGAATAGGGCTTCGTGCTCATCGAGATATACGACGGCCGCGCCGTGCCGTGGGCGCTGGAGAAGATCCAGACGTATCCCTTACCGTCGACGGCGATCACCGGGTTGTCGTGGGCGTCGGTCGTCTGCTTGTCGAGCAGGATCGTCGGCCGCGGCACGGTGTCGGTGCGATGATCGTAGAAGGAGACCATGTGCAGCAGCGTCTCGCGCTTCGGATCGGTGCCGCCGTAGCAGAAGAAAGTCTTTTCGGCGGCCTCGACGTAGACGGCCAGCGGCCGATGCTTGGCACAATACGTGCCCAGCCCGCCGCTGTACTTGTAAACGTACTTGTCATTCTGCGGCTGGTTGGAATACCAGATGCCGCGATAGCCGTCGGCTGTGGGGAGGGTTTTGGCGTGAGGGGGCGGTTCGTGCGCATGAAACGGCTCCGAGCCCGACGCGCCGCAGGTTGCCGTCAGAGCCGGAAGACAGAAGAGAAGGAATCGAGACATCGAAACCGTCCACGTGTTTGCATGTTAGTGGTTTCAGTACGATCCGCGTTGATGTAGCTCGTCGCGTGAGAACCGTGGGGCCGCCAAGGGGATGGGGTTCTTCTTCATACTCTTGGTCAACGCTGACAGGATCCTGTCGCGTTCCGTCGGATCGGTTACTGTCGGCGGTGAACAGCGCGCGACGCGCACCGTCAATTCGACTTCGGTCCCCTCGGGAATATCGCACGCGGCTTCCGGCACAAACTTGCCGTTTCGATATACGGCCTTCACGGTAAAGGGCATCTTCGTCACCACTCAGTCCTTCAACTTAAACAACCGCGACAGCGCATCCAGCAACACGTGCGGGATCCCATACCGCGATTCGTCGCGGAGCGATTCCAGCGGCGGGTGCAGAAGCTTGTTCAACAACCGGTCGAACGAGCGGCGGATCTCTTCGCGGCTCCGCTCGTCGAGGTCGGAGAGCTTGTTCAGCAGGCGGCTAAGTTCTTCCTCTTTCGGCTTCTGCCAGCCTTGTTTGAGTTGGCGAATTACCGGCCCGGTGGCCCGATGGTGCATCTCGGTGAGAAAACGGCCGGTCTCCTGGTCGACGATCCGTATGGCCGCCGGAAGTTCTTTGTCGCGGCGGCGGCGATTGCGGTCGCAGGCCGCCTGCAGATCGTCGATCGAATAGAGATAGACGTCTTCACAATCGCCCAAGGCCGGGTCGAAATCGCGCGGCACGGCCAGGTCGAGGATGAACAACGGGCCGCGGGGCCGCGTGCGCTCGATCCGCTCGAACCGCTGAAGCGTGACCACCGGTTCGTCGGCGCCGGTGGTGCCGATCACCAGGTCGGCCTCGGCCAGCGCGTCGTCGAGGTTCTCCCACGGCAGCGCCTGCCCTTCCCATTTCTTGGCCAACTCGACCGCCCGATCGAGGCTGCGGTTGACGACCGTGATTTCCCGTGCGCCTTCGTCTTTGAGATACAAGAGCGTCTCTTCGGCCATCTCGCCGGCGCCGATCACCACCGTGTGCTTGTCGTCGAACCGCTCAAAGATCTGTTGGGCAAAGTCGGCCACCGCCACGCTGGGGATGCTCACGCGGCGCTGGTGGATGGCGGTTTCGCCGGCCACGCGGCGGGCGACGTGCAACGCCGCTTGAAAGGCGGCATGCGTCAGCGGCCCGGTGGCGTCGGAAGCCGCGGCCGTTTGATAGGCCTGTTTGACCTGCGAGAGGATCTGCGGCTCGCCCACCACCATGCTGTCCAGACTCGAAGTCACCGTGAACAAGTGGCGGACGGCCCCTTCGTCGTCGTGCAAGTAGAGGTCTTCGATGAACTCGGCCGGATCGAGATCGTGAAAGCGTCCCAAGAAGCCGGCCGCGTGCTCCAGCGTGGGCAGGGGAGTCTCCTCGGTGGCCGCGTAGATCTCGACCCGATTGCAGGTCGACAGCAACACCGCCTCGACGCCAGGCAGCAGCCGACGCCAACGGTCGAGCGCTTCGCGGGTCTGCTCGGGCGAGAAGGCCAGCCGCTCGCGCAACGAGATCGACGTATCGCGGTGGCTACAGCCGACGGTCCGAAATTGCATACGGAACCTCCGGCTGTAGGTGAACGCGGTTCGTCTCCCCTTTCCCTCCGTGCTCCGTATTGATCAGCAACAACACCCCCAAGACCGCCAACAGCAGCACGAAACTGACCAGCGGCAGATAGGCCACTCGACGTCCGTGCGGGGCCGACTTGCGCGATAGGGCGACGACCGTGGCCACCAGCAGCCAGGCGAACATTATCACGCTGCTGATGATCAACGGGTCGTGCCACGGCAAAGGGGCCGCTTGTTGGGCGGCGCGGCTGAAGTTCAGCACCACCCCGGAAAGCACACCAACGCCCCAGATCATAAGCGACACGGCCGTCGCCCGGGCGTTGGCGCGGCGGAGCCATTCCAAACTGGGCAAACGGAGCCCTCTAGGCGGCGGCAGCTTGTGCTTCAACCGCCACGCTTGGCGCAGATACATCAATCCCCCGACAAAACCTATCGACACGGACGCCGTGCCCAACAGGATCGATACCCCGTGAACAATGCCCCAGGCAGGCGATACCGGCCCACGCGGAAACGGGTCCGATACGGCAACCCAAACCGCGATCGCCACCAAACCTAACACCAGAGGGAGTATTAATACCCCGAAATTGGCGTGCGGGTGAAAGTAGACCAGCCAGAGGTAGACCACGACCAGCGCCCAGGCGGCCAACAGACACCAGTCGTGCTCGTTGGCCAGCGGCGAAACGTCGTTCTGCACGGCTTCGACGGCGCGGTTGATCAGATACGCCGAATGCAACAGGAGCCCGATCCCCGCGAACCCCAGCATCACGGCCCCTCTCACCCCGCTGCGAAACAGCAACCGAGAGAGCTCCAGCCCCAACGCAATCGCATAGCTGGTAGCGAAGCAGGCTGGGCCGACACCGGTCAACATTGGTTTGTTTAGGCGGTTGGAGGGCTGGGGCGGGCAACGAAACGCCGGGGAGTCTGCGCGATGACCAGTCCTATTATAGCAGGGGCCGGACGGCGTGCCGCGGGGGACTGTTGCGTGAGGTCAACTGCCGGTGGGTGTGGGCCGAATACGGCGCTGGTCGCGTCGATGGGCCGGCGGTACAAACCGGTCGATCTGCCCTAATCGATACAACCCGTCCGAGACGCTCTGGTACAGGCCAGTAAGACCGCACTACCGCTACATTTGCGTCAATTGGTATCGGTCGCATCCCGAGACTAAGTGTTAGAAGAGTGCAGCCGTGCCGCTGCCGTCGCCGTTTTTCTGTCGTGGGAGAATTCAGTTATGTGGATCGTGAAGTTGACGCTATCGGTATTGTTATTGGCGGCCGTTTCGGTCGGGTCCGCCTGGGCTCAGGAGTTAGCTCCCCCACCGCCTCCGGAGATTGGGCCCGATATGGCCCCTGTGCCGGCCGAGCCCGTGGAACCGGCGATTGCGGTCGAGCCGGCCGCCCCACCCGTCGAGATCACCATCCCGGCGACCGAGCCTGCCGAGCCGCCACCCGCTTTGGCCGAGCCACCCGCTCCCGCCGATCCCGCCGCGCCGCCGGCCCCGCCCGCCGCGCCGCCGGCCCCGCCCGCCTCGCCGCCGGCCCCGCCCGCGGATCCGCCGGCCGATTCCCCCAGCGACGTGTTGCCGCCCGAGCCGGTAGAGGTCGACATTATCGAGTCGTGCGGTCCCGCGTGCGACGCGCCCGGCTGCTGCTCGGGTGGCAAGGGCGGATGCGGTGCTGCTGCGCCGTGGAAGATGCCGCAGCCGTGTTGCCTGCAGAAGCGCGGCATCATGGTCGGCGGCTGGTTGCAGCAGGGCATCACCTTCAACGGCCACAACCCGTCCGACGGGCTCAACGGGACCGTCGGCACCAACGACTGGGACGCCGAGTACCAGATGAACCAACTCTGGCTCTATCTCACCCGCCCGATCGACAACGGCGGCCACGGTTGGGGATTCGGCGGCCACGTCGACATGATCTTCGGCACCGACTGGCGCTTCGGCATCAACAACGGGCTGGAGACCGAGATCAACCAGTTGGACAACGACTACGGCCTGGTAATCCCGCAGTTCTACGCCGAGGTGGCCTACAACAACCTCTCGGTCAAGATCGGCCATCAGGCCGGCATCCTCGACTACGAAGCCGTGCCCGCGGTAGCCAACCCGTTCTATTCGCACTCGCTCAGCTACGGCTTCACCGTGCCACAGTTGGTCACCGGCGTGATGGCCAACTACCAAATCACCGACCAATTCTCGTTCCAGGGCGGCTTCCACCGCGGCTGGATGCAGTTCGAGGACATCAACGACGATTTGGACGTGATGGTCGGCGTGAAGTTCCAAAGCGCCAGCGGCAAGACGTCGCTGGCCTACGCGATCTCCAGCGGAGCCCAGGACCCGGCCGGCGCGAACGATCGTTTCGTCTCGTCGTTGGTGCTGAAGCGTACGGTGACCGAGAACTTGCAGTACGTCGCCGTGCAGAACGTGGGCTTCGAAGACAACACGGGCATCGGCGGCACCGACGCCGAATGGTACGGGCTGAACCAGTACTTCCTCTACAAGATCAACGCCTGCTGGTCGGCCAACCTGCGTGTCGAATGGCTCCGCGACGACGACGGCGCGATCGTCCACGGCCCTCCGGCTCCGGTCATCGCCGGCGGACTCCGCGCTTGGCCTGGCAGCGGCTATGCGGGCGACTTCTACGAGTTGACCGCCGGGCTGGCCTGGCGCCCCTGCCCGAACCTCGTCGTGCGGCCCGAATGCCGCTGGGATTGGTATAACGGCGCCGCCAGCGCCGGCCCGCAGGCCTTGCCCTACAACGTTGGCGCCGACGACGACCAGTTCACCTTCGGCGTCGACGCGATCCTTACTTTCTAAGCCGTCGGTCTTCAGGCCACCGGGACCGATGTGACGCATCGCCGGGGGCAGAGCTGTCCGCCCGTGCGACAGTTCTGTCCCCGGTTTTCTATGCGCCGGGCGTACTCTCTTGGTCATCGACCGGTTCGCGCCGGTTGGTGAGCCAATACAACGGCAGGCCGATGGCCACGATCCCCAGCGCGATCATCGAAATCTCGGGCTTGTAGAGAATCGCCCGATAGATCAGCCAACCGCAGACGGCGCTGAAGAACAGCGGCGTGAACGGATAGCCGGTAACGCGGTAGGGACGTTCGATCTGCGGGTCCTTGTAGCGAAGCACGATCAGCGCCAGGCACGTACCCACGTAGAACAGGTAGACGGCCGCGGCCGTGTAGATCACCGTTTCAAGGAAATGCCCCAGGGCGAGAATCAACGTCACGGCCAAGGCCCCTTGCAGCAGCAGCGCCCGAATAGGTGTGCCCTGTTCCGCGTTCCATTGCCCCAACACGCGGAACGCGCGGTGGTCGGCACCCACGGCGTACGAAATCCGGGCGCCGGTGAACACCAGCCCGTTGACGGTACCCAGGGCCGAAATACAGACCAGCGCCGCGATCAGCCGGCCGCCGACCTTGGGAAACACGGTCGAGACGGCGTCGTTGGCCACGGCCCCGGAGTTGGCCAGGCCGTGGTAGCCGAGCGTGTACAAGAAGGCAGCGTTGACCAGCAGATACAACACGGTCACGGTCACCGTTCCCAACACCAGCGCCCGCACGATGTTTCGGCGCGGGTTCTTCACCTCGGCGGCAACGTAGGCCATCTCGTTCCAACCGCCAAAGGTAAACAGCACCAGGATCAGTGCCACAGCCAAGGGCGGAGTCCACGAGTTGGCGTTTCCCGGGCTGGCGTCTCCCAACGACCAGTCGGCCGCCCGATCGTAGTCGACGCCACCGCCTCGTTGATAGGATAGAGCTTTCTCGGAACCGTCGTCGGAAGGGGCGTCCTCGGAAGGCACCACAACGGGCTCGCCCTGCCACTGTTCCGGCACAACCGCCGCCGGCGTTTCGATCTGGGCGGAATCCAGCTTGCCAATCGCCAAGAAATCGACGACCTGACCGTCGGCGTCGGCCAGCAAGACGCCCGCCGATTCGTCGGACGACCAACGGACGGCCGAGCCGGTCTGGAAGGTTGGATAGGTCCCCGGCGCGTCGCCCTGTGTGCCGACGACGAACATCCCGCCGGCCGGACAGACCGTTTGCTTCGGCAGCGTGAAGATCAACTGCGGCTGCTCGCGGCCTTCGACGCCGCACGCGAAGACCTGCCAACCGGAAACGTCGAGATCTTCTCCGGAAGCGTTCTGAAACTCGACCGAAACGGGCGCGGCCGTGCTGAGTTCCGACAACACGATGCTCGACCTTTCGTGCGGGGCAAGAAAGGCCACGCCGATGATCGCCGTCAGGCCCAACGCCTTGACCACCGTGAGAAAGTTCTGCGTCCACTTGCCTTGCTGCACGCCGATCATGTTGATGATCGTCAACGCGACAACTGCCCCACAAGCCCAGAGCCGGGGCTCGATGGCGCCTGCGGCCCCGGCTGCGGGGTTGTAGATCGTTTGGGCATAGGTGGCAAAGATGAAGGCCATCACCGCGATGTCGCCCGGACGAACCACGGCAAGCTGCATCCAACCAAACAGGAATCCGGCCCAACGGCCGTATGCCCGGGTTAGATAGACGTAATCGCCGCCGGCTCGGGGATATGCGGTGGCCAACTCGGCGTAGACCGACGCCCCACAGAGCGAGAGCAGGCCGCCGACGCACCAGATCGCCAGCACCCCCCACCAGCAGGATGCTCCGCCGGCGATATTGGGTGCCATCTGGTAAACGCCGGCCCCGATGATGATCCCTACGATTATGCAGGTGGAGTCGAATAGCGTGAGTTGGCGCTTTGGTACAGCACCCTGGGCAGGCGGATCGGACGGAGTGGACGACGAGGGCGGGTCGGAAGGGGTGGGTGTGCTCATGTCGCCAGCATACGCTAGCCGACGGCGCGGTGAAAGCCCCGGCACCGAGACGCAACGGCGCGGGGGGTAGACGAGCCAAAGGCACACGATATAATAAGGGGTTTGCCGTCTGCCGTGGCCCCAATTCAAACCCGCCAGTTGCGATTCGTTGCGATCCGTCTCGGAGTGGAGAATGACCAAAAAAGAAGAAGCCATCGAAGTAGACGGCGTCGTGACCGAGGCCTTGGCGAACACCCGCTTTCGTGTGGAATTGGACAACGGCCACAAGATCATCGCCCACGTGGCCGGCAAGATGCGCAAACACTTCATCCGCATCGTGCCCGGCGACCGCGTCCGCGTGGAACTCTCGCCCTACGATCTGACCAAGGGCCGGATCACCTATCGCGAGCGATGAACCCGGGGTAGGGGAAGAGGGGTGGCTGGGGTCGAAGCACGAGGAACGAGTGCTGAGCCCCCAGTGTGCTGAGGATCACCCGCAAATCGTCTGGGGGCTCCGTGCTCGTCCCTCGCACCTCGACCCCAGCCACCCGTCGTTTCTGCGAAGCAGTGGCACACTTATCTCCTTCTGTGTTCTATTCCCTCGCTGTGTTCTATCGATAGAACCCGAACTCATACGCCGCGTCGAACATCGCCACGATGTTCTCTGCCGGCACGCCCGCCTGAATGTTGTGGACGTTGTTGAAGACGTAGCCGCCGCCGGGCTTGAAGATCTCTAGATTGCGGCGGACGTGCTCGCGTACGGTCTCGGGCGACGCCGTGGGAAGCACGTGCTGCGTGTCGATCGCGCCGCCCCAGAGCGACAGCCGATTGCCGAATTGCGTCTTTAGCTCGCTCGGCTCCATCCCCGCGGCACTGATCTGCACCGGGTTGAGGACATCGATGCCGTTGTCGATCAGGTCGGGAATGAACTGCATGCACCCGCCGCAGGTGTGATACCAGACCTTGGCCTTGGTCCGCGAGCGGATGTACTGCACCAGCCGCTTCTGCCGCGGCTTGACCACCTCACGATAGAAACGCGGCTGAAACATCGGCCCGTTCTGCCCGGCGATGTCGTCGCCGATCATGATCACGTCGAGCACGTCGGCCAACTCGTCGAGGAAGCCGCGGAAGAAATCGAGCCAGAACCATAGCGTGCGGTCGAGCAGGGCCTCGCAGAACTCAGGCTGTTGGAGAGTATCCATCAGCCAGCGCGCCAGCCCGCGCATGTACCAGCAGACCTCGTAGACCACGCCGGCCACCGTGCTGGCCACCGCGTACGGCGTTTCGTTGCGCAGCATTAGCGCCCGCTCGCGCATCCCGGCGAAGCGGCCCGGATCATCGCCCTCGGGAAACGGGTAATCGCGCAGGTCGTCGAGCGTGGCGTCGGCCAGCGGATGGTGCGTAATGTCCATGAAATAAGGCTGGTCGTCGGGCATCGACCAGCGGACGCCGAACTCGTCGACCAGATCGTGCCACAGGCGGCCGTCGCGCTGGTTCTGTTCGATCCCGCCCTGGAAATCCGACGCCGCCGAGGGGCTCACGTAGCGCACATCGACGTGGAACCGCTCGAGCAACTCTTCGCCGGGCCGCACGAGTTGCTGCACCGGGTCGAGGATCTCCGCCTCATGGTCGATGCCCAAGTGTTCGACCAGGTCCCGATAGGCAAACTTGTGGATGCCCGTCTGCATGCTGCCTAAGTCGATCGGCACGCGGTCCGGCTCGCGGTGATCCAGGGCGGTGAGCAATCGCTCTCGGGAAGTCATCGTTTCACGCTTCATGCTCGTCGCTCCCTCGGCCGATGTGAATAGTTCTCGCTGATTCTAACCCAAAATGGCGATTCGAGTAGCCTCAATTGGCCGGCGCCGTGGGCGTTCCGGCGGTGTCCTCCAACCACAAGTCATCGCCGTCGGCCGCCTGTGCCGAGCCGCCGTCGTCGATTCCGTTCTCGCCCACGCTGTAGAGGAGATAGCTCTCGCCGTCGGCGCGGTAAATCAGAGGCTTGCCGCTGTAGGGATCCTCGGGCACGGCGTCGAGATAATCGGGCACCGTTTGTCCCAGGTCGTCCGGCAACCGGCCCAACACGCGGCTGAAATCCTCGACGGCCACCTCGCACAGCCAGAGCCGTAGTCTTGCCTGGCGGTCGCGCTCCAAGAGGTCGAACTGATGCAGGTTCATCAACGACCGCTTGCCGCCGGGGACGACAAGCTGCACGGCCACGTGATGCAGCCGGCCTTGCCAGCCGCGCACGCGTTGGTGCCAGACGTTGTCGCGGGTGAGCACCACGTCCAACGGATCTCGCTCGGCGTCGCGGGCGTGCAACGTGCGAACCAACTCGCGGGCTTGCGCCGGCGTGAGTTGGTGGCGCAGTTCCAGCAACTCGCCGATGCCGGTCTTTTCGATTCCTTCACCCCGCTGCCGGTGGTCGAGCAAGCCGCCGCGGGCGACCGCCTGTCCGAGACGGACAATATCCGCCTGGCAGCGCGCAGCGTCGTAGATGCGGCCTTCGAGCTGGGCCAGTTCGGCCTGCAGCGTAAGCCCCTGTTCGAGGTAGCTGAGTTCAAAGTGATCCACGTCGGCAGTTCGATACTGCAAAGGATGACGGCATTCTCGCTGCAGTGCGAGTCGGGCCGATTCGAGCACCCGCCCGTAGACGCGGACGAACGGCCGCAGATCCGGCCGGACGTCCGAGCCGTAACGCCCGATCCCTGCTATCGAGAGAACCACGTCGGCCCGAGCCAGGTCGGCGTAGCCGTTGGCAGCGGGCATTTCCACGGCGGGGATCGCCGGCGGTGTGAGAATCAAGTAGTAGGCCACGGCGGGAGGCAGCACGATTAGCAACGTGAGCATCATCAGAGCAAGCCTTGCCGCGCGCCGATGCGTCGGATGGGCCGGTCGTTCGGCCGGGTCGGCGTCCGAACGCCGCCTAGCGACTCCGGAAGTCAGCCGACCGTTGGTTCTGGCCAGGCCGATCCAGACGACGATCACCAGCGTCACGGACGTCAGTCCGATGGTCGCCAATCGAAGCATTCGGAACTCGTCTCCCAGGGCAATCCAAACGACGATCACCAGCAAGACGGGCATCAGTCCGATGGTTGCCAATCGAAGCATACGGAACCGGCTTCCCAGGGCGATCCACGCGGCGGTCAACGTTGCCTCTCCGAAGCCGACGCCGATCACCAATTCGTACATCAGCGGCTTGGGCCACCACGCGCGCGGCAGGCTCACGCCCACGCCCAGCAACGCCGCGGCCACGGTAGCCGCCAGCAGCAGATCGGCCAGCGTGAATTGGAAACGTCGGCCAACTCGCCGCACGTTGCCAACGCCGGCCTCTGCGTCGGGCGCGGGCTGCGCGATCGGCCGTCTCAAACGCCGCAGCACCATCAGCGACCCCATGGCGACGACCGTCTGGGCCAGAAACAGCATCAGTAATTCATACGCCCCGACCAGCGGCCAGAGCGAGAGCAGGCATCCCACGGCGCCGACGCGCACCCATCGCCGCGTACGGCCCAGCCCTCCCCAAATCGCCAACAGCCCCACCAGGCTCACGGTCGACGTCCCCATTACGCACACCAACGCCTGCCCTCGGACACCGCCGTACGAAATGATCTCGCTGAGCAGTCGGCCGAGGTGTAGATAGGGGGGCGACATGGCGAGGCAGTGGCAGACACGTATTCGGTAGACTGCCAAGCGATTCTACGCAAGCCGGCACGGTCTCGCAACGCCTCTCGGAAAGCGGTCCGCGTGAACGTCGAGGCCGCCACACGAATGGCCTACACGGCGCTGAAGCACTTTCGCGCCGCCGGCAGCGGCCACCTGCTGAACGTCTCCAGCCTGTTGGGCACCGAGGTCCGCCCCAACGCGGGCGTCTACGCCGGCACGAAATACGCCATCAAGGCCCACCCCCGCGACTGGCTGAAGATCGAGCAACTGCTCACCCCCGCCGACATCGCCCGCTACGGCCGTTTCGTTCTCGAACAACCGCCCCACGTCCGCATCCCGGTGATGACGGTGCTGCCGGGCGAACAGCCGCTGTGACCTTTTCGCGTTCTTCGTGCTCTACGTGGCGTACGCTTCCAGCTTGCGCAAAGCACGGGATTTCCAAAGGCAAGCAGGATGCTCGCCCCACGTTACCATGTCGAGAAAGCCCGGCGTCTGTGCCGCCAGGTGAAGGCCGCCGTTACGAAAGCCCCCGCCCCCAGCATGACGACCGCCGACGGCTCGGGCACACCGGCGAAGTAGTGTTCGCGAATCTCGCCGGCGTCCAATGTGCGGCCATAGACGGCGACCTCGTCGATGACGCCGAAGAACTGGCCGTATTGGCCGCTCGCACTTTGATAGGGCGATCTGCCGATCCGAAACGTCTGCGAGCTGGTGCCCGACGTGCGGCTGCCGGCCACCACCCCGGCCAACTCGCCGTCGACGTAGAAGTGCGCGTCGTTCGACGCGTCGAAGGCTACCGCAAAATGCCTCCACTGATCGAGGACCCGCGGAATCGTGACCTTGTAGTCCTTCCTGCCGTACGTCGTAAACCACAACTCTCCGGGATTCAACGTCAACGCGTATCCGGAGGTGAAGCTCCCTTTGGTCGACATGACGGTGCCCGAGCCGTTGGCGGCATCCTCCAGGACCCACGCCTCGATCGTGAAATCGTTGCGAAGCTGGTTCAAGGCGGCGTGTCTGCCGACGTCAACGTACCCGGTGCCGCCGGGAAACGCCACGGCGGCGTTCGCATCCGTCGGCAACGCCCCCGGGGCTCCCGGCGCCGCAGCGCCGTGATACGTGGCATGCCGGCCGTTGCCCGACGAATCGAGCGCGGTCGTTCCGCCGGTTTCCTCGAATCGCCAGTAGCCGATTGGATCGTCGCTGAGTACGGCGTCGGCGTAAGGCAAACCGATTGTGTCGGCGGCAGCCGTTGCTGCTCCCACCGACAGACCCAGCGCCGCAGCAATCGCCGCCGACCGTGACGGGCCTCGTTTTCCGCGTCTGCACGCAAGCACGAGCAGCCCAACGCCCGCTATGGCCAGTAGGACGACGGAAGAGGGTTCCGGGATCGTCGTATTGTACTCCATCAGGTTTTGGATCTCCGTCACGCTCAGCGCCTCGCCAAAGATGAAGAACTCGTCCATCAGGCCGTCGAAGTTGTCGCCGTAGCTTTGGTGTCCTATCTTGTGCCCAATGTAGAGCCGGCTGGTGGTTTCCCGGATGCCGCTCCCGCCCAGCGGAGCCGAACCGACCGCTTGTCCGTCGATGTAGAGCCGCATCGAGTCGCGGCCGGTGTCGAAGACGGCGGCCACGTGATACCACTGGCCCGGGGGCATCAAGCTGGCGGCGTCGCCGGCGTCGAGCAACTTGCCGTTGGTCTGCATACGGAATTGGCCGTTGCCGCCGAACCGCCGCAGGCTGAAGTCGCCGTCGGAGCCCTTTTGGAAGATCCGCCGCGCGCCGTTCCAGCTTTCCGGTTTCAGCCACACGGCAACGGTTACGTCCTGTAAGTTCGTAAACGCGGTATCGTGTTCCACGTAGAGGTGCTCAATCGTGTCGGCCTCGAAATCGGCCGCGGCCTCTCCGAACCGTTTGTCGGACGTGTTGAATGTGGGGGGCTGGAAGACGCCGGGATTGGTGATCAGTTCGTTCGACGTCGAATCGCCGAAGGTGTTGTCGAAGGTGAAGTGTGCGATCAACTTGGCCGGCTTGCCGGGCCCCGGCGGGTCCTCCGACGCGGGCGTCAGCAGATAGGCGTGTTTTTCGATGCCGGCTCCCTGGCTGAATTGCCCGGCGCCCGTGATCTGCCCGCGGTTGTTAATCGACCGGCCGGCGTGAAGCGTCCAGCCCGAACCGGCCGGAATCAGATCATCCAGCCAGTGCCAGGTTTCGCCTTGGGCAACGACTCCCGGCACACCGCCCATGTTGCGCGAGCCGCCGACGATGATCCCGTGGTCGTTCACGTCGTCGGGAGAATACGGCACGCGCGTGGCGGTGCCGCCTTGCCAGACGCATCCGGCCCAAGACCCCAGCGCGGTGGTGTAGTCGCCGACGATCGTGCCGTAGGCGTTGATCGCCTCCGGGCTGCCGTAGAACCCGGCGGGCGACCCCAGGTCGGTCATCGTTCCGTTTTCCCACAGAAACGCGTGGTGGACGTCCCCTTCACCGATTCGCGACCAACCGACGACCTGTCCGGCGTCGTTGATCGAGTTCGCCAGACTCACGTCGCCCCCGAGCGTGCCGAGGTCGGTCATTTCGCCGTCTTGCCAGAGGAAGGCATGAGTGGCGCCCGAGGCGAGCTTAGAGCGTCCCACGATCTGGCCGAGGTTGTTGATCGCCGTTGCCCGACTCTCGTTTCCGCCGAGCGTGCCGAGGTTGGTCATCACGCCGTCTTGCCAGAGGAAGGCCCGATAGTCGTTCGATCCCGACATTCCGACGATCTGGCCGAGGTCGTTAATGTCGTTGGCGACGGCTTCGTCGTGCCCGGGCAGAGTGCCGAGGCCGATCGATTCGCCGCCTCGCCAGAGCACGGCCTCGTATCTCGTGTCGTGGCCTACGTCGAACGCGGCGTAGCCGACCACATGGCCGGCCTCATTGATGCCCAGCGGCAACGCCGAACGCCCGCCGTGGTTGCCGAGATCGGTGATCTCGTATCCTGCCGACGGGATGGTCACCGCCCAGCCGTAGCGGCCGAAGCCCGTTGCCATCATTGCCGTTAGGAGCAACGACCACGCCAAATATCCGATGTGACGTAACATGTTCATCTCCTCCCAGAAGAGCACCGGCAAATCAAATCCTCAGATAGCCGGCCACACGCCGTTCGCGCAGCCTTCGCAGCCCGACACACACAAGACCCCCAAACGCCACGCCCACAAACGTCAGCACCGACGGCTCCGGCACGCGGCCGTACTGCAGGTGATCCACCTCAATCCCGGCGGCCGCTCCGGAGTCGACGCCGCCGGTCACCGTCATTCGCGAGATCCCGCCGGCATGCGCGACGCCGAGGAACGTGTCTTCGTCGGTCTCGCCGCCAACGCCTGCCGTGGCCGGAGCCGCCGTGACGGAACCCAACGAAAAGCCGTCGACGTCGAAGGCCTCCAGCCGGGCGTCGTTTTCCCCGTCGGTCCAAACGACTCCGGCGTGGGTGGGCAATGAGCCGAGGATCGACTCGTTGAACGTGAACGTGATGCTCGGCTCCGACAGACTCCCCAGCTTCAGGGCGTGCCCGGCCGAGCCCGAACCGTCGATCGCCCCGTCGTCGGCGTCGACCGAGTCGACGACCGTCGAGTCGCCCGGCCCGCGTATCTCACCGCGCGACGCGCTTACCCCGGGCGTGTTGAGCGCGCCGTCCTCGAAGTCTTCCAGGTGAAAATACCCGGCCGAGAAATCGACGTGCGAAAACGGACTGACCGAGGTACCGGCTGCCGGTTGGCTGTCGTCGAAAGCCAGATAGTGGCTGGGCTCCAACGTCGCCTGCTCGTCGGCCGTCGTGATCTGAAGCTGATCGAGGTACGTGCCGGCGCCGGACGTGTGCGAGAGAATATCCAGCCCGTTGACCGCCGTTACGGTGCCGCGGAATCCCAGCGGGTCGGGGCCCACGTATTCGACGTCGTCGAAGAAGAAACGCCAAGTCCGGTTCCGTACGTCGAGCGCCTGCCGGATGGTGTGCCACCGGTCCGGCTCCCAGGTGAATCCGGTATCTTCGATCGGTTTGCTGCCGTTGCCGACGCCGTCGATGACCGAGATCCGCCCGTCGGTCGACGCCAGCCAAACGGAGGCGTGCGACATGGACGATGTCCCGGGGAAACGGTCGGCGAAGACGTAGCCGGTGGTACCCGAATCGGCCGAAAACCGAACGCGATGCTCTATGGTGAAGATGCCGGCCTGCCCGTGCGTCCATTTCCGCGAGGTGTTCGACGTCGGCCGGAACTGCGCCGCCCCGTCGCCCTCGAACGTCACGCTAGACTGCGCAGTCGGAGTAGAGTCGCTGCCGTGCTCCCGCTGCCAGGGTCCCACCCAGCCGGGCTCCACGGTGGGCCGGCCGGGGAGCGAGGCATCTATACGATACGGAGCATCCGGCACGGCGTCGCCATGGATCCCCACCGCATCGTTGAAGCCGGTCTCCGCAACTGTCCAAGGAATCGTGCCCGTGAAACCGTCCGCGACGCACGTACACAAAACCACCACGGCCAAAGAGACTCGTGTGGCACCCATCGTTCTACCTCGTTGTCGGCTTGTTTCGCTGTATCCACGTGAAGACGGACCGTCGCCGTCGGGAAAACTCGGGGGAACTCGACTCACCACGCGTGAGTCGATCTCGGTACCCGGGAGAATCGCCGCCGCCCAAGTGGGCGTCGTCGCATTTGTGGGTACCGTTCGCTGCCTCCGGCTTGGCGCCTGGAAGGGGAGAGGTGGATGGGGTTATGCCCGCTTTCGTTTGCGCCAGGCAAAGGTGGCCATCCCAACCGCCACCGCGCACACGAGAATGGGGGTGGAGGGTTCTGGAACGACGGCAGCCACACCGTAGGGTGCGTGGCCTGTAGAGTCGTGATTCCACAAGAGCGTCACCGTCTCGGCCGGGACTTCGGCAACAAACACGGAGTGGCTGATGTTGGGCTGCGCCGCCCCGGGCGTAAATCGCGTCACGTTGTCACCCGTGTCCACAAACCTGTACGGAAACGTCCCGTCAATCATCCATGGAATGGGACCTGCACCCCATGTCACGTCGTTGACGAAGACGTAGAGATCGGCGGGACTCGACAGGGTCACGTCCATCTCGAAATCGAAGTTGGCGGCGTCATTGCGCGGCGTGCGGATGTAATCCGCATCGCCCAAGTAGGAGGGTACGTCTCGCCAGACGCTGCTGAGGGTGTCGGAATAGCAGAGGACGCCGTCGCGCAGCGCGGCCGACATCAAGATGGGATCGTTCGTGTTGTTCCTCGCAGCAATGCCGGTGATTGGCTCCGCGCAAGCCGGCCCCATGTACGCCACTAGGAACACGACCGCCGCGAGCGTCAGTGGCCGAAACATCTTTGCGCCTCCTGATTGAGGGTACCTCTGGGGAAAGACTCTATCTACAGACGGACCTTCTCCGCCTTGAAAACTCACGGGAAAACCGACCCGCCGCCGACAAACAACGGACGGATCACATCGACACCCACAGACGATCGCAACGGATCGGTACCGCTACGTCAGATTGGGTGCCGCGGCGCTGCCTCCGAATTGGAGACCGGGATTAAGGAACTGCCTTCAGGGTGAACTTGCGTACGGCTCCTATCTTACCAGATTGGCAGGGCAATACAAGCTTCCAAGTGCAGTTCCCCGAAGAATGCCGCTGGCGAGGTATTGCGTTTGCCTATCTTGACATCGGCCGACCTGCGGCGTCGACCGGCTTGTCTGCCAGCGAATACCCTCGCCGCTTAAGTACTTCACCCACACGGGGATACAGCCGGGCGGCGTTGCGGTAGTAGATCGATTCGAGCACGTCGATCGGCAGTGCGAGCCCCTTGGCTGCCTCCTTGCCCTTGACCGGCGGCGGATAGAAACCGGCCGGCACGGCGTGGTCGGTTTCCAAAATCGCGAAACAACGGCGATATCGCATCGCGGTCACCCCGGGCTGTTCGCCAAGAGCACTGGCGGAAACGTCGGTGCCGAAGAGAATTCGGTCCTGGTAGCGGATGATGAACTGGCGGATCTTCTCCCGGTCGAGATACCGCAGCCAGCCGATCCGCGCGGCCAGGTCGAGGTGGACGTTGGGGTACGTCTGCATCACGTAGCGCAGAGAGTCGAACTGCTCGTCGGTCATGTTGTAGTTCATCATGTGGGCCATCACGACGGTCATCTTCGGGTGGCGATCGAGCACGCGTTCCCAGGCGTTTTGGGCCTCCCAGAACTTGATAATGTCCGTGCACCATTTCGTCGGATACGGCTGGGCCACGTGGACCGACGCGCCGACCATACCCAGCCGCTCCAACTCGGTGTAGGTCGCCTCGTTGGCCGGCGTATCGCAGAGGCCGGAGACGCCGACCCAGATCTTGTAGCCGGCGATGCCCCGGTCGTGCCACCGGCGGATCTCTTCCGGCGAATACTGCAAGCCGTCGGCAATGCGATAGTCGCTGATGCACGGCAGCAGCCGGCCTTGGTACTTCTTGTCGATCGCGTCGAAGTCGTCAACGGTCAGTTTCTTCAGACGCCGGTAGGAGCCCAGGTCGATCCAGATTTCGAGATTCGCGCTCTTGAGATTGGCGCCGTGTTGCTCTTTGAGCACACGGCCGATTTCGAGCAGTCGGTCGGCCAGCTTCACGTCGCCGCCAACGTGCGCGTGGACGTCGACCCGCGGGATGCGGGCCAGCCGGGCCTCGCGGTCTTCGGCCGCCGAGGGGATCGTGCGGCAAAGTACCACGATGAAGATGGTTATGGCGCTAGGCGGTCGAAGCATGGTGGTCTCCTCAATTGGCAAGTCATATGGGGTGGCCGCGACGCTTTTCCGGAATCCACGTTGCCACTTCTTTCACACGTTCGGAAAATGCGTCGGGGTGGCGCAGCCACAGGAGGTTCCGGTTTCCACATCGCGC
This sequence comes from uncultured Planctomycetaceae bacterium, assembly GCA_964472545.1. Lineage (GTDB taxonomy): Bacteria > Planctomycetota > Planctomycetia > Pirellulales > Thermoguttaceae > CAYYNP01. Next base: position 3,985 of record CAYYNP010000015.1, on the reverse strand, counting down.
CTCTCGTGGCTGCGCCGCCCGGCCACCCTCGAATATCAGTCGTGTCCCGTTCCGGGGGCTCGCTGCGCTCGACCCCAGCCACCCGTCCGTCAGTCTATCGGCTCACCGCACGTAACCCGTCTTCAGCGGCGGGAAACTCCAGCTTGGCACCTCGGCAGGATACTCTCGCGGCGTGGTGCGGGCGGTCTTCAGGTATCGCTCGATCCGCTCGACGACGCGTGGATTCTCACTGGCCACATTGTTTCGTTCGCCAACGTCACGGCCGAGATCGTATAACTCCAGCGGCAAGCTCGGACGATTGCGCACCGCCTTCCAGTCGCCCATTCGCACGGCCACCGACCAAGGCGGCTGGCCGCCTTGGTTTCGCGGCTGGCGTTCCCAGTAGAGAAACCGCTCGGGCACTTCCTGTGGTCGTCCCAGCAACCGTTTGGCGAACGAGACACCGTCGATCCCCGGCGGGCATTCCGCACCGGCCAATTCCGCCAGCGTGGGCATCACGTCCCAGAAGGCCCAAACCAGATCGTCCGTTGCCTCCGGACGAACCCGGCCGGGCCATCGCACGACCAACGGGACGCGCAGCCCGCCCTCGTAGAAATCGCCCTTGCCGCCGCGGAGCCCACCGTTGCCGTGAAAGAATCCTTCGGCCAGCCGGTAGCCGCCGTTGTCGCTGGTGAAGAAGACGATCGTCTCGTCGTCGATATCGAGTTCCTTCAGCAGTGCGAAGATCCGGCCCACGTCGCGATCCATCCGCGAGATCATCGCCGCCAGCGCAGCGCGCGGCGTCGGTTGCGAGGCGTAGTGGTCGCCCCGATAAGCAGCCGGTTCGGGAAACTCGCCGCGGTATGCATCAAGCGAATCGTCCGGCACCAGCAACTCGAAATGCGGGACCGTAAACGGAACGTAGAGGAAGAACCGGTCCTCGGCGTTGCGGCGAATGAAATCCAACGCGGCGTCGGCGATCACGTCGTGCGAGTATCGACGGCGCTGCTGCCCCTCGTTCTCCTTCAGCGGCAGCTTGCGGTCGTTTTGCCAGAGGAAGTGGGTGTAGTAGAAATGGGCGTGGACTTGATGCAGGTAGCCGCAGAACTCGTCGAAGCCTTGTTTGTACGGCACGCCGGTCGTCCCGTCGTCGCCGAGCCCCCATTTGCCGAAGCCTCCGGTGGCGTATCCGGCCCGGCGGAGCACTTCGGCAAGCGTGACGTCGTCGGGCAGCAGCGCCGACCCGCCGCCGTTGATCCGCACCGACGTGTGGCCCGTGTGATGCCCGGTCATCAAGGTGCTGCGCGACGGGGCACAGACGCAATGGCCGGCGTAGAACTGCGTGAATCGTGTGCCCTCGACGGCCATGCGATCGATGTGTGGGGTGTGGATCTTCGTCTGGCCGTAGCAGCCGAGGTGGCCGTAGCCGAGATCGTCGGCCATGATGAAGACGATGTTCGGTCGCGTGTCCGTTTCGGCGGCATAGGGAGAGCCGACGGTGCCGAGCACGGCAAGCAACACCACGGCAGTTATGAGACATCGGATCATGGCGGATTCTCCTTTGGGCCGGCCCCGATCGGCCGTCAACGATTATGCCGCAGCGCGGCGGCCGCCGTCAATCATCTGCCGAGGGCCGTTGCCGGAGAATCAGCGACCGGTGGATCTTGTGAGCATTGCGTCACGGCTTCGCAACGGGGTGGCTGGGGCAAAGCGCAGCGGTGCCCCAGTTGCTCTGATCTCCTGGGGCACCGCTGCGCTTTGCCCCCGCCACCCGCCGGTCCGCTTGTGCCAGCCTTCTCTACCGACCGGCTAGATCCCTTCGCCGGCCGGGTCCAGTTCGATCTCGCGCAACCGATGCTGGGCCGTGTCGCGGGTCATGCCGGAGAGGCCCGGTTCGGCCTTGTCGTACCAGTAGGCGGCGCGTGCCCGCATCCCGGCGCGATCGGCCGCGGCGGCCACCTTGGCGGCGTCGTACCAGCGGTCGGCCAGCGCGACCATCTCGCCGGGCTGCTGCGGAGTCGGCGTTTCGGCCCGGGCCAGGCGGGCCAGCGTGGTGTCGCTGCCTTTGGCCAGATTCGGCAGCCCGCGGTCGAAGTCCTGCTTGACCAGGCAATAGAAGCGGCCCACCGTCAGATTGGCCTGGGGATCGTCGGGCTGCCGCAGCAGCGTCTGAAACGCCGCCAGGAACTCCAGATACTGCTGATGCCGGGCGTCGACCTCCGCCATCCGTTCCGCCGCACGCCGGGTCAGGGCCAGATCGCGGTCGCGGACCTCCATTCGCCGGGCCAGGTCGCGAGCGGCCACGGCCAGCGTCTTCGCCCGTTGGTAGTCGTCGCGCGCCAAGGCGTCGTCGATCCGTTTCATCGCCATTTGGGCCAGCTCCTTGTTGGCGGCCGGCGAGCGGGCACCGGTGGTCGCCCGCTGCAAGGTGGCGGTGGCCATCACCAGCGTGTCGACCGCGTACTGCTGGCCGATCGCCTCCAACGCTTTGTCGAAACAGGTCGCCACGCCCCCGGCAACGGCCTGGTCGCGGGCTTCGGTCAGCAAAACGTAGCAAGCCACCGGATCGTCGTCGGTGGCCAGCGCCTTGTTGTACAACATCTGCGAGAGGTTGCCATATTCGCCGACGCGCCGGGCCCGGCCGTAGTCCTCTGCAAACAGTCGCAACACGTTAGCGAGCGTCGCCCGGCAAGCGGCCTCCGAGGGAACCGGATGTTTCGGCTGCGGCTCCGGCGCGGAAGGCTCCGGGGCGGGATCGTTCGGGCCGGGAATCCCGGGATCTGGCACAACGGGATCTGGCACAACGGGATCTGGCACAACGGGATCTGGCACAACGGGATCTGTTGGGCCGGGTGCGACCGGTAGGGGAGGGACAGGGTCGGGAACCGTGGGGCCAACGGGAACGACAGGATCGACGGGAGACGGGGGCTGCGGCGGGGGGGGCTGTGGCGTCGGAGTCTCTGGACCGGGGGGCTGCGGTGCCGGCGTCTTGATCGTCGGCATCGTCTTCGTGGTCGACGCCGAGGCGGTTTGGTGCCCGGCCCGGTTCGCCCCGGCCGGATCGTCGCTCGCCTGGTTGCCGATCAAAACCAGCGCGATCAATCCGCCGACCATGAGAATCGCCGATGCCGCCAGTTTCGCCGGCGTCGACAAGCCGGGCGAAGACGGAGGCGTTGGCCGAATCGCCGGCGCCGGAACCTCATCCGGGGCCTCGTCCGGCACAACGGCGATCAGCAGCTCTGGGCCGACGGCCGGCATCGGTGGCATTGAGGAAGCCGTGCTGGCCGCCTCCTGCACCGGGGGCGGAACGAGAGGAACCGGCGGCGGCAGGGGCGGTTCGACCGGCGGGGGCGTCACCTCGTTTGCCAGGCCGCCGTTGATAGGCGGCCCGGCAACGCGAAGCGACTCGTCGTACGCCGCCTTTCGCTCTTCGTTGAGCAGACAGATCTTGGCCGCGGCCAACTCGTTCAACAGCCTCTGCGAGGCGGCCGAGTGTTTGCCCGACTGAAACGTCCGCACGTGGGCCATCTGGCGGTCGGCGGCGTGGGTGAGCACGTCGGCATCGGACTCAAAGACGTCAACCCCCAATAGGCGGTAGTGGTTGGGTGGGCGCTGCGGGTCGCGGATCCCGAGCCATTGCAGGTATGGATCGAAGGCTTCCGACATGATCTGCGCGGTTCGGCGTGGCCGTGTGCTGTTGACGACCGGGTGAGAATAGAGAAGTTCCAATCTTCATTATGCCGCGAATCACCCGCCGCCACAAGAAAGGTCCGCGCCCCCTCTGTAGAATAAAGACACACAGCCCTCCACGAAGGGTCAATCCTGACTCTCCTACAGTGCGGTGAGCGAGTCGCCATCGCATGAGGCGTTGCGCACCCTACCATTCTCCCCCGGTCACCCCGTCACCAGGTCAGCCCCACACCCCGAACCCCACAGCGCCGCAGCCCCACTGCACACCTACCCATCTGAGGAAGATCGGAAGAGCACCAGTCAGAACGCCAGACAC
>CAYYNP010000014.1:0-67487 GCA_964472545.1 uncultured Planctomycetaceae bacterium | reverse complement strand
TCGCCGCCCGAAGAAAGGGGACAGGCACCGTCGGCACTGCGAATCCCTACAGCCGCATCGATCGTCGACGGAGCCAGTCCCCTTTTTTGGGCTCCCGCACACTTTGCAGTTCTCCTGCAGGGCGCGTCGGAACTTGTAGCCATTTCGCGGGTTGAATAGGACGTTGGAGGGACGGCTGCCGGGTTCCCCCCTGTGGCAGTGTCTCCTTTCCCATGTTTTGTGTTCTCGGGAGGTTTGGACAATGAAGCTGTGGATTACGGGTGCGGTGTTGGTAGCGTTTGGTTTTGTGGTCGCTCAGCCGGCCTCGGCCCAACGGCTCAACCGCGAAGAGATCATCAAGAAATTCGACAAGGACGGTGACGGAAAGCTCAACCAGCAGGAAATGGCCGCCGCACGGAAGGCAATGCAGGCCAGGCGCGGGGAGGCCACCAGGCATCCCAGCCGTGAGGAGATCATCAAGAAGTTCGACAAGGACGGCGACGGAAAGCTCAACGAGAAAGAGATGGCCGCCGCCCGCAAAGCCATGCAGGCCAGACGCGGCGCCGCCCAACGGCCCAGTCGCGAGCAGATCATCAAGCGGTTCGACAAGGACGGTGACGGCAAACTCAACGAGGAAGAGCGGGCCGCTGCGCGTAAGGCCTTGGCGGGTGATCGCCCGGCTGCTTCGAATCGGATGGCCGAGATCATCAAGCGGTTCGACAAAGACGGCGACGGCAAACTGAGCGATGAGGAGAAGGCCGCGGCGCGAAAGGCGATGCAAGATCGGCAGAGGGCCGGTTCGGACCGGATGGCCGAGTTTATCAAGAAATTCGACAAGGACGGCGACGGAAAGCTGAGCGACGAGGAGAAGGCCGCCGCGAGGAAGGCATTCCAGGAACGTCGCAAGGCGGCGGCTGAGAAGCCCGAGAAGTGAGATCGGCCGCCGGCCGAACGTCTTCTCGGTCCCCCGATCTGACGAAACCACCCCCCTGGCGGCATGGCACCGTACCTGTTCCGGGTCTGGATTTGGTGCCTGCCGCCTTTTTTGTGCACATTTTGTGAGAAACCGGAGCACGGGTCAGCGGTTATATGTACAATGAGTACGGTCGTGTACGAGTTGCCGCAGCCGGCCATCTTTGCCGAGGATTTTTTTCTGCAATAGATCCGGCGGATTGGCGTTTTCCCTACTGAGCGAAAAAGAGTCATCTCCCAGACCACCTCGGAAGGTGGTGTCAAATCCCCTTATTCAGAACAGAGGAGGACAGGCGTATGAAGTGGATGATTGGTGCCATGGCCGTAGCCTTTGGCTTCGTGTTGGTGCAGTCGGCGTCGGCGGATCGTCTCACCCGCGAAGAGATCATCGAGAAGATCAAGGCCCATCGCGCGGCAGTACTGGAAGAGTTCGACGCGGACGAGAGCGGCGACCTCGATGAGGAGGAAAGGGCGGCTGCCCGTGCGGCCGCTCGCGCAGCCCGCGAAGCGAGGTTCTTGGAGAAATACGACACGGACGGGGACGGCGAAGTTAGCGAGGCCGAGCGGGATGCCGCCAAGGCAGCCGCCAAAGAGCGCTGGGAAGCCGCCCGAGCGGAGGCCCGGGCTAGGGCTGAGGAACGTCGTGCGAAGTTCATCGAAGAGCACGACACCGACGGCGACGGCAAGATTAGCCGCGAGGAATTCTGGGCAAGCCGCGGAGGCAAGCCCCGACCCGGCCTGACGCCTTGGCTGGCAAAGTTCGACCTCGACGAGAACGGCGAACTGAGCGAGGAAGAAAAGGCCGCTGCCCGCGCCGAGATGGAGGCAAAACGGGAAGAGGCACGGGCGAAGATCAAGGAGTTCATGTCTCGATTCCGCGGAGGCGGCGGATTTGGCGGCGGTTTCGGTGGCTGGGGACGGCCCAAGCCGCCGGAAGGCGACGGCGGTTGATCCGCGACAAGAGGATTCAGTAACGTTTTTGTAGGATTGCCCGGCGCAGGTTCTAAAACGGGCCTCGAATCTGTGCCGGGCACTTTTTTCGCGCCCACGCGAACAACAGAATCCTCCCAGACGACCCGGCATCGGTCGCTGCTCGGACTCCGAGGCCATGCCGGGTCTTTTCCATTTCTTGCGGTCGGGGCGAACCGCGCGCCTCGCGCGGCACTTCTGCTTCACGGTGGCCGAGGTTTACAGCCCCCCGTGGCGGAGTAGAATGCGGTTTTCTCCAGCATCTGTGTATCTCTCGATTTGGAGACCGCGGCCATGCCCGTCGCCCCCGTGTTCGTCACCCCACTGGCCGACTTCTCCAGGCTCTGCGTCCACACGATCACCACCAAGCCGTGGTCGATCGAAGAGGCCACCGAGCATTACGCCGCGGCCGGCGTGCGTGGGGTGACCGTCTGGCGGCAATGGCTCGAGGGACGCAGCATTGCGAAGGTGGGCGACAACCTGCGGGCGGCGGGGATCGAGATCGTCTCGCTCTGCCGCGGCGGTTTCTTTCCGGCTGCCGACACGGCCGGCCGTCGGAAGGCGATCGACGACAACCTCAAGGCGATCGACGAGGCGGTCGAGCTCGGCGCCCCGTTGATCGTGCTGGTTTGCGGCGCAGTGCCCGGCCAGCCGCTGGCAACATCGCGGGAGCAGATCGTCGACGGGATTCAAGCCGTGCTCGATCGGGCCGCCGAAGCCAACGTGCGGCTGGCCATCGAGCCGCTGCATCCGATGTACGCCGACGACCGTTCGGCCATCAACACGATGCGCCAGGCCAACGACGCCTGCGACCTGATCGACTCGCCGTTGGTGGGCGTCACCGTCGACGTCTATCACCTCTGGTGGGACCCGGAACTGAAGGAGCAGATCGAACGTTGCGGACGCGCCGGGCGGATCTTCTCGTTCCACGTTTGCGATTGGCGCACGCCCACCGAAGACCTGCTGTTGGACCGCGGGCTGATGGGCGAGGGCTGCATCGACGTGCGGCAGATTCGCGGCTGGGTCGAAGCGAACGGCTTCGACGGCTTCGTCGAGGTCGAGATCTTCTCGAACCGTTATTGGGCGATGGACCAAGGCGAGTTTCTCGAACGGATCAAAGACGCGTACCTTGAATCAACTTGAAGCGGCGTCGCCAGGCGCGAGCAAAGGAGTAGTCGATGAAAGTCCACACGGTCGGCGTGATCATGAACGGCGTGACGGGGCGGATGGGCACCAACCAGCACCTGGCCCGATCGGTGCTGGCAATTCGCCAACAGGGCGGCGTGAAGGTCGGCCCCGACGAGACGATCGTGCCCGAGCCGATCATGGTCGGCCGCAACGAGAACAAGCTCAAGACCCTTTCCGAGACGTACGGCGTTAAGGACTACACGACCGATCTCGACGCCATATTGAGCGACGACCGCTACTCGGTCTACTTCGACGCCCTGACGACCAACCTTCGCGTGCCGCACGTGCTGCGGGCGATCGCGGCCGGCAAGCACATCTACATCGAGAAACCCACCGCCACCAACACGGCCGACGCCCTGTCGCTCTACAAAGCAGCCACCGCCGCGGGCGTGAAACACGGCGTGGTGCAAGACAAGCTCTGGCTGCCGGGCCTGCTGAAGCTGAAGTATCTGCTCGACACCGGCTTCTTCGGCCGCATCCTCTCCGTCCGCGGCGAGTTCGGCTACTGGGTCTTCGACGGTTTCGACCAGACCTGCCAGCGGCCGAGTTGGAACTACCGCAAGGATGACGGCGGCAGCATCCTGATCGACATGTTCTGCCACTGGCGATACGTGATCGACAACCTTTTCGGCCAGATCAAATCGCTCACCGCCTTGGGAGCCACCCACATCGACAAACGCGTCGACGAAGACGGCAACCAGTACGACTGCACGGCCGACGACTCCGCCTACGGAATCTTCGAGCTGACCGACGGGGTGCCGATCCAGTTCAACTCCTCCTGGTGTGTGCGCGTACGCCGCGACGATCTGCTGACGCTGCAAGTCGACGGCACCAAAGGCACGGCCGTGGCCGGGCTGCGGAAGTGCTGGGTCCAGGGCGACGCCTTCACGCCCAAGCCGGTCTGGAACCCCGACGTCGAGCCGAAGATCGACTACTACGCCGATTGGCGCGAAGTGCCCAACAACACCGTCTACGACAACGCCTTCAAGGCCCAGTGGGAGCTGTACCTCGAGCACGTCGTCAAAGACACGCCGTTCCGCTGGGACCTGCTCGAAGGGGCCAAAGGCGTGCAACTTGCGGAGTTGGGGCTGAAGTCCTGGCAACAGCGCACCTGGGTCGACGTGCCCGAGCTATAAAGCCGCGGCCGCTGGTCGCGACCGCCCCGGGGCGGCAGGGGCTGGGGACTCGGGGCTGGGGACTCGGGGCTGGGGACTCGGGGCTGGGGACGAACGTTATGCGACGACGTCACCCGGGTGGCCCCGACGCTTTTCCGCAGTCGGCGTTGCCACTTCTCTCGCATGGCCGGAAAATGCGTCACGGTGGCGGAGCCACGAGAGGGCCCGAGGTGACGGCAAATCCTCCTGTGACTTCGTCACCCACCGGTTTTTCTGGCCATTGCCTCAAGCCAGATTCTGGCGAATTCGGCTACGCTGGTGAGAAATGCGGGCCGGTCAGCCGCCTCCTGCGGGCTCACTCCGATCTCGAAGGATCGTGCGACGTGACTGCGCACCCAACGGCCCTTTCCAGGGACGCCAGGGCTTGCTCGCTGAGTGCGGCGCGCCGATGCAGGTCGATGCGGTATCGTTGCAGCGTGCGATAGACGTCGATCAACTGTTGGAAGTCGGTACGGCCGGCGCGATAGGCCTCCATGGTGAGTTTGAGCGTCTCCTCGGCCCTGGGGACGATTTCGACCTCGAGGATGGCAAGCGTTCGGTGGTGTTCGCGAAACTGGGCGGCCAGCGTTTGGATCTCCGTCTGGAAGACGTCGCGCACCGCATCGTAGCGGCGGGTCGTGGCGGAGAGTTTGTTTTCCGCTTCGCGGACCGCCGCGTCCAATCGGCTGCGATAGATCGGCAGGTTCACGCCGGCGGCGACCGAGAATGCGTCCTCGCCGTTGGCCACGGGGCTCAGTCCGCGGTCGCCCATCTGATACCAGGCGAGGCTCATCGTGACGTCCGGCCAATACGCCCTCTGGGCGAGTTCCACGGCGGAGCGGTCGCGTGCGAGTTCGTGGCGATACGCCCGGTATTCCGGCTGGAAGGAATCGGCCAATCCCATCAGGGTCTCTAGTTCCTGTGCCAGCCGGCCTCGGTCGATCGTGGCAACGGCCTCGAGGTGTTTTTGCGGCGGCAGGTGCAGCGCGCCGGACAGGCGCGCCTGGGCTTGATGCTTGGCCTCTTCGAGCTTCACCAGGTCGGTCTTCAACTTGGCCAACTCGACCTGCGCCTGAAAGACGCTCTGCAAGCCCGTCTTCCCGACGCTGGTCTCGTAGTTGTGCTTGGCTACGTCGATCACGTCTTCCAGCGGCTTCTCGAGGTGGTGGTTCTCCTCGAACGCTCTTTGAACGAAATAGAGATCGAAGTAGGCTCGCTTGATTTGCTCGACGACTTTCAACTCGGTCGACGCGACCCGGGCGTAGGCAGCCATCGAATCGTAGTAGGCGACTTGACTGCGCATCGCGCGTTTTCCCAACCAGGGGAACTTCTGCGAGAGGCTCACCGCCACCTGCTGCGGCCCGGCCGCCGTTTGGTTCTCTTCGAGGAAGGCCGTGGTCATCAACGTGGGGTCGGGCAGCGACGCGACCTGCGGCACCCGAGCACCGAGCGACTGGGCGCGGTACTTCGCCGCCAGGATCTCGGGGTTGTGTGCACGGGCGTAGGCGATCAAGTCTTCCAAAGACGTCGGCCCACTGAACAGCGCGGGCGGATCGACTGCCGGCAGCCGCGAGATCTCGGCCGGTCCGCCGGGGCCCGGAGCGATCGGCACGGGCGGATTTGGCTCCTGTGCGTACACGAAGGCTGCGCAGATCAACAACACGCAGCACGCCGCGACAGCCCGTCGACAGGCCCAACCTGAGTGTCTCATCGGACGACCTTATGGAAGAAGGGAGAACTCGCAGAATCTGTATTCTCCGCCACTTCCCTATATTCGGCACAAACGGACCGGCGGCTGTTGTCGGATTCACCCGCACCGGCGGCTGGTGTGGCAAGCATTGACGGATCGTGGTGTTGCCGCGATCTGCGGGCCACGCGAGACACAACGTCATCATATAGATGAACATTCTACTGAAGCGGTCTTCCTTCGCTCAGATTCCGCTTGACGCGGCAGGGCCGGGCGAGGACAATGTGTCCGATCGGCGGGATATGCAGCGTTCTTTGGCCGGACAGGGTATAATAGTGCAGGCGGCCGTGGAAGCCGACGATACTTGAGAACCGAGGCCGAGAGCATTGTCGGCCAAAGATTGTCCATCGAGTAACTCATGTTTTTTCGCGGAGGACTAGCACCGAAGCTGCTGATCTACCTGACGGCCATCGCGTTGCCGTTTCAGGCGGGCTGGGCGACCGTGCATACTTGCTCGTCCGCAACGTCGCCGAACGCTGCAGCCTCGTCGACGCCCCAAGGCTGCCACTGCGAGACAGCCGCGCCGACGCCCGGTTGCGCGAGTGAAGGCGGCGTTTTGCGGCCAAGCGGCTGTCACAAGGCGTCAAAACCCGTACGAAATCTTGGCTGCTCGTGCGGAGCGGGCTGCCTCTGCCAGCGCAACGATTCGCCCGAGCGGCCGGCCGCTCCCGCCCCCGCTCCGGTCAATAGCCGCGCCTCGCTGGTCGAATTGGCCGTGTCGCACGTGGCAGTCGCCGATTTCCCGACCGATGCTGGTTGTGGCGAGCTTCGCACTGCCGACTTCGGCTCGGCCCTCTCTTGTTCCGGCGCGCAGACCTGCGCCCTTCTTTGCCGGTTCACGCTCTGATTCTCTCAGCCACAAGGGAAGTGCGCGCGCTTTGCGGTGCTAGCATTGCTTCCCCTGCTGTCGTGTAGCGTTCGCGCAAGGTGTTACCCACGAAAGAGCCTTACGGCACTGCTTCTGCGAAGCAGTGGCACACACGAGACGCGACTCTGCCATGTGTTACGAACGGCGAAAGCGCCGAGACGTTTCCCGGTGTCACTCTCACCTCAAAACACCGTCTGGGAGGATCGAGATGTCCGAGCAATCCAAGACAACCTGGTTGGCAGTCGTCGGAGCCTTGCTGAGACCGTTGCTAGGGCCCGCGCTGCTTTTGGGTGCCGGAGCGTTGGTGATCTTTGGCCTGGGTGCCGCACAACGGCTGGGATGGATATCGGCCGGCGAGCCCGGCGAAGGTGACCACGAACACGCGGCCGCCGAGGGCGAAGAGGTCCTCTATATCTGCCCGATGATGTGTACGCCCCCGCAACTCGAGCCGGGGCGGTGTCCCGTCTGCGGCATGAAGTTGGAGGTTTCTACCGCGGGCGGCGGCACGGGCGACGAACGCTCGATCCAGATCGATCCGGCCTCGCGACGCGTCGCCAACATTCGCACGGCAAAGGTGCAGTCGGAGGCCGTGTCGCGCAAGATTCGCGCCGTCGGACAGATCAGCTACGACGAGGGCCGGCTGAAAACGCTGGCCGCCTACGTCGACGGCCGCCTCGATCGGCTCTACGCCGACTACACGGGCGTGGTGGTCAACCGCGGCGATCATCTGGCGTTGCTCTACTCGCCGGAACTCTACACGGCCCAGACGGAATTGCTCTCCGCCAAACGCGCGGCCGAGCGAACGCAGTCGTCGCTCTATTCCGGTGCGCTCGATACGGCCGATTTGCAGCAGAGCGTCCGGCGGAAGCTGATCGACTTGGGCATGACGGAGCCACAAATCGCCAAACTCGAACGGACCGGGCAGCCGGTGACGCGGATCGAGTTGGCCGCGCCGATCCACGGAACGGTGATCGACAAACTGGCCTCCGAAGGCGACTACGTCAAGACGGGGCAACCGATCTACCGGCTGGCCGACCTCTCGTCGGTGTGGTTGATGTTGGAGCTGTTTCCCGAGGACGCGGCGGCGATTCGCTACGGTCAGCGTGTGACGGCCCGGGTGCAGTCGCTGCCCGGTACGGAATTCGTCGGCCGCGTGGCGTTCGTCGACCCGACGGTCGACGTGAAAACGCGCACCATCGGGGTCCGCGTGGTGATCGCCAATCCGCAGCGCCGTTTGAAGGTCGGCGACTACGCCACGGCGACTGTCTCGGTGCCGATCGCCGATCCCAGTGCGTCGCAGACCGAACTCTACGACCCGGAGCTGGCCGGCAAGTGGATCAGTCCGCGGCACCCCCACGTGATCGAAGAGGCCCCGGGCAAGTGCCGGCGATGTGGGATCGAACTGGTGCCGGCTTCAACGTTCGGCTTCGTCGATTATCCGCCAACCGGCGGCGAACAACTGGTGGTGCCACGCGGCGCCGTGTTGATGGCCGGCGACAACAGCGTGGTCTACGTGGAAGTCGAAGAGGGCCGTTTCCAGATACGCCGCGTAGAACTCGGCCCCAGCTTGGGCGACCGGATCGTGCTGCTGGGCGGTGTGCGCAAAGGCGAACTCGTGGCCACCAACGGCAACTTCCTGATCGACTCCCAGATGCAGTTGGCGGGCAATCCGTCGCTGATCGACCCGACCCGGGCCGGGCCGATCCTTTCGCCGGACGAGGCCGCATCGCCGGAGGTGATTGCGGCGTTGGCGGAGCTTTCCGAGGCGGACCGGGCAGCAGCCCAGAAGCAGCGCATCTGCCCGGTCACCGAGGCCCTGCTGGGATCGATGGGCATCCCGCCGAAGGTCGACCTGGCCGGACGCACGGTCTTCATCTGCTGCGAGGGCTGCCGCAAAACGCTGCTGGACGATCCGCAGAAGTACCTCGCCAAACTCGACGAAGCCGCTGCTGAACCCTCCGCGGCCGAACCGACGGGCGACGGCGGCCCACAGATCGATCTGCCGCCGATCGGCCCCATCGAGATCATCGGCCCGACGACGGAACTCCCCACGCTCGAACCCCCGCCCGCAATGGAGCCGCCCGCAATGGAGCTGCCGATGTCGGGCGGAACAACAGACCAGGGCGAGGATGACGAGATCGCCGCAGCGCTGGCTCGACTCTCGCCGGCCGACCGTGCCCTGGCCCGGAAGCAGAAGAACTGTCCGGTCGCCGACATGCCGCTGGGTTCGATGGGCACGCCGATCAAGGTCGACGTGGGCGGAACGCCCGTGTTTATCTGCTGCGAAGGATGTCGCGAGACCCTATTGGAAAACCCGGCGGAGTACCTCGACAAGCTGCGAAGGGGGGCGGGCGAATGATCAAAGCGATCCTCAACTTCTGCATTCGCGAGCGGCTGGTGGTCTTCATCCTCTCCGCTGCGGCCGTGGTCTACGGATGGCAGTGCTGGCACACCGTCCCGCTAGACGCGATTCCCAACGTCGGCGAGAACCAGGTGATTGTGCTATCGGAGTGGATGGGCCGATCGCCGAAAGACATCGAAGACCAGGTCACGTATCCGCTTTCCGTCGCGCTACAGGCGGTGCCGGGTTCCCAGAGCGTCCGCGGCAAGAGCATGTTCGGCTTCAGCTTCGTGCAGGTGACTTTCGACGACGACGTCGACTTCTATTGGGCCCGGTCGCGTGTGGCCGAGCAATTGACGACCGTGGCCGGCTCGTTGCCCGAGGGCGTTACGCCGCGGCTGGCTCCGGACGCCACGGCGTTGGGCCAGATCTACTACTACGTGCTCGAGCCGCCGCCGGGCGTCGATCTGGCCGAACTGCGATCGAAGCAGGATTTCTTCGTCAAATACGCCCTGCAATCGGTCGAGGGCGTGGCCGAAGTGGCCTCGATCGGCGGCTACGTGCGGCAGTATCAGATCGAGGTCGACCCCGACAAGCTGCGTTTTCACGGCATTCCGCTCAGCCGTGTGATCGAGGCGGTCAAGGCGTCGAACATCGACGTGGGGGCCAAAACGGTCGAGAGTTCCGGTATGGAGCTGATCGTCCGCGGCAAGGGCTTCCTCGGCTCGGGAAAGACCGTGCATGAGACGATCGGGCAAATCGAAAACACGGTCGTGATCACGCGCAGCGGCGTACCGGTCCGCGTGCGAGACGTGGCACAAGTGCAGATCGGGCCGGCCTTCCGGCGCGGCGCACTCGACTTCAACGGCAGCGAGGCCGTCGGCGGCGTGGTCGTGATGCGCTATGGAGAGAACCCACACAAGGTGATCGAAGGGGTGAAAGAGAAGATCGCCGCGCTGGAAAACGAACTCGACGGAATCAAGATCCACGGCGTCTACGACCGCACGGTGCTAATCGACGAAACCCGGGCCACGCTGACCGACGTGCTGATCCACGAAATCGCGATCACGATCGTCGTGATGATCCTCTTCCTGTTGCATTTTCGTGCCAGCCTGATCGTGGCGATCACGTTGCCGATGGCCGTGTTGATGTCGTTCATCGCGATGGAAGTCTTCGGCGTCGACGCCAACATCATGTCCTTGGCCGGCATCGCAATCGCCATCGGCACGATGGTCGACATGGGCATCATCACGCTGGAGAACATCTACGGCGGCCTGGCCGAATGGGAGTCGCGCGGATCGCCGGGCGGAAACGAAGGGCGATTGAAGGTGATCCGCCGCAGTGCCGCCGAGGTCGTGCCGGCGGTGATCACCGCGGTCGCCACCACGATCGTCAGCTTCCTGCCGGTCTTCTTCCTCACCGGCCGCGACCACCGGTTGTTCAGCCCGCTGGCGTGGACGAAGACCTTCGCCCTGGCCGCCAGCCTGATCGTGGCCGTGACCGTGGTGCCGGTGCTCTGCCGCGTGTTGCTGCGCAACTCGCGGATTCCGCGCTGGGGCAACGTTGCCGCCGGGCTTGGCATGGGTGGGATCTGTGCCGGGCTCTTCTCGTTTGTTTGGGGCGATCACTTGCACGGTTGGACCGGCATGCACGCCGGTTGGTGGGCGATTGCGGCCGCAGTCGTCGGTTTCCTGGCCGGTTGGTGGATTACCCGCGAGAAGATCCGCCCCATCGAACAGAATCCGGTGAGTCGGTTCGTCCGCTGGATCTACGCCGGCCGGTTGCGTGTGGCGCTGAATCACAAGCTGCTGATGCTTTCGTTTCCGGCGGTGATCGTCGTGCTGGGGCTCGGGGCCTGGTTTGGACTGCCGACCGTGTTGCGGCCCGTCGAGAAGGTCTGCATGGCGCTGGGGGCCGATCTGAACGAAGTGCCGGGGTACGTCGATGCGAAGCATCTCTTCACCGGCCTGGACACCGACGACTGGATCGCGCTGGACGAGGGGAGTTGGTTCTATATGCCGAGCCTCTATCCGGCGGCCAGTTTCAACCAGGCGATGGAGGTGCTGCAAACGCAGGACGCCATGATCGGGCAGATCCCGGAAGTGGCCAACGTGCTGGGTAAGATCGGCCGCGTCGAGTCGGCGCTCGATCCGGCCCCGGCCGCGATGGTCGAGACCTACGTGATGTTGAAGCCTCGGGATCAGTGGCGTCCGGAGATAACCGACGAGAAGATGATCTGGGACGAGATCAATCGGGTGGCCACGTTGCCCGGCATCACGCCCGCCTCGCCGCTGCAACCGATCGAGGGCCGCGTGGTGATGCTGCAAAGCGGGATCAAGGCGTCGATGGCGGTGCGGATCTACGGAGACGATCTGGAGGGGCTCTCTAAGGCGTCGCTGGCGGTGGCCGAGCACTTGCGGAAGCTGCACGTCGTCAACGCCAACACGGTCAATCCCGATATCGTGCTGGGCAAGCCCTATTTCGAGTTCGACGTCGATCGCGAAGAGGCCGCACGCTACGGCATGACCACGATGATGGTCAATCAGGTGGTGGCCGCGGGGCTGGGAGGCGTTGACGTTACGACCACCGTCGAAGGCCGCGAGCGCTACCCGATCCAGATCCGTTATCGGCGCGACGTCCGCGAGCGGATCGACGAACTGGGCAAGGTGGCGGTCGTCACGCACGCGGAGGAAGTCGTGCCGCTTAAGCGCCTGGCCGACGTCGCGACGACCTGGGGGCCCGGAGCGATCAACAGCGAAGACGCCCGGCTGGTGGCCCACGTGTCGTTCGCTCCCTCGGGCGCGAAGGGCGACCTGGAGACGGCCAGTGAAGTGGATCTGTCAATACAAAGGGCACGCAAGATCGCCCAGGAAAACCCCAACGAAAAGCGAAGCGACGGCCTCTATTTCCCGGAAGGAAACTTCGAGCCTCGATTGGTCGGGTCGTTTCAGAATCAGATCGAAGCCAACTACCGGCTGATGTGGATCATCCCCTTGGTGTTGCTGATCAACAAACTGCTGCTGTATCTGAACTTCCGCGACGGGGCGATCACCCTGGCGGTCTTCTCGGGCATTCCCGTGGCCTTTGCCGGCGGGATGATTGCGGTGGCGGTGATGGGCGTGGGCATGAATACGGCCGTCTGGGTAGGGTTCATCGCCCTGTTCGGGATTGCCGTCGACGACGGCGTGGTGATGGCTACCTACATCCAACAGACGCTGCGGCGGCAGAATATCGAGACGGTTGCGCAGTTGCGCGAGGCGATCTACACGGCCGGGCTGAAGCGGATCCGGCCGTGCGTGATGACCACGATCACCACGCTGGCGGCCTTGGTTCCGGTGATGATCTCGACCGGCCGCGGCGCCGACGTGGCTCGGGCCATGGCCTTGCCTGTGTTCGGCGGCATGCTGGTCGAACCGTTTACGTCGTTTATCGTACCAACATTGTATTGCCGGTACATGGAATGGAGGCTTCACCTGGGCCTAAAGGGCCAAGAACTGACGGCTCCAGAAGAAGAGAACCTAGAGGAGTTACTCGGGCCTCCGCTGGCCGACGCGATACTGTGAGTCGCCCGTGGAAGACGAGCCGAAGAAGCGACCGGGGCTTGAACTCGCTCCGTCCTAACGCGAAAGGAAGAAGGACATGAAGATCGTCAAGACGTTGTATGTTGTTGCCCTTTGCACGAGTATCGTTTCGGCCGCGCTGGAACGACGGGCGTCGGCGGCCGACCCGCCGCAACTCTCGCGCGACCAGGTACTCGCCGTGGTCCAGGAGATCTGTCCGGTATCGGGCCGTAAACTGGGAACGCACGGAACGCCGATCAAAGTGAAGATCGGTGCGGAGGAGATGTTCCTCTGCTGCAAAGGATGCACGTCCGGCAAGGTCGCCGCCACACATTGGGCCACGATCCACGCCAACTTCGCCAAGGCACAAGGCATCTGCCCGGTGATGAAGAACAAGCTGCCGAAGAGCCCGAAGTGGACGGTCGTCGGCGGGCAAATCGTCTACGTCTGCTGTCCACCCTGCATCAAGAAGATCCAGGCGGACGCGAACACCCACCTGCAAATGGTCGAATCACTCTACCGGGCGTCGCTCACGAACAAAGGTGGATCTTGATCGGCGCCGATCAATCGGGGTCCGGCGCTACCGCTGGACAGGACGGGCAAGCGAGAGGAGAGTCCGGCAAATGCACGAACACGACGGTGATCACAATCACGGCCACGATCACAACCACAGCCACGCCTACAAGACCGTGACGGTGCGGCGACTTCGCTGGTCGCTGATCGTCACGGCCGTGGCGATGGTGATCGAGTTTGTCGGCGGCTGGCTCACCGGCAGCGTGGCGCTGCTGAGCGATGCGGGGCACATGCTGACCCATGCCTTTGCGCTGGCGATTGCCATTGCGGGAATCCTGGTGGCGAGGCTTCCCGCCTGCCATCATCGCACGTTCGGGCTGCTGCGGGCCGAAGTGGTGTCCGCTTTCGTCAACGCGCTGTTTCTGCTGGCGATCATCGTGTGGATCGCTATGGAATCCGTGGGGCGGTTGCTCGATCCTCAGCCGATCCTCACGCCGCACATGTTGGCGGTGGCCGTGTTCGGGCTGGTCGTCAACATCGTGAGCGTCTTTCTCATCGAGGGCAGCCGGCAGGGCGACATCAACGTGCAGTCGGTCTTCGCCCACATGATCGCCGACGCCGCCTCGTCGGTGGCGATCGTGGTGGCGGCAATTGTCATCGGCTATACCGGCTGGCTGTGGTTGGATCCGCTGGTGGCGATGGGCATCGGGCTGCTGATCTTGGTCTGGGCGTTGGGGCTGTTGAAGGAGTCGCTACGCGTGTTGTTGGAGATGGCACCCAAGGGCCGCAACGTCCACGATATCGTCGACGCGATGCGAGAACAGTTCCCGGAAGTCGTCGACACGCAACACGAACACCTCTGGACAATCACTCCCGAGGTCGTCGTCTTCTCCGCCCATCTGACCGTCAGCCCGTCTCGCCTTGGCGAACAACACGCGGGGCATTCCCAATGGCAGGATGCCGTGGCAACTTGGCTTCGCGACCAATATCAAGTGCGGGAGTCGACGCTTCAGGTCGTCTGGAAGGAAGCCCGGCTCGACGCAGAAGGCGCTGAAGGTGACGACCGAGACTGAGTATTGTGTGAGCCGAGCGTCGGCAGGCTCCCGGTCCCGAGTGGCCACCACGTGTAGGGCACCTCATCGTCCCCCGGTTCAAGAACCGGGGCCACCCTGATGGATCTAACTACCGCGGGTGGCGCCGGTTCTTGAACCGGCGTGGCTTCGCCACAAGAGGCCCCACAACCCTTCCGGCGACGCCCTTGCGTTCGAGAGTCCCTCGTTGCCGCCACACTATGCCGGGGAGCATGCCCGAGTCCTGCGTCGCAACCTCTTGGGACTTCGTCCCCCGGTTCAAGAACCGGGGCCACCCCGAATCAGACGTTGACCACGTACTCATCCTGCGTTCGGCTTTCGTCGTCAAACGTCGTCGCGTAGCCTGCGCCGGCTTCGGTGACGCCGGCCGTTTGCCTCTGGATTTGCATCTGTCGCGTCCGCCACGTTCGCCGGTAGTGGATCGCGACGAACACGCCGACTAGCAAGGCCATGTTCACGCTTAGGAAGACACTGAAGAAGAGCACGATCGTGTGCGTCGTCTTGCAGTGCTTCGGGCGGTTCAACTCGGGCTGGCCGGCGATGTAGAGGACTTCGAGCCGCTTGGTGTTGACGGCCCGGTCGTAGTCGGCCTTGGGGACGGTGACCGTCATTGCGTCGTGCATCCAGTAGGCCGTATGTTTGCGGGTCTCGCCGGGCGGGAGAAACTCGTACTCGACCTTGTAGCGGTACGACGTGCTCCCGTTTCGACTGCGGCTGGCCACGGCCCGATAATCCGTAACGGTGGCCTGAACGGAAGTCCCTTCGGTGGCGATTCGATAGTCGACGTAGAGCCCCCACCCGAAGAAGCCGGTGGGAACGAGGCTGATCAACAACAACAGCAGCAATGCCCACGGATCGCGCATCAACAGAAACAACATATTGCCGCCGGACATGACGCCCTCCATCGGTTGCGAGAACTTCGCCAGAGAATGGCTAAGTCAAGTCTACCTTTTCTCGCCGGCGATGCGGCCGAGAGCATGCAGTTGGGGCGCGGTGTTTGGGGGTGGGCTTATGACGATCGTTCCGACGGATCGGGCATGCGGAAGTCCCCGCTATGCCGCGGTCAGACTTGCTCTCGCTCTTCCCGCTCGACGTGCCACCAGCCGTCGGAGAACGTCATCTCGTGCCCCTTCGGAACACGGTACCAGGCGGCGAACTCCTGCTCGGCGGATTCGGTCTGCTGGGCGCGGACGATCGTCCAAACGGCCACCAGTACGGCCGTCGAAGCCGCGATTGCCAGATAGCCTCGGGCAGCCAGCAGCCGATGGTCGCCGCTGAGCAATTGCAGCAGCGCGATCGAGGCAGCGAAGTTGAGAATCACGTGCATCTCGCACGCCTTGCGGCCGATCCAGGCGGTCAAGCGCAGCGGCCGTGTAGGAATCGGCGGCTGTTGCAGCGGCCGGGCACCGCCGCCGCCGACCACGTCGAGCCGGCCGCGGACGCGTTTCAGCCGCTGGATGAACGCCTTGTAGCGGGCGTCGTGGTGCAGCGAGAGCATCAGCAGGGCCAGCCCCCAGAGCAAGCCGCCGCCGAGCCAAGACGGCTGGCCCGATCGCACAAACAGCCCCCAGCCGATCCCCATCGGGACCAGCAGGTTCACCGTGTGGTGCATCAGGTAGTCGAGTTGCACGCCGTCGAGCGAGGCCGTGCCGTTGAGCCGGGCGAGTTGGCCGTCGACATGATCCAGCAGATACCACATTTGCAGCAACGCGGCCCCCACGAGCCATCCGGCCACGTTGCCCCAGCCAAACGCGGCGGCCGCCGCCACGCCACACGCCCAAGCGGACAGCGTGGCCGTGTTGGCCGAGATACCCCACGGAGCGATCACCCACGTCACCCGCAACGCCATCGGGCGGCTGACACGCCGCGCCATCCAGTTTCCCACCCGGCGGTGGTCGGGTTTCTGGCAGCGTCGGGCGAGTTCGTCGATCGTAGGGCGTTTCACGCCGCGGATTCTAGGCGACCGCGGGCTCGCCGACCAGAGAAACTGGGTAACCGCGGTTCGACTAGGAAATTGCGGGAGTTCGGGGTAGTATGGGATTATGTCTTCCCACGAGCCCACCTCCCTCCCGCTGATCGAAGTGCATGATGTCTGGAAGGTCTACGACCTCGGCGAAACGAAGGTCGAGGCCTTGCGGGGCGTGTCGTTGTGCATTGGACGGGGAGAGTACGTGGCCTTGATGGGCGCCTCGGGCTCGGGCAAGTCGACGTTGATGAACACGCTCGGCTGCCTCGACCGGCCCACCGACGGCAGCTATCGGCTCGACGGCGCCGAGGTCTCGACCATGTCGCGCGACGCCCGGGCACGGCTCCGCAACCGTCAGATCGGCTTCGTCTTCCAGAACTTCAACCTGCTGGCCCGGACCAGTGCGTTGCAGAACGTCGAGCTGCCGCTGCTCTATTCCCGCGGCATTTCCGGCCGGCAACGCCGACGCCGCGCGGCCGAGATGCTCGATCGGGTCGGGCTGGGCGATCGGATGGACCATCATCCCGGACAGCTTTCCGGCGGCCAACAGCAACGCGTGGCCATCGCCCGGGCGCTGGTCAACGAGCCCTCGATCCTGATGGCCGACGAGCCCACCGGCAATCTCGACTCGCGAACCAGCAAGGAAGTGATCGAGATCCTGCGGAAGCTCAACGACGAGAGCCAGATCACGATCATCCTGGTGACCCACGACCAGGACATCGCCCGCAGCGCCAAGCGCACGCTGGTGTTGCGCGACGGCCAGATCGTGGAAGACACCGCCGACATCACCCGGGCGATCGCGGCGTTGCACACGGAAGTGGAACCTGCCGAGAGTGTCTCCGACGTCGAGATTCCCGACGTCGAACCGCGGTAGCGTGCCGTCGGCGTTCCGCACGGCGGCGCGGCCGTCTCGCTTGGCGAGATGGGGCCTCCTCTCAGGTACTTGACCACGTCGCCGCTCTCCCCTAATCTTGGCGGCATATGGGGACACCGACAAGACCGCTGTCGCAGCGGCCTCGCCCCCGGACGGCGAACTGCATTCCTTACAGGGAGGAAGTCATGTGCAAGCGAGTTTTGCTTTCCGCGGTCGTTCTGGCCGCAATCGCCGTGCTGGGATGTTCGGGTGACGACGCGACGGAGTCCGATTCCGGTCAGCCCGGCGGGAGCCGCCCGACACAGGACGTCGACTGGAAGCGTGTGTTCGGCACCGAGCCGGACGATCCGTCGGTAGAGGAGCGCCCGGGCGGGCCAGATCCGGGTGGGCCAGATCCGGGTGGGCCAGATCCGGGTGGGCCAGATCCGGGCGGGCCAGATCCGGGTGGGGCGGTCGATGAGGTGGAAGATGCCGAGACTACCGTACCGGACGGCCCCATTGAGGCGATCGTATCGGTCGGTCCGCCCGTTGTCGCCAGCGAGCCGGTTCCCGATCCCGATTCCGGACAGGAGTTGTGTTGCACCTGGCGTGTGGCGCTGGACCTGGGCGACGAGCGCGTAGACGCCGTCGCCTTCTCACCCGACGGGACTCTGCTGGCGGGGATCGGCGATGACAACGTCAGGTTGTGGGATCTGAAGACCGGCGAGGTCAAGCACTCGCTGAAGAAGCAATCGCGCGAGTCTGCCGTCGAAGACCTGGCCTTTTCTCCGGACGGAAAGATGCTGGCTTGGACCGAGCAGACTCACGTGCGGCTCTGGGATTTCGCCGAGAAACAACTCCGCACGCTTCCGAACCCGGAACCGGACACGTCATCCTTCCTGGAGTCATGGGGCTTTCCGTTGTACGTCGCGTTTTCGCGGGACAGCAGCCGGCTGGTGTCTTTGACTCGGCACGGCGGCTCCGACGATCCGGGCGACGTGTTGCTGTGGAGCCTGCCGGAGGGCGAGTTGTTGGCGGCCCATCGGGGCGTGTCCCGCTTCCACGCCGGGTGCGCGATCGTCGCATTGTCGCCAGACGGGACCACCCTGGCGACCACAAGCCAGGACAATACGATTTCGCTGGTAGACGCCGAAACCGGTGCAGAGCGGGCCAGCTTGATCGGTCACACCAAGAAGCCGAAGAGAGTGGCGTTCTCGCCCGACGGCAAAACGCTGGCGTCGTACGCCGACAACGACACGGTGATCGTCTGGGATGCGAAGACCGGCGACCGGAAGCAGACACTGGAGTTTAGCAGCCCTTGGCTGGACCTGGCCTTTTCGCCTTCCGGCAACACGTTGGCAATCGGCGAACGCTCTCTTTCGTTCTACAATCTGGAAACCGGCAAGCTCGGAACACGGCGTCAGCGTCTCCCTGAGTTTCCGGCTTTCCTTGCCTTCTCCCCCGACGGCAACGCGATTGCCTCCGTGGGGTTTGAGGAATACGAAATCCGGATCTGGGACTTGCACGTCAGCCGGCAGGAGCGGACGCTAACGCCCGAAGGTAATGCCTACCGAGTGGCGATCTCGCCCGACGGCCGGACTATTGCCGTGGCCCGTGACGAACTCGTCGAGATCCGCGACTTCGGGACCGGCGAGAAGAAACGGACGATTCAACTCGAAGCCGAGGAGACGGCCTTCTCGCCCGACGGCAAGACCCTGGCGATATACGAGTCTGAGGACGAATCCAAGATCCGTCTGTACAACGTCGAAGACGGTGAGGTTCGCGACACGCTGGAGACGGGCGCCTACCTGGCCGTGAACTTGCCGCCGGAGTATGCCCCCGGCGGCAGGGCGTTGGCCATTGCCGACGAAAAAGAGATCCAACTCTGGGGGCTCGAGCCGATTCGGAAACTGTCGACTCTCAAAGGGCATTGGGGTGACGTGACCTGTCTGGCGTTCTCGCCCGATGGCGGAACGCTGGCTTCCGGGGCGTGGGACGCCACGGCCAGGCTGTGGGACACCCGGCAGGGACAACTGCGGGCGACGCTCGAAGCCCACGAGGGCCGTGTGACCTCGGTGGCCTTCTCGCCGAATGGCAAGACGTTGCTGAGTTCCGGTTACGATCACTGCAGGGCTCGGCTATGGGACGTGGCGACCGGTGAAGAGATGCGAACGTTCGAGCACCGAAGGGAATCGGGGCCATCGTTTACGGTCGGAGGCTACACCGATCACTTGCTTGCGGCGTGCTTCTCCCCGGACGGGAAATCGGCCGTGACCGTCAGCCCATACTGGATTCGGATCTGGGATACGAAGACGGCCGAGGGACGATTCGCGTTGACCGCCTATGGAACAAAAACGTGGGGAGCGACGACGACGTTCTCCGCCGATCGAACGGCCTTCGTTACCCTTGGCGACGACGGCCTGATCCGGCTATGGAACGTGGCCGACGTGCTGCGCGAACCTCCCGCGACGCGTACCGATATCGTGCGTGCAAAACCGCCCGAGGAGCGCCTTCCAGTATGGGTGCCGGAGGTGGATTTCCCGCGAGAGGTGACGGCGTACTGGGCGCGTGTATATTACTCGCCCGACGGGAAGCTGATCGCGTCGTTCGAGTACGATGAGCCGGTAAAGATCTGGGACACGTCGACGGGCGAGAAGGTCCAGACCTTGCGATATCCCGGAGACGTCGACTCGGTCGTCTTCTCCCCCGACGGCCGGATGGTCGCCGCGTTCGAGAACGGCTCTTCCAAGCCTATCGTGCTCTGGGAGGTTGGAACGGAGGAGGCCATAAGAACACTCGCGCCGCATGATGGATGCACGAAGGCCGTCGCCTTCTCACCCGATGGCGGGAAACTGATTTCGGCGTCCGGTTCAGACAAGCTGGCTCTATCCGTCTGGGAGATTCAGACCGGACGGCACACCAAGAGTTGGCAATGGGAAGAAGTCGGCTGGCAAGACACAGCGGCTTTCTCGCCCGATGGGGAGACGATCGCCGCCGAAATGCCCGACTACACGATCGGACTCTTCGACGTCGCCACTGGTACACTGAGACGACAATTGGCTCAGGGCCAGTACGTCACCGACATCGCTTTCTCGCCGAATGGCACGAAGATCGCGTCGGCGAGCGGAGTCGGCGAGCGCGGCCTGATTCGGCTGTGGGACGTGGAGACCGGCCGATTGTTGCATACGCTTAGAGGGCACGCCGGGGGCGTCCGTTCCATCGCGTTTTCGCCCGACGGGGCCATCTTGGCCTCTGCCGGCAAAAGGGATCCCAAGGGTGAATCGGTCAAGCTCTGGGACGTCCAAACCGGCGCACCGGCAAGGCGTCTCCGGGGCACGGTCTCATCAGATGCGTACTTCGTGGTGTTCTCTCCCGATGGGAAGACCCTGGCCTTCCGCAGCCTTGGCATGGGGTTCTGGCACGTTCCCGACCTGTTCGACGATGCCTTGCAGCAGGCGGCAGGCCACGTTATCCGCGGCGGGGGGAAGGTAATCAAGCAAGGACCGCGGTATCGCGTCGAACTGGCCGTCCACGGCCGCGACTCGTCCGCCGCTCTGGCGCATCTTGAGACCATGGGCAAGCCGATTGACCTCTCGCTCGGCCGTTCGCTCAATCTCCGTGGTGCCGATCTGGCCCGATTGCCGGCAGTGACGCAACTGGAGGTGCTCAATATCAGCGGCGCCGACCGCCTGACGGACGCCGATTTTGCACCGCTGGGCCGACTTGCACGAGTGCAGGAGTTGCGGTTGGCGGATCTGCCCGGTGTCACCGATGCCGGCGTGGCACATGTCGCCGAGCTGTCTCAACTGAAGAAGCTGGAACTGTACGATCTGGACGAGTTGAGCGACGTGGGCCTGGCACATCTGAGCGGACTTGCGGGACTACAGGAGTTGCACCTGGACACCCTGTCCGGCATCAGCGATGAGGGCCTGGCGCATTTGAAGGGACTCGGTCAGCTACGGGAGTTGAACTTGTCGCACGCTCCCTTCATCACCAACGAGGGGCTGGCACACCTAAAGGCGGTTTCTCACCTGCGGGAGTTGCGGCTGTCGGACCTGCGCGGCGTTACCGATACGGGCCTCGCAAACGTCGCCGAACTGACGCAACTGAAGAAGCTGGAACTGGCCTACTTGGAGGAGGTGAGCAAGACAGGCATCGCACACTTGAAAGGGCTTACCCAACTGCAGGATCTACGTCTGGTCGACCTGCCCGGCTTAACCAACGCGGGCCTCACGGAGGTGAGTGGACTGACTCAACTCAAGAAGCTGAGTGTTCACAACTGTGACCGGATCACCGACGCCGGATTGGCGCACTTGAAACGACTGTCCTCGCTGCAAGAACTCGGCCTCACGTTCGTGGAGGTCACCGACGCCGGGTTGACGCACTTGAGGGAACTTCCCAATCTGGCCAAGCTCGACGTAAGTTACACGGAAGTCACTGAAGAGGGCATTGACGGGCTCCGGAAAGCACTTCCGAACTTGGAGATCGTCACAGAGTGACCGCGACAGACCGAACAAATGCGATACGGCCCGGCAGCACGTCCGCCGCCCCTACCGAGAACGCCCCTACCGAGAACGCCTCGACGAGGTGTGACTCGCGGCGCCAGGGTGCCCGCGCAGCTACGCCTCGCCCGCGGTCACCAACCGGGCGAAGTGCTCGAACGAACGGTCGTAGGTCTTCTCGGCGGCGGGCGGGAAGCAGCAGCCGGGGAGTTGGCGGGATTTGAGATGATAGGCGATGCAGTCGCAGCAGATGCCCTGACGGTTGCAGGAACTGTAGCTACACGTGCATTGCTTGAGGTTCTGTTCTTTTTTGCATTCCATCGCCGGGGCTCCTGGGGGGAATCGATGTTACCTGGTTAGCCGGAGAGCGTTGCTATCGTCGATGCCGGCCGTGGTCTTGTAGCTGGGTTCGGCATTGCAGCTCACGCCGCCCGGCGCGACGCCTGCTGCCCGGCGTACTCGGGGACGATCTGCCGCAGCAGGGGCACGACCTCGCCCGGTTGGTCGTCGGCCAAACGCAGGAGTTGCTCGATCGCGCGGACGACCTCCGCCCGCTCGCGGTGAGAACGGTCGGCAACGGTGATCTTCGGATGCCGGGTGGGTAGGTGTGTCTCGCCGCTGACGTGCAGTTCCTCGAAGAGTTTTTCGCCGGGCCGCAGGCCGGTGACCTCGATCTCGACGTCGCGGCCGACTTGCAGCCCGGAGAGGCGGATCATGTCGTGGGCCAGATCGATGATCCGCACGGGGTCGCCCATGTCCAACAGCAGGATCTCGCCGTCGTTGCCGATCGCGCCGGCTTGAATCACCAGCCGGGCGGCCTCGGGGATCGTCATGAAGTAGCGTTCGATCCGCGGGTCGGTCACCGTGACCGGTCCGCCGCGGGCGATCTGCTCGCGAAAGACCTGCACCACGCTGCCGGCCGAATCGAGCACGTTGCCGAAGCGCACGGTGACGAAGCGGCACGCCGACTGCTCGGCCTGCGATTGGACGTACAACTCGGCCACGCGTTTGCAGACCCCCATCACGCTGGTCGGGTTGACGGCCTTGTCGGTCGAGATCAACACGAACGACTCGACGCCGGCCTCGCCGGCCAGGTCGGCCAACTGGCGGGTGGCCAGCACGATGTTCTTGACCGCCTCGCCGGGATGGGCCTCCATCAACGGCACGTGTTTGTAGGCCGCGGCGTGGAAGACGATCTCCGGGCGGCATTCGGCCAGCAGTTGTTGCATCCGCCGGCGATCGAGCACGTCGGCCATGCGGACGTCAAGTTGCACCTCGGGGGCCTGGCGGCGGAGTTCGCGTTCGAGGAAGAACTGGCCGTTCTCCGAGCGGTCGACCAGCACCAGACGTTCGGGTGAGAATTGCAGCAATTGGCGGCAGATCTCCGAGCCGATGCTGCCGGCGCTGCCGGTGACCATCAGCGTGCGGCCGTCGATCCACTCGCCGATGTTGCCCAAGTCGAGCTCGACCGGTTCGCGCCGCAAGAGGTCGTCGATCGACACTTCCCGCGGCTGCGCGGCGATCTGGCCGCTGATGAGTTGTTCGTAGCTGGGCAAGACCTTCACGTTGACCGAGCGGCGGCGGGTGTCTTCCACGAGTTGCCGCAGCCGGCGCCCGGAGAGCGCCTCGGCCACGATCAGCACCTCGCGGACGCCGTGGCGTTCGGCGATCTGGCAGGTTTGCTCGACGCTGCCGATCACCGGCACGCCGGCCACCGTGGTGCCCACGCGCCGGGCGTCACGGTCGATGAACCCGACCACGTGGTAGTTCAACCGCCCGTTGCGAACGATCGAACGCAAGAGCGACTCGCCGGCGTCGTTGGCGCCGACGATCAGCACGGGTGTCTTGTTCGAGGCGAACAACAGCGAGAGCCAATTGCCTTCGCGGTGCACGCGCAACAAGGCTCGCAGCCCGCCGACGGCCACGATCGTGGTCAGCCAATCGAGCAGGAAGACGCTGCGTGGTACGGTCGGTTGCGTGAGGAAGAAGCGATAGACCAGCACGATGGCCAACAGGGCGGTGGTGGCCGCCTGGACCAAGGCCACGAGGTCGTAGAAGGTGACGAATCGCCCCCAGCTTCGGTTGATGCGGAACCAGGCGAACACGGCCAGCTTGATCAGCACCACCCAGAGGACCGTCTGCGAAAACTCCCCGCGATCGGTCTCGGTCAGCGGGCCGCCGCGGCGAAGCAAGAAGCTGAGGTAGTAGATCGCCGCGAACGCGGGCGCCAGCGTGAGCGAGCAGAGCGCCAGACGCCGGGTCCGCCGCAACCGACGAAACACAGAAGCCGCCGTCGCCTGACGCGGAGGTGCCTCCGGCCGGGAGTCGTGCATCAAGGTGGTTTCGCGTTTGGCGGGCATGCTCTAACGATGTCGCAAGGTGTGGGACGTTATCGCGGCGTGGAGGTGGGGCGTTGTGAAAGGACGGTCGAAGATCGGCGCTCGGCGATCGCCTTGGCGGTGCGCCTCCGCAATCGCTCGACCCCTTCGTGCCTCCCGTAGTTGGTGCAACACCACTGCAAGTGCTCTTCCACCTCTTCGTACCGTTGGTGCTCGAAGAGGCGGTGTGCCAAGGCGTAGTGTACGGGGAAGCTGCTCGCATCGCAGGACAATGCGCGTTCGGCACAGCCCAGCGCTTCGGCCGGGTCACTCAGTAGCCGGTAGGTGTCGTGCAACGCGAGCCATTCGCGTGCCGCCCGGGCCTCCGACAGGTCGTCTTCGGCGTTGCCGAGTTGCTCCGCGTAGCGTTCGCAGAGCCGCGTCATCTCTTCTTGCCACCACCGGCCGGCGGCTTGCTGTGTACCGGGATCGCGCTGCATGATGCGGCACATCAGTTCGTAGCGCATGTAGAACTGCTCGAAGTTGCCTTGAAGCCCCAACTCCTCGTAACGCTCCAGCAGCAGCTTCAGCCCCGTCAGATCGGGTTGATAGGTCTTCACGAAGGCCTCGACGGGCAGCCGGCCGGCCAGTTCGCGGATGAGTTGTCTCTGGTATTTGCTGCCGCTGTGGAAGGCCCGCCGCCAATAGGCCTCACCTTGGGCAAACGCCTCACCGGCAGCCGTGTTTCGGACGTCGTCGTCCGTCGTGGCGGCGGCGCGTAGTCGGTTTCCCCGTTCAAACGCGGCCAAACCGGCCAGGAAGAGTACGGTGCCCTCGCGGGGCCGCACGCGGACCGCCTGATCGATCAGCGCCTGCTCGGCTTCTTCTCTGCCCGCTCCATACAGAAAACGCAGTTCGGCCAACAGCGTGTAGCCCTCGCCTTGCAGCGGGCAGAGCCGCAACGCCTGCTGGGCGTGGTTCCAGGCACGGCCGAGGATCGGGCGACGTTCGTTGCGGGCAAGCCAGCGGTCGACGTCTTCCTGGCTGCTCTTCTCCAAAGCGTTGATGGCCGCGTCGCGAAACCCCTGAATCGTGAAAGGGCTCTTGGCTTGGTGGCGGGAGAGGTTGAACCGATCGCGGTAGGCGATGGCCAGCCGCATGTGTGCCCGGGCGTTGTTCGGATCGTGCTCGAGCACGGTTTCCAGCTCGGTGGCCATCCGCGACAGTGCGTTCAGCGCGCGTCGGTCGGCTTCTTCGGGCGTGGCCGGTGCTTCCGCTTCGTCGGCTTCTTCCCAAACGGACCGTTCGGCGGCCAAGGCCAGGATCTTGTAGCGATCCCAACTTCGTTGGGCCCGTGCCGGGCCGATGTGTCCGGCGATCATCCAAATGCCGACGCCCAACACCACCGCGGCCGGTACCCACCCGACGTAGCCGGGTACGACAATCCGAGGTGCCCGACGTTCGGCCCCTTCGGCTGCCAGTTGACTCATGCGGCAAGCACAGCCGGCCAGCAGGGCCACGATTGCCGTACAGGCCGGCACGTACCAGACGAAATCGGCCAGCGAATGGACCACACTGATCAGCAGGCTCGCGGAGACGGCTCCCAAACAGACCAGCATCCGGGCGGAACTCGCCCGAGACAGACCTCGAATGCACCAGAACGCGCAGGCCCCGATGCCCGCCAGCAACAACCCCAGGCCCACGATGCCCGTCTCCAGCAAGATCTGCAACGGGCCGCTCTCGGCGTGGGTGAATTCGCGCTCGGCGGCCTGTTCCAGATACATCGGGTAGACTTCGCGGTGGCTGCCCACGCCGGACCCGAGCAGGCGGTAGTCGGCAGTGCCGGCGATCACGGCCGTCCAAATCGTCCGCCGGCTGCCTTTGGCGTCGAGTTGGTCGATCGAGCCCGTGCTGAGATCGTCCATCCGGTCGCTGACCCGATCGAGGCCATGGACGGTCAACAACCCGCCGGTCAGCAGGGCCACGCCGCCGATGACGAGAATGAAACGCGTGCCGACCGTCTTGGCCCGATAACAAACGGCCAGGCAAGCGGCCGCGGCCAGGAAGATCGCCACCACGCCGCCTCGCGAGAGCGAGAGCAACCCGGCAAAGAGAACAACGGCCAGCGCTAGCGCCCGCAGATCGAACGACGACGCCTGGCTGCGGACGGAGTGTCCGGCGACTGCGAACGTCTCCGCTCGTTTTCGCCGGCGGCTACGCCGTTGCTGCATCCACCAGATCAACGGCCCGACGCCCAGGGCCAGGAAATGGGCAAAATGGTTGCGGTTGCTGAAGCTGCCCTTGGCCCAGTCGGAGGTGTTCGAGTAGGGATGTTCGTAGAACCCGAAGAACTTGCCGTTGCTCAGCAGTAGTTGCACCAGCCCGAAACCGGCCATCAGCACGGCGGACAGGGCGATCCAACGCAATAGCCGCTCGACGTCGTCGACGGCGCGAACCCGCTGCACGGTGACCGTGAAGAGCAGGGCATAGGCTAGCAGCAGCGAGAGGCCGGCCCTCGTTGCCACGGGAGTTAGCGAAACGGTGGACCATGCGCCGAAGGACGCCGGGGCGTCGGCCTCGGCGGTCCACAGCGGCAGCATCTCGCCCGTATGAGGGCTCATCCACGCCAGCATCGCCTGGGGCAGGGGAACGACTTGCAGAATCAACAGCAACACGCCGGCCAGCAGCAGTGCCTCGCCGACGGAAGGACGCCAGACGAACTCGCGCCGCAGGCTCTGGCGGACGGTCCACGCCAAGGCGGCCACGACGGCCAGCAGGATCAGCGCCAGTTGGCCCGGGGCCTGACGTCCACCCATCAACAGCGGCACGACGAAGATGCAGCCGGCCAGTGCGGCGTCGACGGTTTGCAGCAAGATCCGGTCGAGTTGGCCGCGGCCGTGTTGATCGGCCGAGTGTGGGGCCGTCGTGAATTGGCCAATTTGTGACATCGCGTGCACTCGAATTCTCGTTAGCGGCTAAACGACTTGCCAATCCTCTTGTTTAGCCGTCGCCGGCACGGCGACGTTTGCGTGTGTACTGGGTTCACGCCGCCGTGCCGGCGGCGGCTAAACGGCTGGCGCTCGACGGTTGTGTGTCCGTTTCCGTTGACGATGTTTCGTTTGCCCCCTAAGCGACCCGCCTCGGCGCGACGGCCGGCTGCGACTCGTCCGATTCCCGCACAACCTGCCGGACCGAGAAGACGGCCGGTTCTTCCACTTCAGCCGCCGACGCCGCGTGGTCGTCAATCCTCGTGCCGCCTTCGCGTTCTTCTTCCGTGTAGTCGTATCCGTACCCGTATCCGCCGCCGTAGCCGTAGTAGCCGGGGGCGTTGTCGGAGCCGACCCGATTGACCACGATCCCCAGCAGAGGGATCTTCAGCGCGGCGAAACTCTCGGCGGCGCGGATCACCTGGCGGCGCCGGTTCTTGTCGGGCTGCACGACCATCACCACGCCGTCGACCAGCCGCCCGACCACACAAGCGTCGCTGGTGGCCAGCGCAGGCGGGCTGTCGATCAGGATCTGATCGTAGACCGTCTCGGCCCAGGCCAACAACTCCGAGAATCGCGGGTTGGCGAGCAGTTCGGCCGGGTTGGTCGGGCGCGGCCCGGAAGAAAGCACGTCGAGGCCGTCGATTCCCGAAGAACGGATGTGAGCGGTCGCCATGCCGACGACGTCGTCGCTGCCGCGGATCACACCCGAAAGGCCGTCGACGCCGCGCATGTCCATCAGCGTCGTCAGCCCGGGCCGCCGCAAGTCGGCGTCGATCAGCAGCGTCCGCTTATCCGATTGGGCGTACGAAACGGCCAGGTTGGCCAACACGGTCGTCTTGCCGTCGCCCGGCTCGGCGCTGGAGATCACGATCCGCCGGGCCTCGCGGTCGGCCAGTGCCAGCGCGGTCCGCAGCGTACGGAAGGCCTCGCACTCGGCGCCGTTGGGATCGACGTGGACGCGCAGGGCTTCCGGCCCGGTCGATTCGGACGTTTCGAGTTGCCGCACCATGGCCAGCACGGGTACGCCAAGCTGGGCGTGCATTTCGTCGGCCCCGCGGAAGCGGTCGTCGAGGATGTCGAGCACGTAGACCAGCCCCAGCCCGATCACCAAGCCTCCGGCGAGCACCATCACCAGCAGACGTTTGAGGCTGGGCGAGACGGGGTTCTTGGCCAACACGGGTGGCTCGGTGACCTTGGTGCGAACGTCGGCCCCGTCGACGCGGATCTCTCGGATTCGCGTGTCCAACGTGGCGTTGCGGTCTTGTAGCCTGCGGAATCGCAACTCGACCGCCGTGAGATCGTCCACCTTCATGGCGTGGGCGTTGGCCTCGACCTGGGCCTGCTCGTACTGCACGGCGAAGTTCTTTTCCCGTTCGCGGGTTTCTGCCAGCTTCTGCTGAACCGTACTCAGCAGCACGGGGCCGAGTTGATGGTTTTGGATTTCGGCCAGCCGGGCGTTGATCCGTTGTTGGTAGTCGATCAGGTGTTGCTCGGTCATGCGGATTTCGTTGACCTTGGCCCCGACCCACGGGTGCGAAGGGCCGAGTCCCTGCTTATACATGTTCTCCAGCGAGGCGCGATCCTCCAGCAGTTTGCGCTCCAGGTTGGCCTGGACCACCGCGTCGCGCTGATTGAAGCCGAGCGTCCTCAGCAGCAGTTCCTCGCCGACGACGTTGGCCACGGTCATCACGTGGGGCTGGAGGTTTTCGCCGTTTTGCACGGCCGACCAGATCGTGGCCAGCGAGGCCTCCAACTCGGCCCGCTGCCGTTGGGCCGCCATCAACATATCGTTTGACGTGATCGCTCGCTGCAGTTTCGGATGCACGATGGTGCTGTCCGAAGAGATTCCCATCGTACCGGCTTCGAGGCTCAGTTGTTTCCGCTCCCGCAAACACTCGGCCAGATCCTCTTCCAGGCTCTTGATTTCCCCGCCGAGGATATCGCGAATCTCAGCCGCGTTGCCGCGGTGGGTCTCTTCGAGAAACTCTTCGCAGGCGACGACGATTGCGTTGACCACGCGTACGGCCGTCTTGGGGTTCTTCGACCGGTAGCTGATCTGCACGATGTGCTTGCTTCGCAACGCCTGCGAGGTGAGGTTTTTCTTGAGCACCTCCGCCCAGGCCGCCCGCGGCACGCCCTCGAGATCGATGAGATCGTCCGGCTGGTCCAACTGCTCCAGCGCCCGCTCGATCACCCGCGTGCTGGTGAAGAGGCTCTCGAAAGTGGGCATCAGTGTCTGCGGCCGTGTGCCGTCCGACGGCACGGAAGAGGGCGACGAGTCGTTGCCGGAGTAGATCACCATCACCTGGGCGTGGGCAGCGTAATACTCGGTCGCGGTGACGTAATAGAGCCCGCCCAACAGCGCCGTTACGCCCAATGCCGTGATCACCACGCTCTTGCGATACCGCACGGCCATGAAGAACCGCATCACCGCGTGGACCATGTGCGTGGTCGCTTCGCCGTCGGTCTCGGATTGCAGCAGCGTGGTTTCTTCGGACATGCCGGCGGTGGTCTTCGCGTTAGAACAGGGGTAACGTGGCCCCGAATCGAAGGAAGTTCTGCAGGGCGTCGAAGACGACCGTCACCGGTGTCTGTTCCACGCTGACGATGTCGCCCGGGGCTAGGCGGACGTTGGCCTTGGCGTCGAGCTTGGCTTCTTTGATGCTGCTGGAGATGACGACCGGCTGCTGCCGTTCGGGTATCCGGCGAATGATGTAGACCTTGTCGGCGATCTGCATCGTGCGGCCGCCGGCCTTGGCCAGGGCGTCGAGCAAGTACATGTTCTGGTTCGGCGGCATCTCGATTTCCGCCGGATGCTTGACCAGGCCCACGACGCCGATCGGCTTCGGCGCCCGCTTCATCACGTTGATCACCATACCGTCTTCGAGATACCCCCCGCCGCCACCTTGGGTGACGGCCTCGGCCAAGTTGACCTTCGTCACCTGGCCGGCGTAGGCCCCGGACGGTTGGACCGATTGGTATCCGTCGGGACCGACGATCGTCGACGGCCCGGGCTGTTGCGAGCCGGCGACGTTGGAGAACATCGGGCGGCGGATCTCGATCTCACCGTCGGCGTCTTCGCTCAATCCGCCGGCGGCGACCAACGCCGCGAACAGCGAGCAGGAGCTCTGCGGGATTTCGTAACGACTCGGTTCCTTGACGGCCCCCACCACCCAAACCGCGTTGGTCCGTTTGCGACGCATGGTCACGGTGATGTGGGGCTGCTGGAAGACCTGGCGGTGGACGGCCGCCGCCGCGATCGCTTGTTCTGCGCCCAGCAATTCCAATCCGGCCAGGTCGACCGACCCGACCAGCGGGACGTTGGCCCAGCCGTCCTGGCGAACGCGAACCGGCGTGGTCGTGGCGTTGAGGCTGCCGAAGTTGGTCACGATCGTCACGTCGAGCACGTCGCCCGGATCGATCCGATCGCTATTGCCGCCCAGATTGGGCAGCCGAGAGAGGTTGATCTCCTCGACGTTCTCGACCAGCGGGGCCTCGAACTCTGCCGGCAACTCGGTTGCGCAGTGGATTCCGCTGGTACATCCGGCTGCCGCCAGGACGAGCGGCACCAGAGCGGCCACGGCCGCGTGGGGCCATCGCACTGATGCACGGTTTCTGTGCGGTCGTTTTGCCGTCGATCGAGTCATCACCACCACACGGACCCCGGGTTGTTTACGGAAAGGTTGGCACACGCCACCGGCTCCCCCCATCGTTTGGGGGGCCTGGACTCACACCAGACGCCGACGAAGGCGTTGAGAATTCCCGCGAAAATGAGGGCCAGTTCATACTGGGAACGAGCGGCCGAAGTCAACATCACTTTTCCCTAGGGCACCCCTCGGGACGAAAACGCGGAGCGGTTCTTTCAGGGGGCGTGGTCAAGCCGTTCGTCCGGTGGCCTCCGGACGTTTGGCAGCCGGTTGACAATGGGGATTTGTGCCGTTAGTCTAGGGATTGTAGGGCCTGCGTCCGAGTTTCGCGAAATGGGATAGGGTGGAACGTTCGTTTCGACCTCTCTCCGCTTGTGGCCGTCGCCCGGCCACCTCCCGAATACCCCATTTGCGCCGGCCCCCTTTTGCGACCCGGAGTCGTTGATGGCCAAACGAAAAGTCGACTACACGGAGATTCTCATTCGTCAGGGCACCATCAGCCCGGACCAATTGCGCGAGGCCATCGAGATGGCCGACAGCTCGGGATGCAAGTTGCCCGACGCGTTGAGCCGGTTGGGATATGCCACAGGCGAAGACGTGATGCAGGCGATGGCCGAGCAACATGGCCGGGAGTACGTCAATCTGGCGGATGCGATGATCCCTCCGTCGGTTGTCGAGCTTGTGCCCGAATCGGTCGCGCGGGAGAACGCCGTGCTGCCGTTGGCCGAAAGCGACGGCGAATTGACGGTGATCGTCAGCGATCCTCTCGACTTCGAGACGATCGAGAAGCTGCGGTTCATTCTGAATCGCCAGATCGAGATCGCGCTGGCCCCCCGAGAGAGTATTCTCGAGGCCATCAATCGCCACTACGGGCAGACCGTCGGCGAGAGTGCCGACTCGATGCTACAGGAGTTCACCGATACGGCGATCGACTTCGAGGCGACCGACGAGGACGGCGAGGGCGGCGACGAGGACGTCGACGAGAGCAGCGCTCCGATCGTGCGGTTGGTCCAGTTGATTATCACCGAGGCGGCCCAGTTGCGGGCATCGGATATCCACATCGAGCCGTTCGAGGACCGCATTCGGGTGCGTTATCGGATCGACGGCGTGCTGGTCGAACGCGATAGCCCCCCCAGGCGTCTGCTTGGTGCCATCCTTTCGCGTGTGAAGATCCTCTCGAAGCTCGACATCGCCGAACGCCGGCGGACGCAAGACGGGCGGATCAAGGTCACCGTGGGGGAGAAGGAACTCGACCTGCGAGTGAGTGTGATCCCGACCAACCACGGCCAGTCGGTGGTGATGCGGATCCTCGACAAGGACAGCATCAAGGTCGGTTTGAAGCAGCTCGGGTTTTCTGACGAGGACTTCCGGAAATTCCAGAATCTGATCCAGCGTCCCAACGGCATCATCCTGGTGACCGGCCCCACGGGCTCGGGCAAGACGACTTCCTTGTACGCCGCGCTGAACGATTTGAACACGCCGGACAAGAAGATCATCACGGCAGAGGATCCGGTGGAATACTATCTTCAGGGGGTAAACCAAGTCGAGATTCGCCACCGCATCGGGCTCGATTTTGCGCGGGTGATTCGCGCCATGCTGCGTCAGGCGCCCAATATCATCCTGGTTGGTGAAATGCGAGACCTGGAGACCGCTCAGATGGGAATTCAGGCCTCTCTGACGGGACACTTGGTTTTCAGTACACTACATACGAACGATGCGCCCAGTGCTATTACACGTTTGATCGACATGGGTGTGCCCTCATATCTGGTCTCCAGCAGTGTGGTGGCCATCATGGGGCAACGTCTGGTGAGGGTCGTCTGCCAGAAGTGCAAGCAGGCTTTCAGCCCCAGCCAGCCGGTTCTCGAAGCCGCCGGAATCACCCAAGAGATGGCCAAGAACGCGGAATTCGCCATGGGCCGTGGATGCAACCACTGCCAGGGATCCGGGTTCCGTGGCCGGATCGCCATCTTCGAGTTGCTGCTGATGTCGTCCGACATTCGCGCGCTGACGTTTCAACAGGCCTCGACCGAATTGTACCGCCGGGCAGCGATCTCCGAGGGTATGACCACTCTCTATTGGGACGGGATCTCGAAGGCGATAAGAGGGGTCACCACTCTCGAAGAGGTTTTCCGTGTTGCCAAGAGGTCTGAAGGCGAATAGGCCCACCGCGGCGACTCGCCGCTCGGGCGGCTGCATGTTCGGTGCCATTTGCCGCAAACATGGCAGATTGCTTTGAGCTTTCTGGAAACTTGCGAATAATCATAACGTCCGGCGGAACAGAACGTCCGGCTCAACCAACAGAGAAGACGGCTTGCCGTCCGGACTCGTCAGGGAGAAGAGGCCCACTAGTATGGCTACGATTCTTATCGACAAGCTGCTGCAGACGGTGGTCAACCGCAACGCCAGCGACTTGCACATTGCGGTTGGCCAGCCCCCCGTGTTGAGGGTGGACGGCCGCATGCGGAAGCTCGAAACCAAGGTGCTCACACCGGAAGACTCGGTTGCCTTGATGAAGAGCATCACCCCGGAGCGGTGCCAGCAGGAACTGCAGGAGGTGGGCGGGGCCGACTTCGGTTTCGCCTTTGGCGATCTGGCGAGGTTTCGCGTCTCGATTTTTAAGCAGCGCGGCTACGTGGGCATGGTGTTGCGGCAGATTCCCGTCCATTTGTTGAGCTTCGAGGACTTGGGGACGCCGCCCATTTTGGCCCAGTTGTGCGAGCGGCCGCGGGGATTGATCTTGGTGACTGGCCCGACCGGCTCGGGCAAGACCACCACGCTGGCGGCGATGATCGACTATATCAACCAGAATTTCGATCACCACATCATCACGGTGGAAGACCCGATCGAGTTTTTCCACCCCCACAAGACGGGCACGGTCAACCAGCGGGAACTGGGCGTCGACGTGCCCAGTTTTGCCGAGGCGATTCGCCGTGCGTTGCGGCAGGATCCCGACGTGATCATGGTCGGTGAGTTGCGCGACTTGGAGACGATCGAGACGGCGATCACCGCGGCCGAGACGGGCCACATCGTCTTCGGCACCCTGCACACGACCGGTGCCCAGGGAACGATCAACCGGGTTATCGACGTGTTTCCGGTCAGCCAGCAGGAGCAGATTCGCACCCAGTTGTCGACCGCGGTGATCGGTGTGCTGTCTCAGACGCTGATGCCCAGGATCGGCGGCGGCCGGGTCGCCGCCTACGAGATGCTCGTGGTCACGCCGGCCACGGCCAACCTGATCCGCGAGGCCAAAACGTACCGCATCACTTCGGTCATCCAGACGGGCCACAAACTGGGCATGCAGTTACTCGACGACCATATGTTCCGCCTGTGGCAAGAGGGTATCGTGGAGGAGCGCGAGATCCTCTTCAGATCGAACAACGTGGAGGAGTTGGCCGGCAAGATCGCGGCCGCCAAGCGGGGAATGTTCGAATCGGAAGAAGATATCGAAGAGGTCTAGCACCGGCGGATCCTGGGAGAATTCATGATGGCTATTCGACGCATCGGTCAGATCCTGGTCGATTTGGGGTTCATCGGCGAAGAGCAACTCGAGATGTTGCTCGACGAGCAGCAGCAACGGCCGGGGGAACTGTTCGGGCAGATCGCCATCAGCATGGGGCTGATCACCGACGAGCAACTGGCCCAAGGGCTGGCCGAGCAGATGAACATGCAGGTGGTCAGTTTGACCGACCTGGTGATTTCGCCGGAGGTGCTGCAACACGTTACCGAGCCGATGGCCCAACTCTACCGCATCATCCCCATGGAGGTCGAAGACGATACGCTGACGATCGCCATGTGCGACCCGCAGAAACTCTCGATCATCGACGAGTTGCGGAGTTTTCTCGGAATGAACATCAAGGCCGTGGTGGCCACCGAGCGCGACATGCTCAAGGCGCTCGACCGTTACTATGCGGCCGGCGGCGAGAGCGTGGAGACGCTGATTGCAGGCATGGAGCAGGACGAAGAGTTGGCCGCGGCGGTCAGATCGCTGGAGAAGGACGGCGCAACGGACCTGACCAGCGTGGAGGCCTTGGCCGACAGTGCCCCGGTCCGCAAGCTGCTGAACATGGTGCTCTTGTTGGCGATTAAGGACCACGCCAGCGACTTGCACTTCGAGCCGTTCGAGACGGAGTTCAAGATCCGGATTCGGGCCGACGGCGTGCTCTACGAGATGGTTCCGCCGCCGCGGCACTTGGCCTTTGCGATCACCACGCGGATCAAGGTGATGGCCGACCTGGACATCGCCGAACGGCGGCTGCCGCAAGACGGCCGCATCCGGCTGACGGTGGGCGGCCACCCGGTCGACTTACGCGTGAGCGTGCTGCCGACGATGTTCGGCGAGAGCGTGGTGATGCGGATTCTCGACCGTTCGGTGGTGATGCTCGA
The DNA here is from genome assembly GCA_964472545.1 of uncultured Planctomycetaceae bacterium. GTDB lineage: Bacteria > Planctomycetota > Planctomycetia > Pirellulales > Thermoguttaceae > CAYYNP01. Next base: position 32,446 of record CAYYNP010000014.1, on the reverse strand, counting down.
TCTGGGCGTGGTGGGCATGGACCCGGGGGTGTTGTCCGATTTTCGCGACGTGATCCGCCGCCCCAACGGGATCGTGCTGGTAACCGGCCCTACCGGCTCGGGCAAGACGACCACGCTCTACGGGGCGCTGAACGAACTGAACGAGATTTCCGACAAGCTGATCACCACCGAAGACCCGGTGGAATACGATATCGACGGGATCGTACAGATGCCGATCGACGCGGCCATCGGCAACACGTTTGCCCAGTGTTTGCGATCGATCCTCCGCCAAGACCCGGACAAGATCCTGGTGGGCGAGATCCGCGATCTGGAGACGGCGGAGATCGCGGTGCAGGCGTCGCTGACCGGCCACATGGTCTTCAGCACGTTGCACACCAACGACGCCCCGAGCACGGTCACGCGGTTGCGCGACATGGGCGTCCCGGCGTTTTTGATCACCGCTACGCTGGAGGCGATTCTGGCCCAGCGGCTGGTCCGGCGGATCTGCAAGGAGTGCAAGGAGCAGACCGTGCCCAGCAGCGAGACGCTCTCCCAGTTGAACCTCACGCCGGACGACGTGATCGACAAGAAGTTTTTCCGCGGGCGGGGTTGCGCGGCGTGTAACAACACGGGCTTCAAGGGCCGCGTGGGGTTGTTCGAGTTGATGCCGATCACCGACGAAATCCGCGACGTGATCAACCGCAGCGGCTCGACCGAACAGATCCGCGACGCGGCGCTGAAGACCGGGATGCATCCGTTGAGAACGTCCGGGTTGGAGAAGGTATACCAGGGTGTAACGACCATTGAGGAAGTCGTCCGCGAGACGGTTGCGGACGCATAAGCGGCAGGAGCCGGGGGCGAGAGGAACGGGGGCGCGAAACATGGGGCCGGGGGTGGAGAAATCGGGGGGCGGTAGGAGTGATTTGTGGCGGCGGGCCGGGTGGCTCGCCGCGTCAGACGGCCAACGGGAGTCGAACGATGCCGACCTATCGATTTGAAGCGATGGACGCCACGGGCCAAGAGATCAAGGACGTGGTCGAAGCGCCCAATCAGGACGAAGCGCAAGCGACGATCCGACAGATGGGATACTTCGTCACGAAGATCGCCGTCCAAAAGACCCGCAAGGCGCCCGCCGAAAAGAAGGAAGCCAAGAACAAGGGCAAGACCTTCGCCATCGGTGGCGTGGGAGGCAAGGTGCTCACCACGTTCACCCGACAGCTCTCGATCCTCCAGGACGCCGGGTTGCCGATCCTGCGGAGCCTGAGGATCCTCGAACAGCAGTCGCGGCCCGGGGCACTGAAAAACTGCCTGATCGACGTCTGCGACGAGATCGAAGGCGGGGCCACGCTCTCCGAGGCGATGTCGAAGTCGCCGCGGGCGTTCGACCGGCTCTACGTCAACATGATCAAGGCCGGCGAGGCGGGCGGGGCGCTGGAAGTGATCCTCAAGCGTCTGGCCGAGTTCCAAGAGCGTGCCCAGGCGTTGCGGCGGAAGGTCAAAGGCGCGTTGGTCTACCCGGTCGCCGTGGTCACGTTTGCGGTGGGTATCCTGGTCTTCATCATGTGGAAGATCGTGCCCAGCTTCGTGAAGATCTTCGAGGACTTCGACGCCGGCTCGTTGCCGCCGATGACCGAAGCGTTGATGAAGATGTCCGACTGGGTGGTCCACGGCTGGGCCGGCGTGCCCGGGTATTTAATGGTCCCGTTGATACCGTTTTCCGTCTGGCTGGCGGTGAAGTTGATGCGCAAGTTCCCCGCCGGCCGGGCAGGATGGGACCTCTTCTCGCTGAAACTTCCGATTTTCGGCCAGTTGGTCGAAAAGAACGTGGTGGCCCGAAGTATGCGGACCCTCGGCACGCTGGTGGCCAGCGGCGTGCCGATCCTCGAGGCCCTGCACATCACGCGGGAGACGTCCGGCAACGCGATCTTCGAGAACCTTTACCACAAGGTCTACGACTCGATTCGCGAGGGTGAGGCGGTGGCCGTGCCGATGAAAGAGCACTCCATGCCGGGCTTCCACCCGATGTGTATCGTGTTCATCTACATGTTTATCGGTGCGCCGGCCGGGGCGGTCGTCGGGGCGGTGGTCCCGGCGGTGATCATGAAGGGCATGCCGCTGATGACGGGTCTGCTGGGCGGGTTGTTCATCGTAGGGCCGGCCATCAGCGCGTTGGTCTACATGGTCAAGATGAACCAGCGAATCCTCGACGACATGGTCGTCAACATGGTCGACGTGGGCGAGGAAACCGGCGAACTCGACACGATGCTCTACAAGGTGGCCGACACCTACGACGAAGAGGTCGCCGTGTTGACCGACAGCCTGATGAGCCTCATGGAGCCGTTGCTGATCATCTGCTTGGGCTTGATGGTGGGCTTCATCGTGATCGCCCTGTTCATGCCCTTGATCAGCCTGATCGACAAACTATCGGGGCACTAACCGGCGGATTGCCAAGCGACGGAACGATTATCCGACGGCCGATCGTCCGACGGGCCAATGGACGGATGCCAGTGGACGGATGCCAGTGGGCGAATGAAAGAGGAAACGAACTAGGCAGCCAGGCTGCCGGGAGGAATTGTGATGGGTGGGAAGTCCAAGAGGAGGCGGGCCCGCGCGGCCTTCACGCTGGTCGAAATGCTCACGGTGATCGTGATCATCGGGATCCTCGCCAGTCTGATCACGGCCGCCGTGATCGCGGCGCGGACCAGGGCCCGGATTGCGGCCATTGTGTTCGAGGTGAATGGGATGGCCGAGGCGATCAACAGCTACGAGGCCGAGTACGGGCCGATGCCCGACTTCCACGACGAGGACGCGGTCTACGTTCACTTGAAGAATCGGTTCCCTCGCTGGCGCGGCAGCCTAAACGACATTCCGAATATCAACGCGCAGAGCCCCGCCTCGGCGATCGTCTTCTTCCTCGGCGGCATTCCCGACGCCAACGGCCAACTGACCGGCTTCAGCGCGAATCCGCGCAATCCGTTCGCCCGCGGCGGCAGCCGGACCCCCCTGTTGTTCGAGTTCGACCAGCGGCGGCTCCGCTCCGACGGCAACGGCGCCGTGGTCTATCTGCCCAAGACGGGCGACGAAACGTCCTTGGCTCCGTACGTCTACTTCCGTTCCGTCCGAGGCGGCTACCACAACAACCAGAGCTACAACGCCGGCGACGGAGGCAACGTCCGGCCCTTCGTCAACGTGGAAACGGACGATTGGGTCGAGCCGAACAAGTTCCAGATCATCTGCGCGGGCCTCGACGGCATCTTCGGTTCCGGGCAGAAATACCCCAACGGCGAGGACTACGACGAGGCGACGTTCGACAATATCACTAATTTCGCGGCCGGAAAACTCGAAGACGCGATGCCTTAACCATGTGCAAAGCTCGATACACACGCCGACCGAGACGGCCCCATCGTTCGCGGCGGGCCGCCTTCACGCTGATCGAACTACTGATGGTCGTGGCGATTATCGCGATCATCGTGGCGCTGTCGTTCGGCGGCTGGTCGATGGCGCAAGAGGCCGCGCGAACCAAAAAAACCAAGGCGATGATCGCCAAGCTCGACGGCATCATCACCGCCAAATACGAATCGTATCGCACGCGGCGCGTACGGCTGCCGCTGCGACCGGGCGCCCGGCGCGACGCCATCGCCAGGGCGTTGTTGGACGCCCGGCGGGATTTGATGCGGATGGAGATGCCCGACCGTTGGTCGGACGTGACTCGGGGTCCGGAGGCGGTGCCCACCAGGCCGGCGCTGCATGTTCTGTATGAGGAAGCCTTCAACGACGCGATGACCCAATCCGGCTCCGGCTCCTCGGCCGTAGAGACGAACGCGTCGGCCGAGTGCCTCTACCTGATCGTCAGCACCGGCAGCGCCGACGGCCGGGCGAGCTTCAACGAGAGCGACATCGGCGACACCGACGGCGACGGGTTGATGGAGTTTCTCGACGGCTGGGGCAAGCCGATCCGCTTTCTCCGCTGGGCACCCGGCTTCAGCGAACTGTCGGACGTCCAGGTCGACAATTATGAAACGCACCACGACGCCTTCGACACCCGCGGTGCCGACCCGGGGGCCTATCACCTGGTGCCGCTGATCTACTCGGCCGGCACGGACCAGGAGTACGACATCTACCACGCCCCGAACCACCGCTACGACGGCGACCCGTACGCCGACCAGCAGATCGGCCAGGGGATGGACCACGACAACAACGGCGCGGGATGGTACGACAACATCCACAATCATTACATCGAAGCCCGGTGAGGGTGGATTCGCGGCAGGGGACTCATAACTGGGGATTTGCCTTCACGGGGCCAAGACGGTGAGGTCCGATATGGTTGAGCACAGGCGACAACGGCGGCCGCGCCGGACGGTGTCTGGCCGCGGCGTGACGCTGATGGAACTGCTGGTGGTGATCGGCATCCTGATGCTCCTGCTGGGCGTGGCGCTGCCGTCGATCGCGCCGATGATGGACGGCCGCCGCACCCGCGAGACCGCCCGGGCGATCAACGTCTACCTCAGTTCGGCCCGCAGCGTGGCGTTGGAGACGGGCCGGCCGTGTGGCGTGGTGTTGCGGCGGATGGAGGGCGAGCCGTTGCGGTGTACGCTGCTCGAGCAGGTCGAGGTCCCGCCGCCCTACGCCGGCGACACGATGAGTTCCCGGGCGGTCGTGCAGCTTGCCGGCAATAACGGGAAGCTGGCCACGGTAAGCGTGAACATGGACGACGGCTTCGACCCCATGATGGTCCAGCCCGGCGACCTGATCCGATTCAACCACCAGGGGCCGCTCTACCTGGTCACCAACGCCGGTGGCGGCTCGTTGGCGGCGACGCTCGACGTCCGCCAGGGACAGATGCTGCCGTGGCCGGAAGGTATGCCGTCGGCCCCCGTGCCCTATGAGGTGCTTCGCCAGCCGGTCAAGTCGTTTGCCAACCCGTTGCAGTTGCCCGCCTCCGCGGTGATCGACTTGCAGTATTCGGGCACCGACGACCACTTCCTCGGCGAGGAGTCGGGCGACATCTACTTCATCTTCTCGTCCAACGGGGCGTTGCAGCGGGTCTACCACGGCGGCGAGATTCACCCGGGGTTGGACCCGATCTTCCTGCTCGTCGGAAAGATGGCACAAGAGGACATAGAGAACTACCAGGACATGAACAGTCTCTGGGTGACGCTCAATCCCCGCAGCGGCCTGGTGACCACCAACAAGATGGCCGTCGATTACAACAACGACGAGGGATTCCCCCGCGACGTCGACGAGGCCCGGCAATTCGCCCGCGAGGCCCAAAGCATGGGAGGACGGTAACGTGATGCGTTCCCAGACCAGGCATCGTCGGCACAAGAATAGTAGTCGTCTCGCTCCGCGAGACGTCATGACATCTCGCCCAGCGAGATGCCTACAATCGCCGACGGCTGTGACATCTCGCCCAGCGAGATGCCTACAATCTGTGACATCTCGCCCAGCGAGATGCCTACAATCTATGACATCTCGCGGAGCGAGATGCCTACTATACGCGCGCCGCGGCGTGAGCCTGATGGAAGTGTTGATCTCGATCTTCGTGATGACGTTCGGGCTGCTGGGGTTGGTGTCGCTGATACCGGTGGGTAAGTTCACCGTGGTCGAGACGGCCCGGGCCGATCGTTCGGGAGCCTGTGGCCGGGCGGCGCTGCGCGAAGTCCGGGTGCGCCGGATGCTCGACCCGAACACCTGGTCGGACGTGCCGGGCCGCAACGCCTTCGTGATCGATCCGCTGGGGGTCGCCGACGGATTGACGACCAACTTCGGCGGCCTGCCGCGGATCTCGTTGATCAACCCGGCCACCGGCAACGTCTTCAACTACGACATCGCCGACGCCATCTTTCGCTGCCAGGACGATCTGAACTTCGAGATCCCCGACAGCCAATACCGCCCTTATCCGGCGGGTACGTCTGACGACATCACCGAACGCGTGGTCGAATCGATCGGCGACTATTCCTGGTTCCTTACGGTGAATTCCTCGCCGGCGGAAGCAAATCGAGTGCCTCCTTTGCCGTGGCCCGAGCGGCGGATGTTCACCGTCTCGGTGGTGGTCTGCCACGATCGGATTACCGATCCGGGCGTGCAACGCAAGGTAGTACAGAACACGTCCGTCGACCGGTTCCTTACCGGCGGCTACGGCGGCGGCAGCGTGATCCTCAGCAGTCCGGTCGAGATCCGCGAGGACGAATGGATCATGTTGTCCAATTCAGATCAGGCGAAGTGGTACCGCGTAGCCAGCGCGGGCGCCAGCCCCACCATGCACCTGACGCTCGTGGGGCCCGACTGGACCTCGCCAAACGCCGACGTGGTGGTGCTGAAGCGGGTGTTGGGCGTCTACACCACGACGATCGAGGTCGACCGCGACCTGCTGCGCTAAGCGGGCTTAGGGCAAACCGACGTTTTGCAGTGAAGGAACGGACATGAGAGCCCATCGCAACCGATCCGATTTTAGCCACTATCACTCCGGCCGATGCCACACCGATCGCGCCCAGCGGATCCGCCGCGCGCGCCTCCGCCGCGGGCGTTCGCGCCGCGGCGTGCTGTTGCTGGTGATCATGGGGCTATTGGCCATGTTCGGGCTGGTGGCCGTGGCGTTCGTGGTGCTCAGCGGCCACGCCGAGCGCAGCTCGAAGGTGATCCAACGCATCGAGCAATACCCCGAATGGCCCGACAAAGACCTGCACCAGGCGGCCCTGGTCATCCTCCGCGGCTCCTACAGCCCGGTCGGTGTACACAGCCTGCTGGAAGACATCTACGGTCACAAGCCGCGCGAAGTGGGCCAGATGTCCGCCGTGCAACAGATCTGCGGCGGCCAGCTCTTCGAGTTCATGATCACCGGCGACGTCAACCCGTCGGACCGCGTGGGCTGCGTGATGACGATGCTCGACGGCCCCTTCCGCGGCCAGAGCACGCTGATCGTGGGCCTCAGTTCCGCAGGTGGCTGCCAGGCGTTCGTCTTCAAGGAAGGCTCGCCGATGGCCACGATGGCCGATCTGCAAACGGGCCTGCCCCATCAAGGCAACCTCTACGTGATCAACGGCGTGCCGTTCGCCGGCACCGGCGCGGGGTTCGATCCGTCCACCGGACGCACGAATCTCTCGGTCCCGGGGGCGGCGCAGGGCAACACACCGGTGGCGCTGTTGCCCGGCTGGCAAGGGCTCGTGGGCACGCCCGACGTGTTGCCGCCGGGGTTGCTCGGCGGGGCCAATGAGGACTACGACGCGGTCGACTTCCAGAACATGTTCCTGGCCGCCCAGATTCCCATCCGCAACCCCACCACCGGCCAGATCGCCCGCGTGGCCACGATCCCCTCGTTCCACCGGCCGTCGCTGGTGCGGCACTGGATGAACCAGTCGGGCGCAGGTGGCGGCGGGATGCCGCAGGGGTTGATGAGCCAGATCATGTTGCGGCCCGTGCAAGATGAGTTCAACCACCCGAACTTCACCGGGAGCAACCCGGGGGCCGCGGGCGTGTTCAATCCGGCTTGGGACGGCATCAGCTTCGGCCAATACGACTGGGACGTCGACAACGACGGCGACGGCTTCATGGACGGCATCTGGGTCGACGTCGGCTTACCGATCCGCTCGACCGCCGACGGCCGGCAGTTCAAGCCGCTGGTCTCGTTCCTCTGCGTCGACATGGACGGCCGGCTGAACGTCAACGCCCACGGCACCCTGGCCCAAACCACGTCGCAGTTCTACCAGGGCGTTTCGACTCAGGTCGAGGCCCCGCTGCCCGGATTCGCCTTTGCCGGCGGGACCGATTCGGCCATGCTGCCGCGCGGCCAAGGCTACGGACCGCCGGAGATCAACCTCTGGCCGTTGTTGACCAGAGTCGCGGGCAACGACACGTCCCGGGCCGCGGGAATCTACTCGAAGCTGCTCGGCTTCGGCCCCACCGTGATGGGCAACATGTTCGGGCGTTACGGTTCCAACGGCCAGACGCCGCCGCGGCCGGGACTGCCCGGCTTCGACGACCGGCTGAGTTGGAACGACGAATTCGAGTACCGCAACGACCCCAGCGGCGACGGCGGCACCTATTGGTCGTCGTTCTCGTCGATACAGAACTCCTACGGCACGCCCTACGGCCTGGACGGGCTGGGCGCGATCGGGCTCGACATGGGCGGCCGGCCGCTTTACCTGTCGATGGACAACCCCCAGGCGCTGATGGGGGCCGAGTGGATCAACTCGTTCACCGACGATCCCTACGAGTTGGACCTGTCGATCGATCGGGCCCGCGGCGGCAGCAGCCTGGGACAACTCGACAGCCCCTTCAGCCCGGCCGAATTGGAGCGGGTGTTGCGGCCGTTCGACGTCGATTCGACCCAACTGCCCGTGCGGCTGACCGCGCTGGGCGAAGGCACGCTTCACCACGCGCGCCACGCGCTGACCAGCGAGAGCTGGGACCTGCCCTGCCCGGGGCTGGCGTTGCCGTCGGATATCAGCGCCCGGCTCACGGTCGACGGCCAGGCAGACCGCGTTCCGCGGCGGGCCTATCATCTGACCGACCTGTTGCGTACCCGCACGCCCGACCCGGCCATTTGGCGGCAACTCCTGCCGCCGGAGATGCTCGCCGGACGGAAGCTGAATCTCAACCGCCCGCTGGGCAACGGCCTCGACGACAACGGCAACGGCATCGTCGATGAGCCGGCCGAGTTTTACGCCGGCGGCGAAATGCTCACGGTCTACAACAGCCCGCAGACCACGGCCCAGGTCGCCTTCGACCATCTCAACACGGGCACCCCCGGCAGCGGCCCCTACACGCCCGGCCAGATGCAGGCCCGGTATCTCTACGTGCTGGTGATGCTGCTGGCGGACCGGAATTACTTGGTGGCGCAACTCGGTTCCGATGAGGAGGTCGCCCGCTACGTGGCGCAATGGGCGGTCAACGTGGTCGACTTCCGCGACCGCGACTCGATCATGACCCGTTTCGACTACGACCCGAACCCGTTCGACGGCTGGTCGGTTTCCGGTAGTTCGGCGCGGCGCGTGTGGGGTTGCGAGCGGCCGCAACTGGTGATCAGCGAGACGCTGGCCTTCCACGACCGACAGACCGACGACGAAGAGATCGGCGGCTATTGCGAGCCGCCCGCCGAACCGGCCGATCCCGACAACCCGGACGACTATCCGAAGGAAGAAGAGGAAGGCGACCAGCAGCGTGACTTCGACTCGGTCCGTCGGCCGAAGGGCTCGCTGTTCGTCGAGCTTTACAACCCGTGGTCGCCGCTGGACGCCCCGGCCGGCGAGTTCGAGTTTGGCGGCGGTTCGTACCTCGGCGGCGTCTTTCTCGGCCAGGCCCAAGGCGGCTCGCCCGTATGGCGGATGGCGATCGTCGACGAGAACGACAGCTCACAGCCTGCGGGTCGCGACCCGGAGGAACTACTCGATCCCGACGATCCGGACCCCACCAAGCGGCCGCGGATCGAGAGGGCCGTCTATTTTGTTCCGCAAGGCGGAGGTCAGTTGCCTACAGACGCCGAACAGAACTACTTTGCGTCCGGGCAAGCAGGCATAGTGCCGGCCGGACGTTACGCCGTGATCGGGCCGGGCTCGGCCACCGGCGACCCGACGACGTACATCGGGCTGCGCAACGGCGCCCAATCGGGCGACAACAGCACGCGGCGGATCGAGTTGGTTTCCCGAGCGCCGATGGTGTACAACAACAGTTCCACGCAGCCCCCGGCAGCCCAGGTGCATCCACCCGCGGTCGTGGTCGTCAACCAGCCGCATCGGCTGAGCGTTTCCGAGCCGATCGACGATCCCTATCCGCCGGCCGGCGCCGGCGGGAAGTATGAACCCGCGCTCGACATGCCGCTGGACAAAGCGCGCGGCGAGGACGCCTGGCAGTTGTTGGGCCGCAACCAAACCGTCACCGGTTTCCGCATTATCCACTTGCAGCGGCTGGCCGATCCGACGCAACCCTACGATGCACGGACCAACCCCTATCGCACGATCGACTCGATGCCGATCGACCTGACGGCGTTCAACGGCGCCAGTTCGAAGCCGGAGCCCGATTTCGGCGGCGGTGGAGGCCGGGTGGCTTTCGCTTCCCGCCAACGCGGCGAAAGTTCCGCCGCCGACGGTCTGGAGAACAATATCTGGAAGCAAGAGCCGCGGACCAAGACGGTCGGCGGTGGCGGTGGCGTCGGGGCGGAGAACCACCACTTCAGCGCCGAATTGCGGCACAGCCTCGGATACCTCAACTTCCAGTACTTCGGCCCGCCGACCGGCGGCAGTGATTTCGTGAAGGGCTCGCCGCAGCGGCCGTTCCCCTGGCTGACCTGGAACAACCGGCCGTACATCAGCCAATACGAGTTGCTGCAGGTGCCGGTATTGCGGTCGTCGAAGCTGTTGGCCCGCCACGAGACCGAGCGGTCCCGCTACTTCGACATCCTTCGGCCCGGCGAAGCCCGCGACGCCTACAACCCGGGCGCCGAAGGTCCGCCGTTTGCGCATCTGATGAACTTCTTCGACTCGAAGGCCGCCGGGGCGGGCACCTCGCCGCAGTTCCATCGGATCCTCGACTTCGTCCACGTCCCCTCGCGGTTCACCGGCACCACGGTCCACGCCAACCCGGAATTGTGCCAAGGCGGCGACCACTGGTTCCATCCGCCGTTCAACCGCATCTCGCGTTATCGCGAGCCGGGCAAGATCAACCTCAACACGATCTTCAGCCAAGAGGTCTTCGCGGGGCTGATGGCCGGTGCTCCTACAACCATGCAACTCCCCGCCTTCTGGCAAAGGTTCATTCGCAGCCGGCGCGGCGGCAGCACGACGACCACCGGCACGGAGACGGCTGCCTCGTTGATGCTGAAAATGGACGACACGAACTTCTCGCCGTCGCGATTCGCCCGGCCGTTCCGCTCGGCGGGCGGGGCGTCGATGGTCCCCGACGTATTGCGCCCGGCCAACGAGATTGACGTAACGCTGCTGCGCCGTGGCCCGGGCACCAACCGGCCGCTGTTTGCCCACCAGTCGAACATGCCCTACGACGACACCGACCGCAACCCGTACTTCCGCTACCAGGGTCTGCAACGGCTAGGCAACCTGACCACCACGCGCTCGAACGTCTACGCGGTGTGGATCACGGTGGGCTATTTCGAGGTCGCCGCGTGGCCCGGCGGCGTCGATCCGCAACACCCCGACGGAATGCAGTTGGGCCAGGAACTTGGCGCCGACACCGGCGAGGTCAAGCGGCATCGGGCCTTCTACATGTTCGACCGCTCGATCCCCGTCGGCTTCCAACGCGGGGAAGACCTCAACGTGGAGAAGGCGATTTTGGTGAAGAGGTTTATTGAGTAGGCGGTAGATAGTATGCAGTGGGTAGTGGTGAGAATTGGTTGGGTGGCCCCGCCGCTTTTCCGCGATAGGCGTTGCGACTTCTTTCGCTTTGTCGGAAAAGCGTCGGGGTTGCGAAGCAACAAGGAGTAGGGTGCGTCTCGACGCACCATGTCGCCGGGCTGTGCCCGGCCGCTTGTCCGCTGCAATGCGTTCCCTGCTGAAGCACCTGAATCGATGACCAACAACCGAAGCCAGCCCCGCAAGACAAAACGCATTGTGCGCACGCCGGCAACGCGATTCGCCCAACTTTCCAAACAGCGGGCCAAGACGGCCGCGAAAGACGTTTCCCAAGCAAGAAAGTCGAAGTAGGCGAACGCAGCCTGCCGATTCCCCTTAACCGATCGCCCTTTTCCTTCGCTTCTTCTCCGTGAGTTCTGTGGTCTCTGTGGTTTATTCCTAGCCGCCAAACGACGTGCTAAAGCGCTTGGCGCCACACACTCCAGAAGACCTCCCCCGCTGCACCATGGCCTATCGAACCCTGCGCAACTGCCTCGACGACCTTCAGTCCTCGCACCAGTTGCTGGTGATCGAGCAGCAGATCGACCCGCACCTCGAGGCGGCCGAGATCCAGCGTCGCGTGTTTCGTGCCGGCGGGCCGGCGATCTACTTCACCAACGTCCGCGGCTGTCGGTTTCCGATGGTCTCGAACCTCTTCGGCACCATCGATCGCGTGCGGTATATCTTTCGCAATTCGCTCGAGCCACTTCAAAAGCTGGTCACCTTGGGGGCCGATCCGGCCGATCTGCTGCGCCACCCGCGGTTGTATCTGAAAACACCCTGGCACGCCCGCTTCGCCCGGCCGCGGCGCGTGAAGCGGGGACCGGTGATGGCCAACGAGACCACGATCGACAAACTCCCGCAATTGAAGTCCTGGCCCGACGACGGCGGCCCTTACATCACCTTGCCACAGGTTTACACGGAAGACCCCGAGCAACCCGGGCTGGGGCATGCGAACCTGGGGATGTATCGCGTGCAACTCGGCGGCGGGCAGTACGAGTCGAATCGGGAAGTGGGCATGCACTACCAAATCCACCGTGGCATCGCCGCGCACCACGCGGCGGCGATCCAGGGCAACGGGCTGCTACGCGTAAACGTGTTCGTCGGCGGGCCGCCCGCAATGACCGTGGCCGCCGTGATGCCGTTGCCCGAGGGCGTAAGCGAACTGACCTTCGCCGGAGTGTTGGGGCAGCGGCGGGTGCCGATGATCTGCCGCAAGGGCAAGCCGGCCGTGCATGCCGAGGCCGACTTCTGCATCACCGGCTATCTCGACCCGGGCAAGCAGAAACCCGAGGGGCCTTTCGGCGATCACCTGGGCTACTACAGCCAGGCACACGACTTCCCGGTGATGCGGGTCGAGCGGGTCTACCATCGCACCGGGGCGATCTGGCCGTTTACGGTCGTCGGCCGTCCGCCACAGGAAGACACGATCTTCGGCCAGTTGATCCACGAACTGGTCGGGCCGGTGATCCCCAAGGCGATTCCCGGCGTACACGCGGTCCACGCGGTCGACGCGGCGGGCGTGCATCCGCTGCTGCTGGCCGTCGGCAGCGAGCGTTACGTGCCGTATGAAGAACCTCGGCAGCCGCGCGAACTGCTCACACTGGCCAACGCCCTGTTGGGCCACGGGCAGTTGTCGCTGGCGAAGTATCTGCTGATTGCCGCCGCCGAGGACAACCCCGATCTGGACGTCCGGCACGTGCCCGACTTCCTCCGTCACGTGCTCGAACGCGTCGACTGGCGCCGCGACCTCCACTTCCAAACCCGAACCACGCTCGACACGCTCGACTACAGCTCCGGCCAACTCAACGAGGGTTCGAAACTGGTGATCGCCGCCGCCGGGCCGCCGCAGCGGACGTTGCCGGTGGCTATCGACAGCCGCGTTGGCATGCCCGAGACGCTTGGCTTCCGCGATCCACGCGTCTTTCTGCCGGGCATCCTGGTCGTCGAAGGGCCGGCGTACGAGGCGGGCGAAAACGGCACGGATCGTGCCGTCGAGCGGTTCTGTGCGGCGTACGACCGCGACTCGGCGATCAACGGCTTTCCGCTGGTCGTTGTCGTCGACGACGGCCGCTTCGCCGCCAAAACGCTCGACAACTTCCTCTGGACCACGTTCACCCGCAGCAACCCGGCCGCCGACGTCTACGGCATTGCGCCGCTTTCGTCCGAGAAGCACTTCGGCTGCCTCGGTTCGCTGGTGATCGACGCCCGCAGCAAGCCGCACCACGCGCCGCCGCTGATCGAAGATCCTGAGGTCACCCGGCGGGTCGACGCCCTGGCCGCGGAAGGCGGGCCGTTGCACGGAGTGGTCTGACGCCTTGTGGACCAATAGCCGGCGCTACTGACTCCGTCGCCCGGATCGGTTACCCTGTAGCCGAAGTCGCCAGACTTTGGAGAGCAACGCGGCGCGCGCCAAACTCTGGCGAGTTCGGCTACCGTCGGGAGCGCGCCAAACTCTGGCGAGTTCGGCTACCGTCGGTAAGAAACCCTGGTGACTACTCTCGTTCATCGATTCTCCTGCGGAACGCGTTATGCCTCTTGCCGCCATAACACCCGAGATGGCCGCTTGGATCGTTGGCGTCTGGCTGTTTGCGTTCGGTTCGGCGGTGGGCAGCTTTCTCAACGTGGTGGTCTATCGGCTGCCGGCGGGGATCAACTTGGCTTGGCCGGGCTCGCATTGTCCGGCCTGTAAGAAGCCGATCCGCTGGTACGACAACGTGCCGATCTTCGGTTGGCTGGCGCTGCGCGGCCGCTGCCGCGATTGCAGCGTGTGGATCTCGGCCCGGTATCCGATCGTGGAGACGGTCACCGCCGTGATGTTCCTGCTGGTGGGCGCGGTCGAGGTGCTGATGGCCGAGGCTGGGACTGCCGGTGCGGGGGCGGCCGGTGCCGGCGAACAGGCAGCCGACGTGCTGACGACGTGGACGCGGCAACTGGGCACCTGCGGCTATCACCTGCTGTTGCTGTGTACGCTGCTGGCGGCCGCGCTGATCCACCACGACGGCCATGCCGCGCCCAAGCGGCTCTTCCTGGCGGCGATCACAGGCGGGGCGTTGGCCCCGCTGATATGGCTGCACCTGCACCCGACGCTCGCGTTGCCGGAGTGGGAAGGACGGCTGGCGACGTCGGCGAGCCTGGCATTGGGAGCGGCGGCCGGCCTGCTGATCGGCGGGGGCATTGCGGTTGTCACTGCCTCGAAGGACCGCGCGGGCGTTGTGCTGGCGGCCGTTTCGGTGGGGTTGATTCTTGGAGGGCTGGCGGCCGTGGCCGTCTCGCTGACTGCGCTGGTGGCGTGGTTGCTGGGAAAGCTGCTGCGTCGGTTGAATCCGCGGGCGGCCCAGTTTTCGGTTCTCCAGTGGATGCTCCCATCCACACTGGCGTGGATTCTCTCTCGTCCTTACTGGTGGGGATAGACGCCCCGCCAGTACCCCTCGGCGCCTTGCCATTGCCATAGAATGGCGTTAGGCTGTCTCAGATTGCCGTACGGTCGGATTCCCTGCCGATCGGCGTACCAGCCAACTGCCGGAGCGCGTCGTATGACGGACCAGACCCCTGCCGAGAACCTCAAACGGATTATGCAGTCGCCCAGCTATCGGGTGGCGTACAAGGACGTACACTTCCTGGCCAGTCGGGAGTTGCGGCCGGTGCGGATGCAGTTGGAATTGCTCAAACCGGAGCTAGCATTCGGCGAGCAGGGCGTTCGCTCGACGATTGTGGTGTTCGGCGGCACCCGGGTGGTGGAGCCGGCCGAAGCCCAAGAGAAGCTCGAACGGGCCCAAGCCCGCCTGGCCGAAACGCCCGACGACCCGCGACGAAAGCGTACGGTGGCCCGGGCCGAGCGGATCGTGGCCAAAGCCCGCTACTACGACCTCGCCCGGCAATTTGGCGCGCTGGTTTCCCAGGAGTGCCAAGGCGAGGAGAACGGCGAGTACGTGGTGGTGACCGGGGGCGGCCCAGGTATCATGGAGGCGGCCAACCGCGGCGCGTACGACGTAGGGGCGAAATCGATCGGGCTGAACATCCGCCTGCCGATGGAGCAGCAGCCCAACGCCTACATCAGCCCGGAACTCTGCTTCCAGTTCCATTACTTCGCCATGCGGAAATTTCATTTCCTGCTGCGGGCGAAGGCGTTGGTCGCGTTTCCCGGCGGATACGGCACGCTCGACGAACTGTTCGATGCGCTGACGCTGCGTCAGACGGGTCGGATGCAGGATATTCCGATCATCATGTTCGGCCGCGAGTTCTGGCAGAAGCTGATCGACTTCGAGTTCTTGGCCGACGAAGGAACGATCGACGACGCAGACCTCGATCTGTTTCATTTTGCCGAAACGGCCGAAGAGGCCTGGGAGTTGATCTGCAAGTTCCATCATCGCTGATCTCCCCGGCGCCGCTCCCCCGACGCTGTCCCCCCTTAAACAAGACCTTCCCACCGTATCCTTCCAATTGAAGAGGAAACCGAGATGCTCATGCAACTGAAGCGTTGCTGGATGTTGATTCTGCTGTTGTGCCTGGCGATGGCTTGGGCAGCGCCCCAGACGCCGGCGGCCGATCCCCCGGCAGAAGATCCTGCCGATCCCCCCGCAGAAGAGCCCGCCGACCCGCCGGCCGAGGACCCGCCGGCCGAGCCCGAAGAAGACCCGTACGCCGTGCCCGACGGAACGCCGGCCGAATTGGCCGAGTTCATCCAGGGGATCTTGAATAAACGTCCACCCAACGCGGAAGCCCGCACCAAGGCCATCGCGGCGATGCAAGAGGCGGCCGAGAAGATCCTCGACGGAAAACCGAACGAGGCCTCGGGCCGGATGGCGGTCCAGGTGAAGACCATGTTTGCCACATCGGTAGAAGACCTCGACGCGCTGGCTGAACGGCTCCGGAAGGCCAATCTGCCGACGCTCGTCCGGCAAGTCCGCGGCGCCGTCATCCTTCGAGGGCTTCGCGAGGCGATGCGAGGTCCTCGCGAAGAAGTCCCCGAGAAGATCGCAGAGGCGATTGCCGAAGTCAAGGAGTTCTTGTCCAAGGGCCCGCTTCAGGTCGGCGACGTCGATCTGGCCATGAACGTCGCCCAGATGGCCGAAATGACCGGTAACACCGAGTTGGCCGCCGACGCCTACACTTCCTTCGCCAAGGCGTTTTCCGAAAGCGACAACCCGGAGATCATCGAGAAGGCCAAACGCCTCGAAGGCATCGTACGGCGGCTAACGGTCATCGGCAAGGAGATGAAGGTCGAAGGCACGCTGCTCGACGGTGATGCGTTCGACTGGGCCGCCTTCTCGAAGGACAAGGTCGTGCTGGTCGACTTCTGGGCCACCTGGTGTGGTCCGTGCATCGGCGAGATCCCCAACATGCTCGAAAACTACAAGGCCTACCACGACCTGGGCTTCGAGATCGTGGGCATCAGTCTCGATCGCGGCCGCGAACCGCTGGAGAAGTTTATCGAAGATCGCGAGATCCCCTGGACCATCCTCTACAGCGACAACGGCCCCAGCCCCACGGTCGAGTATTATGGCGTGACGGGCATCCCCACCATGATGCTGGTGGGCAAAGACGGCAAGGTCGTTTCGATCCGCGCTCGCGGGCCGCAACTGACCGCGGAGCTCGAGAAGCTGCTCGGCCCAGTTCCGGAGGAAGACGAGAAGTAGCAGCCGTCACTGCCGCATCGCCGCGCGGATTTCCGGCCGGCTGGACGTCCAGGCGACGGCCAGCCAGCCGTCGGCGATGGTCAGTTGGTTTACGACCAGATCGGACCACGCAGAGCCGGCGCCCATCTGCCCGGGCGTGAGATAGACCGGCCGCTGGGGCGAGAAAGTACGCAGGAAGATGGCCCGCAGCGCGACCTGCGCGCCGAAACCCAGCCGCCGGCCGTAGAGTTCGACGCTCCCGTCGGCCACCAAGGCGGCGTCGCTGCCGTGCATTTCCGGACGGTAGCAGACCCGCACGCGAAAGTTCTTCCACCGTCGCGGCCCTTTGGACAACTCGGCGATCGAGAAGATCAGTTCAACGCGATCCTGCTGCAGCCGCACGCGCACCGCGGCCTGCGAGGCGAACGTGATCGACACGTCCTCGTGGTCCGGGTCGGTCTCCGGCGGCGAGCGATCGAGGTGCGCGGCGATGTGCTGTGAAAGCTCGGGGATCGTGAACGTTTGACCTTCCAACTGCAATCGTCCCAGCACGTTGTTGATTGCCGACTCGTGCACCTGGACGCCGGCCAGGCTGTCCGACGGCGCCACCGGCCGCGGCGTATGCGCGCCCAGTTGATCTTCGCCGGCCAGCCGCAGCCGCATCGTCAACTGCCGCTCGGTGGTCCGTGCGTGGATCATCGTCGGCTGAAGTGCCATCGCCACGATCGGGTCCACGACCTGCCGTTCGAGCTGCTGCGAGACGGCCTCGAGTTGCTGCTCGGCTTCCGAATCGAGTTGCTGCCGGGCCGTATCGGCCACCTTGCGGCGGATTTCGCGTCGCATCGTCGGCTGCCGACGGTCGAGTTCGGACCGCGCATAGCCGCGCACCAGCCCGCGGACCAGCGGAATCGCGTCGAGCGTCGTCTCCAGCCGGCGAATGCGCATCCGGCTCGACACGCGGACCTCCGTCGGCATCAGCCGAATCCCGTCGAGGCCAATCTCCATCGGCTTGCTGGCTGCATAGGTCGACTGGCTGTTGCTGGTGACCGTGGCCGGGCCGCTGGTCGAAGAGGTCAGCGACGCCACCTGGCCGTTGACCTCCAGCGCCAGCCTGGCCCGATGCTCGTCGGGCACAAGCCGCATCCCTACGTCGGCCGACGTCATTGCGCGGCCGTAGACGGGCACGCCCGCCACGCTGTCGCGCACCCGCACGTATTCCGGCGGCCGATCCGGCACGAGCCGGTTCAGTAACTCTTCGGAGACGGCCACGCGCAAGTTCGCGTTGCGATAGTTGGCTTCCACCCGGTCGGCCAGGCGGCGGCGAGACTCGTCGTGCGAAAGACGCAACCGCATGCAATCGCCCGCGATCAATCGGGCAACACCCGGGGCACCCGTCTGTTCGTAGACTTCCAGGCGTTTGACCAACTCGGCCAAATCGACCGGCGCGGCGCTCGCCCGCACCAATTCCTCGCGGAGGCCAACCAGTGGCTCGGCTGCAAGGAACCGCTGCTGGGCGGCCGTCAGCGAAGTCGACGTCAGCCGCGCCATCAGCTTCTCGGCGAGCGTCGGCGGCAGCGGGTCGTCCGCCGAACGGTCCGACGCAAGCCACGCCCGCAGCGCATCGGTCAACAGGAACTCGTGCCACGCGGAGGCCTTTTCCGATCCGCGCAGCATAGCGTCTAGCCGGTCGAGACATCGAGCCAGTTCTTCCGTATCCACTCGACGCAACTTGCCTGCCGACGTGCCTCGGTCGTTGAGTGGCGTCAAGGCTTCCCACACGGCCAGCCATCGCCGCAATGCAAACCCGGTACGCTGCAACTCGACGGCCACGCGCCGACCGCCCGACGACGCGGCCAACGCGTCGACCCGATCGGCCAGACGATCCAACTCGACAAGGATGGCCGAAGCGGCCGCCGGGTTCTCTTGCGTCGTCAGTCCCAGCCGGCGCACCAATCGTGCCACATCGTTTGCCCACCCCGCCACGCGTGCCGGTTTGGAAGCGGTCTGTTCGGAGAGATCGTCCAGGCGCCGCAGCAACGCGACGGGCTCCTGCCAGACCGGAACCGCAACCGGGCGTGCCTGGTCATTCGTCGGCGGAAGCGGTGCCGGCTCGGGCAACGGCGGCAAGTGCATGGCGAGGCCGTCCGGTTGCCCGAAGACTTCCTCCCGGGGGACGATTCCATGCACCAACGACGGCACGTCCGGCGCCCGTGGTTCAGCCGTGGCCCAGTCTTCCGCCCCGGCCGCCGGCAGGCACCGTGGGCTCGCCGCGACGCCAAACATAATCGACAACGCGCAGATGCGCGGCAGAGTACTGTCTCGAAAACGCATTCGACCCCCCCGAAATGGTCGTCAGAGTAGCGGATGGTCCGTATCTAACTGATCGGACGTTTGCAGCGATTCGGTGAACCGTGAATTCCAGTGGCGTCACGACGGGGGGCGTGACACAACAGTTTGGCAGTGGAGCACGAGAACACGAATCCTAGGATCCGCCGGCTGCGTCGGGCGGCGTATCTGCCAACACCGTATCCTCATGCTCGTAGCCGGGGGCGCAGCAGCAGAGGAACCGCAGTGTAGACGTGCCGGTGTTGGTGATCTGATGCGTGGCACCCGGCGGAATCGCGATCGCGTCGCCGGGGCCGACTTCTCGCGCCTCGTCGCCGATGCGCATCGATCCGCTGCCTTCGAGCACGTAGTAGATCTCCTCGGTGCGGACATGATGATGCGGCTCGGTGCTTCCGCCGGCGGGCAGCCGGGCTTCGGCCAACGTCTGATTGACGATGCACGAGTTGCGATGTGCCAGCAGTTCCCGAATCTCGGAGCCGTCTTTGGTGGTGAAAGCCGGCACCTGATCGATGTTGTGTACGTCCACTGGAGGCTCCTTTCAGGCTTGCCAGCACCGCTTGGCGTGGGGATAATAGGGTGTAGGCGCTGCGTCCCCTATGCCGTGTGCCGTGAATCTGTGCCGAGAACGTTCCCATGTCACAAGTTGCCGAGCGTGCCACCGACGGCTGGACGATCGCCGATCTGTTCGAGCGTTTCGGGGCAGTGCCATTTCACCGCATACGATATCAACCCGCCCCGGGAACGGCAACCGAACGCGACGTGATCGAGATTCACGATCGCGAGGACCGGTTGTACGAGTTGATCGATGGCGTCTTAGTGGAGAAGACCGTGGGTTACTATGAGTCGTACTTGGCGCTGCTGCTGGGCCGATTGCTCGGCAACTACGTCGCGGAGAAACAACTCGGGATCCTCGCGGGTTCGGACGGTATGATGCGGCTGGCACCAGGGCTGGTACGCATCCCGGATCTGTCCTTTGTTTCGTGGGGCCGACTACCGCAGCGCCGAGTCCCTCGCGAGCCGATTGCCGGCCTCGCGCCAGATTTGGCAATCGAAGTGATCAGCAAGTCGAACACACCTGAGGAGATGCGCCAGAAGCTGGTGGACTACTTCTCGGCTGGCGTGCGGCTCGTCTGGTACATCTACCCGGAGCCGCGTGAAGTACACGTCTTCACCGCTGCCGAGCAAACGACCGTGCTTGGCGAACCGCAGACGCTCGACGGCGGTGACGTGCTGCCCGGTTTCAGCCTCTCGCTGCGCGAATACTTCGCCGAGCCACCGGCGCCGCCGGCGGAGTGATGCACGTTGGCGGGCGGGTGCCGCTTGGAGGCAGATTCTCAATCCGCCGCCTTGCGATACACCCCCACTTCGGCCGGCGCGTACGTGCGAACATCCCAGGCGTCGCTGGCCGGCAACGTCGTGAAGTCGAATCGCCGATCGGATTCCACGGCGAAGATGCTCTCGTCCGGCGCCGACTCCATCAGGCCGCCGACCAGGCGCAGCATCTGCTCGGTGCGGTCGACGTAGAAGTCGTACGGCGGCGAGCAGAAGACGACCCACGGCAACGGCCCCACGCGGCCGCCTCGCTGCTGCCAGACGAACACGCTGGCGGTGACCAGTTCGATCGCGTCCTCGACGCCCAGGATGGCCACGTTCTGGCGAATGATCGCGGCGGTGGGGAAATGCTGTTCGATGAGCGTCGCCCGGGCGGCGCCGCGGCTGAGGGCTTCGAGTCCCAGGGCGCCGGTTCCGGCGAAGAGATCGACGGCGTGTTTCCCGCGGATCGACGGCCCGATCAGGTTGAAGATTGCCTCGCGCAGGCGGTGTTTCATCGGCCGTACGCGTCGCCGGCCGCCGTAGAGCAGTTTCCGGCCGCGAAACTTCCCACCGATGATCCGCAGCCCCACCGGACGGACCGAATCGCCGCCCGGCGGCCCGCCGGATCGCTTCCCGGCGGACTTTGCGGTGGACTTTCTTGGCGGTTTTCGCTTTCTGGCCGTCATCGTCCGGCGGGTCCCCCGGGTTGGATAATACCATCTGATATGCTACCGTACGGTAAGCGGTACGGGAAGGCTGCGGCCGGCCCGGTTTGCCGGGTTTGAAGAAGCGAGTTGTCCGTTCATGATGTTGAGGAATACGAACATGCGAGTCGTAGCATTGCTGGCGGCGGCATCGTTGCTGTTGCTGATCCCATTTTGCGTCGTCACGGCCCAAGACGAAACGGCGGCCCCCGATCCGGCGGCCCCCGATCCGGCGGCCCCCGATCCGGCGGCCCCCGATCCGGCGGCCGGCCCGGAGGCCGCCGCGTTCGAGGAAGTGTTGACCTCGTGGAAGTCCACGCTGGCCGACTTGCGAAACCTGCAAGTCGAGTTCCGCGACGCCGACGCAGCAAAGCGAGAGGAAATCCGCGGCAAGTGGCGCGAGTTGATCGCCCAATCCGACGCGATGGCGCCGAAACTGGTCGCCGCCGCCGAGCGGGCCTACGCCGAAGCGCCGAACGAGAATCGGGAAATCACCAAACTGCTGGTCGACGTGTTGCTGGGCCACGTGCGGTCGCGAGTCTATTCGCTGCAGTCGGACAACTACGAAGAAGCCTTGCGGTTGGGAAGCCTGTTGATCGAACACAAGTGCCCCGACATGCGGATCTACGAGCCGACCGGCATCGCGGCGTTCGTCACCGGCGATTTCGACGCCGCCGAGAAGCACCTGAAGACGGCCGCCAGCGAGGGCATCCCGGTCGGCGCCGGAGGCACGATGGTCGACAGCCTGATCAAGGATTTTCTCAGCTTCCCCGATCCCTACCGCACGGCGTGGGATGAGGAGCAGAAGATCCGCCAGGCCGAAGCCACCGCGGACGATCTTCCCCGCGTGTTGCTGAAGACCGACCGGGGCGACGTCACGTTGGAGCTTTTTGAAGACCAGGCCCCCAACACGGTGGCCAGCTTCATCTCGCTGGTCGAGAAGAAATACTACGACGGGCTGGGCTTCCATCGCGTTCTGCCCGGCTTCATGGCCCAGGGCGGATGCCCGGACGGCACCGGAGGCGGCGGGCCGGGATACTGGATCCCCTGCGAATGTTACCAGCCGAATCGCCGGCTGCACTTCCGCGGCACCCTGAGCATGGCCCACGCCGGACGCGACACGGGCGGTTCGCAGTTCTTCCTGACGTTTGTACCGACCGAACACCTCAACGGGCAGCATACGGTCTTCGGCCGGGTGATCGACGGGCTCGACGTGTTGTCGAGTCTCCAGCGCCGCGATCCCCCGCCGGAGCCACCCGCCCCTGGCGAGGCCGATGTCCTGCCCACGCCCACCAAGATCCTCGAAGCCAAGGTGCTTCGCAAGCGCGAGCACGAATACTCGCCGGCCACGTTGCCCGACAGAAACGCGCCGCCGCCCCCGCCGAACTAGTGAAGTGGGGCGAGCATCTTGCTTGCCAATTGAGACACAACTTCAAACGCAAGCTGGAAGCTTACGCCACGAAAGCCACCCCCCCAACCGTTAGGAATCCCGTCATGTCGCGTCCCGTACGCCGATGTCTGTCTTGGTCGTTGTTTCTGGCCGCGATCGCGCTATTGCCCACGTCGTTGCCGGCTGCCGAGCCGGCTGCCGCGCCGACCGCCGCACCGAGTGCCGACCAGGCCGAATTCGACCGTTTGATGGGGCAGATCGAAGCGCTCAACGAGCAACTCGACAAGACCCTTGCGGAATACCGAGCGGCCAAACCGGACGAGCGCGAAGCGTTGATGGCCCGGCTGCGTAAGCTGAGCGAGGGAGGGTTGCCAATCCAATCGCGGTTGTTCGAGGTGGCCGAGAAACTCTACGCCGCCGCGCCGAACATGAACGAGAAAGTCACGGAGGTGATGAAGCAGGTCATGCTGCTTCGCATGCGATCCGACGACTTCGAGGATGCGCTGCGCTTGGCCCAACTGCTCATCGCCGGGGGATTCAAACAGCCGGGAATCTACGATCTGGCAGGTTCCGCGGCGTTTAATGCGTGCCAGTTCGACCTGGCCGCGAAGTATCTCAAGGCGGCCGCGGAAGACGAATCGATCGGCCAGTCGGGAAGACGCTATTTGGCCCAGGTGGCCGACTACCAGGCCTACTGGAAGAAGGAACTCGCGATTCGTGCCGCCGAGGCCCAGGCCGACGACCTGCCCCGCGTGCTGCTGAAGACCAGCAAAGGCGATATCCAGATCGAGCTGTTCGAGAACCAGGCCCCCGAGGCCGTGGCCAATTTCATCTCGCTGATCGAGAAGGGCTTCTACGACGGCCTCACGTTCCATCGCGTGTTGCCCGGCTTCATGGCCCAGGGCGGATGTCCCGACGGCACGGGCGGCGGCGGGCCCGGCTACAACATCCCTTGCGAGTGCTACCGAGAGGACTTCAGGCGGCATTTCCGGGGTACGTTGAGCATGGCCCATGCCGGACGCGACACGGGCGGCTCGCAGTTCTTCTTGACCTTCGGCCCCACCAGCCACCTCGACGGACGACACACAGCCTTCGGCCGCGTGACGGTGGGGATGGACGTGTTGGCGAAGTTGCAGCGCCGCGATCCCGACCAACCCGGCGGCCCGCAGCCGGACAAGATCCTCGAAGCCAAGGTGCTGCGGAAACGCGACCACCCGTACGAGCCGAAGAAGATCATCGACGAGCCCGACGAAGAGCCGCCCGAAGATCCCGGGGACGAAGCTGACGAGTAGCCTAACGACGGTGAGGCCCTCCTCGAGCGTGCGATGACTTTACGCACACAGGAGATCGACATGCACCCGGACCTACGCAAGGCGTTATCTCTCGCGCTGCTCGTGGCGGCGGCTCTTGGCACCGAACGTGCCGCGATGGTGTCGGCCGGAGAAGCGACGCTCCAGCAGGCCGTCGCCGAGAACTGCCCGCCGATCGCGCTGGTCAAGCGGCATCACCTGAAGCGTCCCTTCGGCGTGGGCACGATCTACTGCTGGAACGTCTACCAGCCGGGCGGAGGGATCTACGTCTACGACCCGGCCCAGCCCGACCGGACGCCGCGAGAGATCTTCCGCCGCGACCACGGCGTGGTCTTCGACATGAGCGCCTCCTTCGACGCCAAGCGGCTGCTCTTCTCCTGGATGGCGATCGAGCCGGGCGAGTCGTTCGAGCCGGACCCCACCGCCAAGGAGCGCGCCGGCTGCACGCCGAACTACAA
Source organism: uncultured Planctomycetaceae bacterium (assembly GCA_964472545.1). Lineage (GTDB taxonomy): Bacteria > Planctomycetota > Planctomycetia > Pirellulales > Thermoguttaceae > CAYYNP01. Next base: position 7,988 of record CAYYNP010000014.1, on the reverse strand, counting down.
ACGCAACATCGACTCCTTCCACGTCTTCGAGATCCACGTCGACGGCAGCGGCCTGCGGCAGATCACCCGGGGCCGCTTCCACGACGTCTATCCGATCTACCTGCCCGACGATCGGATCGCCTTCGCCTCGACCCGGGGCAAGAGCTACTCGATGTGTCAGCCGGGGCTTTCTTCGGCCATGTTCGCCATGGACGCCGACGGCGGCAACATGCGGCGGATCGATTTCAGCACCTTGGCCGCCGTGTCGCCGTACGTGATGCAGGACGGGTCGATCCTGTTCATGCGTTGGGAATACAACGACAAGAGCCTTTTCGACCTGCAAAGCCTCTGGACGATCAACCCCGACGGCACGCGGCTGCGGCTGTTCTACGGAAACACGGTCACCAACCCCAACGTCTTCTGGCAGGCCAAGCAAATCCCCGGCACCCAGAAGGTGCTTTGCACGTTGGGCCCGCACCACGGCAATCCGGTCGGGGCGGTGGGGATCATCGATCCGCAATACGGCGTGGAAGACCTGCGAGGGCTGACGAACCTCACGCCGGAATACGAATACGTTCCCAGCCGCCAGTATCGCCCCGGCGGCGGCCCGGGCGACAAACAATACACCTGGGCCTATCGCGACCCCTATCCGGTCGGCGAGGACCTCTTTCTGGCGTCCTACGGCGGACCGCCGGGCGACGGCCCGAAGCGATATCGGATCGTCGCCCTGAACCCGCAGGGTGAGCGGACAAGCGTCTTCGAAGACGCGGAGATCTCCTGCTTCAACCCGGTCCCGCTGGCGGTGCGTAAACGTCCCAACGTGATCCCCTCGGTCGTCGATTCCGAGTTGAACTACGGCACGTACTTCGTCTCCGACGTCTACCAGGGCCTGCTCGACGACGGCATCGAGCGAGGCCAGGTCAAGGCGATCCGCCTGCTCACACAAGTCCCGAAACGCTGCAACATGCGGGGCCAGCGCGTCTACGACCACGATCCGCTGGTCGGCCGGGGATCGTATTACGTTAAGACCAGCTTCGGCACCGTGCCGGTCGAGGCCGACGGTTCGGCCTACTTCAAGGCACCGGCCGGCGTGGAACTCTACTTTGAGGCCCTCGACGGCGACGGCAAGGAGCTCTCGCGGATGGGCTCGGTCACGCAGATCATGCCCGGCGAGCATCAAGGTTGCGTGGGATGTCACGAGCCGCGCAGCGATACGGCCACCAGCCGCTCGACGTTGGCCGCCGGCCGGCGGCCGTCGGAGATCGAACCGCCGCCGTGGGGCGACGCCGCGCCGGTCGACTTCGTCAAACACGTGCAGCCGGTGTTGGACAAGTACTGCGTGTCGTGCCACAGCGGCCGGGAGCCCGACGGCGCGTTGGATCTGAGCGACGACAAAACCCGCTACTTCAACATGGCCTACGAGCAAATGCTGGCGAAGAAGCTGGTCCACTTCATCTGGGTCAACCAGGGCCCCACCGCGAACCTGCGGCCGCTGACGACCGGCTCGTACGTCAGCCGCTTGACGGAGTATCTCGAAGACGGCCACGGCGAGGTACACGTTGACGACAACGGCCGACGGCGGATCTACGCCTGGATCGACGCCAACTGTCCCTACTACGGCACCTACGACAACACCCGCCCCGGCACCCCCGGCTCCCGCGACGCCTGGGCCGGCACACCGATCCACGGCACGCTGCGGGAACTCAACCTGCGGGCGTCCGACGGCGACGTGAATCTGACGCATCCCCGTTACAGCCGCGTGCTGCAAACCAATCTGGCGAAGTCGGCCGGGGGGCTGTGCGACGACGAGAAGGCCCGGTTCCCCTCGACCGACGACGCGGCCTATCGGCAGATGCTCACCGCTATCGAAGGCGCCCGCGACATCCTGCTTGCCAAACCTCGCGTCGATATGCCGGGCGCCGAGCCAGTGCCGTATCCGACCGATTACGGCGGGCTTTACACCGGGTTTGCCGGGCCGTAAGAGACGATGTACTCCGTCGCTGAAGTCGCTCAGACTTTGGCCCGTACGGTCGGACCGGTCACTCCTACGGGGAAGAGAAGCGGGCGGGAGTATTTCCCGAAGAGACTCCCACCTCCTCTTCTTCTCCGGATGGCTTCTTCGCCCCTTCGCCCAGAGCCTAATGTGGAAGATTATCGGGGCTAGCCGCTTTCCTCAACGAACCAAGCGTATGGAGAAGAGTATCACACTCGCACCCGCAGTTATCCGCAACATGCTTAATACCTCCGAGTGCAAACGCCTCAACCCGAGCCTCCAATTGTCTCCTGTCAGTGTTCTCGTTCTCCTTCAAGAATGAGTCGAGATGATCGGCAAGATTGATAACAATCCAGGCCGGCGCGTCACCACAAATAGACCGATCGTGCCGACGGAGCCTACGAACCACATCAATTAGGTCTTCACGCATTTGTCCGTTCTCGCCGGATCGGACCATGTGGTCAGGCCGTGAATAGTGAATAGAGACTGATGGTGTCACGCGTGGTCGGTGCTATTCACTATTCGCGACCTGACCCCCAAGGCCCCCTGTCGACCGATCGTTTGTGCCTTGCAGTCGAGATTAGCGCCGAGACGGCCAAAGTCTGGCGACTTCGGCTACAAGACGCCCGTGGCCCCGATGCAAAGGCGTTTAGCCCTCAAGCACTTCCTTCTCCCGCGCCTTCGCCGCGTTGGTGGCCTTCGACTCGTAGTCCTTGGTGAGGTCCTGGATCTCTTTCTTCACGTCGTCGCGATCGTCTTCGGAGAGTTCCTTGGCCTTTTCGCCGGCGTCGGCCTTCTTGTTGCCGTCGCGGCGGATGTTGCGGATGGCGATCTTGGCCTCTTCGGCAAGTTCCTTCACGCGGCCGACCATTTTGCGGCGGACCTCGCCGGAGAGCTGCGGAACGGTCAACCGGATCAGGCGGCCGTCGTTCTGCGGATTCAGCCCCAGATCGGCGGCCTGGATCGCTCTTTCGATGTCTTTGAGCGTACCCGGGTCGTAAGGGCGGATGACGATCTGCGTGGGCTCCGGGGCGCCGACGGTGGCCACCTGCTTGATCGGCGTGAGCGAGCCGTAGACCTCGACCTTCAGCGAGTCGACCAGCCCGGGGTTGGCCCGGCCGGTGCGGATGCCCGCCAGGCTGCCCTTGAGATGGGCGACGGCCTTCTCCATCTTCTCTTCGACGTCGAAAAGGATCTCGTCTGTGCTCATGACGTTACTCCTTTGTGCGGTGTACCAACGTACCCACGCGCTGGCCGAGAACTGCCTGCTCGATGTTGCCGTCTTTGCGGAAATTGAAGACGCGGATCGGCATGGCGTATTCCATGCACTTGGCGATCGCCTCCTGATCCATCACCCGCAGGTTCTGCCGCCGGACGTCGTCGTAGCTCAACTCGCCGTAGAGCACGGCGTGGGGGTTTTTCTCCGGATCGTCGCTGAAGACACCGTCGACCCGGGTGGCTTTCAGCAGGGCGTCGGCTTCGAGTTCCAGCGCGCGTTGGGCGGCAGCCGTATCGGTGGTCACGAACGGGCTGCCGGTGCCGGCGGCCAGGATGATGATGCGGCCCTTCTCCAGATGGCGGCGGGCGCGGCGGCGGATGTAGGTCTCGGCGACGCCGTCCATGCGGATGGCCGACATCAGCCGCGTGTCGGCGCCGAGCGACTCCAGCGCGTCTTGCAGGGCCAGGCCGTTCATCACCGTGGCCAGCATGCCCATGTAGTGGGCCGTGGCTTCGTGTACGGCGGAGTTGCCCGAGGTGAACTGGGCCCCGCGGAGGATGTTCCCCCCGCCGATCACGATGGCGATTTGCACACCGTGCCCGGCCGCCTGGTAAGTCTGCCGGGCGATGTGCAACACGGCGTCCATGGCGATGCCGCGCTCGCCCGGATGGACGAAACCTTCGCCGGAGATCTTCAATACCACCCGACGATACGGCGACGGAGCCGCCGACGAGCCGTCATCAGACATGGGTTCTGCTACTCCTTTTCGAGTTCCCAATGGACGAACCGCACGAGCTTCATCCCGGCGGCCTCGGCCGTTTGGCCGACGGTGGTCTTGCCGTCTTCGGCCTTGACGAAGACCTGCTCGAGCAGACAACGCTCGGCGTAGAAGTTGCGCATCCGCCCGTCGACCATCTTCTCGATGATCTGCTCGGGCTTGCCCGACTGGCGGGCCTGCTCGACGAGGATCTCGCGTTCCTTCGCGACCAGCGCCGGATCGAGATCAGCTTGGGCCATGGCGGCGGGGCGCATGGCGGCGACGTGCATGCAGATGTCTTTGGCCAACTCCGCGTTGCCGCCTTCGATCTGCAGGATCACGCCGGCGGCCCCGTTGTGGTGGGCGTAGCCGCCGCAGGTGCTATCGATCCGCTCGAAGCGTTCGAAGTTGAAGTTCTCGCGAATGCGGTTGTACAGCTCTTCGTATTGCTCTTTGAGCGTTACGCCGTCCTTCGACGGCGACGGCTGTGCGAGCAACTCGTCGGGCGTCGCGGCGCCGGGGCCGGTGGCGAGCTGCTGGGCCACGTCGTTGGCCAGTTGCACGAACTCTTCGTTGGAGGCTACCGGAGCCGATTCACACTTCAACTCGACGATTGTCCCCACGCCGGCGCCCGGGTCGGTATAGACGGCGATCCGCCCGGCCTTGGTGGCTCGGCCGGCCTGTTTCTGTTCCATCTTCTTGCCGGCCTTGCGCAACTGCTCCTTGGCGGCCTCCATGTCTCCGCCGGCGGCAACCAGGGCCTTCTTGCATTCCATCATCGGCAGCCCCGTCGCGTCGCGAAGCCCCTTAACCGCCGCTGCGGTGATCTCTGCCATCAAAACGTCTCCCGTGTTTTCCGTATTCGATTCGTGTAAGTGTTCGTCTTAAGCAGCCAGCCGGTCGGCCGTATCTGAAACGGCCCGGTACACGGCCGACGACCGTTGCGTGCCGACCGCCGGCGCCGCTGTTGAAGTACCTGCCCTGCGCCTCGACGCCCAGTATCTCCGCCTCCCGCTGCACGGCGGCCCCACTGTTCGGCAGAGCAGTGCCGAAAACGGTTCTACTGACCGGTCGGGGCCTCGGCTTCGGGCGACGGGGGTGTCGGCGGGGCGACCTCGGGCTGATCCACTTTCGCCTCACCGGACGCCGCCTTGCCGGCCAGCACACCGTCGGCCAGAAGCTTCACGATCAACTCGATCGACCGGATGCTGTCGTCGTTGCCCGGGATCGGCAGGTCGATGGTGTCCGGATCGCAATCCGTATCGATCAACGCCAGCGAGGTGATCCCAAGTTTGCGGGCCTCGCGGACGGCGTTTTTCTCTTTCCTGGGATCGATGATCACCAGGCACTCCGGCAGCCGGTTCATGGTGCGGATGCCGTTGAGGTTGCGGAACATCTTGCGGTATTCGCGACTTAAGGCCGACTGCATCTTTTTCGAGTAGCTCGAAATCTCGTCGCTCGCCCGCAGGCCCTCGAGTTCCTCCAGCCGGGTAAGCCGGCTGCGGATCGTGCGGAAGTTGGTCAGCGTGCCGCCCAGCCAGCGGTCGCTGACGTAGGGCATGCCGCAGCGTTCGGCCTGTTGTTGGATCGTGTCGGAGGCTTGGCGCTTGGTGCCCACAAACAACACCAAACTCCCTCCGGCCGCCACGCGTTGCAGATACTTCCGCGCCCGCAGCAGACCGCGAATCGTCTCGCGAACGTCGACGATATGAATCAGATTCCGGCGGGCGTAGATGTACGGCCGCATCTTGGGGTTCCAGCGGCTGGCCCGATGGCCGAAATGGACCCCCGCTTCAATCAACTCCTTCACCAACACCGTAGCCAAGAGACAACTCCTCTACCAAAGCACACCGGCTCGTTCCCGCCCATCGGAGGGAAATCCGGCGTTAGGCCGCATGTTCGGTCGGATTGAACTTCCCCGCTGCCCTGGACCGTTCAAGACAGCGAACCCATTACGTTACCAACTCCCCACCATGCCGTCAACCGTCGATCGATTGCTGTGCGGCCTTGGGAGGGGAGCGGCTCGGCGCTCGGATTTCCACCCTCGCGGCGGGCGCAAACCCATCGTAAGTCGCTTCATAACAGAAGGTTACGAAAGCTACCCGGCCAGGACTTGAACCTGGAACGAGGGAACCAAAATCCCTTGTGTTGCCAATTACACCACCGGGTAGTGGCGTCAGAGGTATGCCCCTTATCCTATTCCTATCGGCAATTTAGGGCAAGAGGACGACTATGGCAGGGCGAGAGAGGCGGCCCTGCCAATAGACGGCACCAATAAACGAGGCCCCTCGCGTTCGCCGAAACGCAGGGGCCTAAGGTCGTTTGACACTGCCAGAGACGGCCTTCGTGCCATCACGGGCTTTTCATTCGCTCGGGAACTCGTACTCGGCGTGGTTGGGGAAGACGCGGCCGGTCGACTGGTCGTATTGCCAGCCCGCACCGCCGGCTACCACGGCCGTGGGCACGGTGCCTTCGGACGCAACCGCGACGATGTCCCTACTGTTATTATAGGGGTTGGCCGGGACTTCCGGCATGTAGGGGCCGTAGGGTGTTTCGCCGGTGGTACCGCCGTCGACGTTCGTGGCGGTCGTCAGCAGCGTAGCCACAGTTGCCACGGGAGGATACTTCTCCAGATGCTGTTGCTTGTAGAGTTCCAACTGGTTCTGCATCGTGTGGACGTTGAAGGCAACCGTGTTGTCCCTGGCGTCTTTGGTAGACGACGTGAATTGCGGGATGATCGTTGCCGCCAACACCGCCATGATGATCACGACGATCAACACCTCGATTAGCGTAAAAGCATTTCGGCGAATTCTCTTGGTCATTTTCTTTCCTTTCGCGTCAAACGAATTGTGCCTCGACGCCCCGAAAGCAACTGCGTTTCAACTGCAACCAAACCCGCCCCCTTGCACGGCCTGTCCAACCCTCGGCTTCGGCCGTTCGTTCTTTGGCCGTGCGGCCAGTGGCGTCTCAACTCGCCGAGCACGGTCAGTGTGCATCCTGCCCGGCAAGTTGGAACACACCGTTACTGATTACGTAGGTTGCCGCAGGGCGCAAGTCAAAAAATAATTCTCAAATCGGTGTCTCCGGCGGCAGCCGCGTCGGCCGGGCTGTGTTGCAGGCTATTTGCTCGGGCGCCACGGTGATTTCACCGTGCGTAAGGCGGCCGCCGCGGGGCCGACAACGGCCCATCCCAGGCGTGGCCGATCCTCCTGTGCATCCGGCTTTCATACCGCCGCAAGCCAGCACCGCTGCCGCCGGACAACCTTGCGCAGGCCAAGTGGCCAACGCACGAGGTACCCCCCCATTCACCCGCACCACGGAGGATTTCCCCGTACATGCTGCATGTTACGCAAAGAACGCAGATGTTCTACATCAAGCAATTGCCTCATATTGTCGATACCTACTCATATCCGGCGACCTATACGCTAGATTGCGTCGTCCGCGTGCGATGAATCGTGCGTGATGATTAGGTAATTTACGCATTCTAGCTAACGTAAGCTGAGTGCGCCGGACGAATAACCCTTTGATGGGCTCCGTTTGTTAGACCAGCCCGATCCTTTCCTTGTGGTGCTTGAAGGAGGCGAAAGATGAGAAAGAGGATGGTGGTGCCGCTGGGCATAGCGGCGCTGTTAGTGCTGGTGGCCAGCCAGGCGAAGGCCGGGTATTGTGGCGCGGCAAGGCTCCGCTGCTGTAAACCCGCGGCGTGTTGCCCGGCGGATTACGCCAGTTGCAAGATGCAATGCCACACGGTCATGAAGACCTGTAAAGAAGTGGTCTACGAAAAGCAGCAATACACCTGCTACAAGACCTGTTACGAACGAGTCTGCGTGCCCAAGACGATCACCTGCACAAAACAGGTGCCGGAAACCCGCTACCGCGAATGCACCTACACGGTGAACCGGCCGGTCTGGGAAACTTGCATGCGGACGGTCAACTACACGGTCTGCAAGCCGGTCTGGGAAACCAAGACCCGCCAGACCTGCTACACGGTGATGAAGCCGGTCTACGAAACCCGGACCAAAGACATCTGCTACACGGTG
>CAYYNP010000013.1:0-71212 GCA_964472545.1 uncultured Planctomycetaceae bacterium | reverse complement strand
GGCGAGGCCGGCAACTCGGTGACCAACACCCAGGTCACCCCCACCGACGTACTTCTGGCCCGAAACAACCCTCGCAACTTCCTCAACCCCGCCACCATCAACTTCCCTTACGACTACAACCGCGACCAGCGCGTGACGACCACCGACGTGTTGATGGCCCGCAACAACCAGACGAACTTCCTCACCGCGCTGACGCTGCTCGACCTCTCGCCCGTCGGAGACCAAAGCGAAGCATCGCCGCAGCTTTCTTCCCTCGCTCCGGCATGGCTTCCCGACTACGACCTGCCCGGGCGATCGAGCCGGCCGGCGGCGAAACCGAGCGGTGCAAACGAGGCGATCGACGCCCTGCTAGCCACGCTCTGACATGCGTTCTGGCAGTAGAAACCACGAAGCGATTGTGCTGCCCCCCTCCGTAGAGTCAAGGTGTCCGCCTGATTCCGGGTTTCTGGACAATTTCATTGACAAACCGGAAAAGATTGCTAGATTCATCGATTAGCTAGTCTATTCCTGAAAATAGGTCTGCGGCGTCTCTTTTCCGGCGCCGTGGAGACGGAGGTCGTGGTCCTGCTTCTCTCTGCCGGGCGCCTTGGTCGGGGCGTCCGCTCACACCAGCTTGTAACGAGGATGGAATCATGCGCATGTCGCCGCGGAAGCCCAGTCGTCGTCCCTCACCAAAACGCAAACGCGAGCAGACCTCCAGACCATCGAGCCCCCGGGGTAAGGCTGCGGGCAAGAGAGGGCGTAAGGCGGCGTCGGCGTCGCGGATGCGGCAGTCGCGATTCGAACCGCTCGAGGCGCGGCATCTGTTGTCGATCGGACCGGAACTTGCGATGGGACTCGAGGCGGAAGACCACGCCGCCAACGTGGCCGAGATTCTGGTCGATCCTCAAATCACCGGCGAGATCAAGTGGGCCCAGCCGCCGGTGCAAGCGCAGCCGGATAACGTCTTCCTTGGCTGGAATGAGCCGTCGGTTTTCGGCAGCGAGCAGATCGCGGCCGACGACTTTCTCTGCATCAACCCGGATCCGATCACCGGGCTGACTTGGTGGGGTTCGTTCGTCGGCTCAAATGAAGTCGCAGAACCGCCGCTGCCGGAGGCCTTCCATGCGGCGATATGGACCGACGTGCCGGTCGGCGACCTGACGCACTTCAGCCGTCCGGGACGCGTCGTTTGGGAACAGGATCTGACGAGCACCACCAGCCAGTTCGTCGGCTGGGACTTCGACCCGCGCAACGAGACCTACGAGGCCACGTTCCGTTTCGACCAGACGTTGGCCGAGGACCAATGGTTCTTCCAGGACCCGGCCAGGAACGAAATCTATTGGCTGAGCATCTCGGCCGTCTATCCGGACGGCACGACGGTGGATCATCCGTTCGGCTGGAAGACGCTTCCGCGAGACCCGAATTCGCAGGCCCCGGACGACGCGGTGGTGATCTATGGCCCAACCGCGCCCTCATTGACGCCGACCACGCCGGTGATTTCCACCAGCGACGCATTCCCGGTGGCCGGATCGGGCTACATCTCGGAGGGACCGGTTTCGTTTGCGACCGTGGAGACCGAGATCGTTGCCCTGTCGCTGGTCAGTGCGGATTCGGCCGAGCCGATCCTTGCGCCGGCGCCGGGCGCGACGGCCTCCAGGGGCGGGCCAACGTGTTTGCGTTCTTCGAGGTCTTCGGGTAAGTGTGGGGGGGGGGGGGGGGGGGGGGCATAGGGGGCATTGGGGCCGTGGGCGGCGATTCGTTCTTCGACGTGTTCGTCGACGTGGACGTCAACCTCAATCTGACCAACCTCACCGAGCCGGGCAGCAACGACGCCACGTTCGAGGTGGAGATCGTCTCGATGTCGCTTTCCGGCGAGCACCTGCCGCCGGGCGTGATCATCCGCGAGGATCCGCGCCTCGCATCGGTCGGAGCGCACACGATCACGCCGACCTCGGACGGCTTCCGGATCGATAGTTTCTTCGACGTATTCACCGAATTGAGCGTCGACGGCGGCCAGACGTTCGTGCCGGCCGACAGTGCCGTGCACATGACATTGGCGACCATGGCCAACGTCTACAAGACAGGCGATCCGCTCTACTGGCCCTCGCCGGACGACTCGTGGGACCTGGCGTTCGAGTTGCATAGCCAACGCGCCGGCGGCACGACGACGTCGGCGCAGAAGTGGGAGCAGTTGCCGGACTTGGAGAACGGCATCGACGTGCTCAACGGGCCGCGATTCGTTCAGGGCCTTTCGCCGGTCTCCGCGTACGAGAAGTATCTGGCCGACGATTTCCGTTGCGATGCCACCGGTCCGATCACGGAGATCGTCGTCTGGAGTTCTTACTTGGACGACCTTCGGATGGACGCCGACCCGCGGTTCAACCTGGCGATCTATTCCGACGTACCGGCCGCCGACAGCCCCACCGGCTACAGCACGCCCGGCGAGCCGCTCTGGAACGCGTATCTGCGGCCGGACGTGGAGCAGGTCGTCTCCGAAGGAGTGACCGAGCAGTTCTTCGATCCGAACCTCAACGAGTTCATCGGCACGGACAATATGGTCTACGAGTATCGATTCCATATCGATCCGGCGGAGGCCTTCGTGCAGGAGGAGGGCAAGATCTACTGGCTCGGCGTGCACCACACGTTCGATTTCAACGCCGACGACAGAGTCGACGGACAGGATCTGACGACGCTGATCATACATCATCCGTGGAGTTACGGTTGGAAGAGTTCGGCCGACCCGTTCAGCGACGACGCCGTGTGGCTGGACGTGACCACGTATTCCGGAGGTGCCGGCGGGCGGGTCGTGCCCGCACCGGGCTGCGCGTGGAAGGAATTGAAACGCCCGGATACGGGCGAACGGATCGACCTGGCGTTCAGCCTGGTCACCGAGGCGCCGCCGGTCGAGCCGTACGTGAAGTGGTCGCAGCCGCCGCTGTCGTACGTACCGCCGAACGCCTACCACGGCTGGGACGAGTTCTCGGCCTACTACGGCAGACAGATCGTGGCCGACGATTGGCTCTGCACGACGGAAGATCCCATTAGCGATATCCACTGGTGGGGCTCGTTCATCGGGTGGGACCAGCCGACACCGCCGATGTTGCCGATGTTCCAGATCGGCATCTGGGAGGACGTGCCGGCCGACGACGCGACCGGTTCGTTCAGCCATCCGGGCAAGCTGATCTGGGAGACCTTCGCCCACATAATGGAGCCGGAATTCGTCGGTTGGGACTTCGATCCCCGCGATCCGACGACCCCGCCGGAAGCCACCTTCCGATTCGATCACATGATCCCGGAGGACCACTGGTTCCATCAAGCGCCGGGCGAGAACATCTACTGGATCAGCATTGCGGCGGAGTCGTTCCACGGCGAGGACGAGTATCCGTTCGGTTGGAAGACGCGTCCGCGCGATCCGGAGTCGCCGGCGCCGGACGACGCGGTGCGGATCTTCGTACCCACCACTCCCACGCTGCACACGATGGAGATGCACACGCCGGACGTATTCCCGACACCCGGCGCCTACTTCACTTCCGCCGGGCCGGTCAGTTTCCCGGACGTCGAGACCCAATTGACCTCGGTGACGGCGTACCCCACCTTCGAGTCGCCCAGGGTGCCGATGCCGACGCCCGATGAGGGGACATTCACGGTCGATTCGTTCTTCGACATATCGTATCGGATCGAGTTGCCGGGCGGGGAGATGCTCGACGATTCGTTCTCCAACGTGCCCACCGAGCTGACCGTCACCAACGTCACGGAGCCGGGATCCAGCGCTCAGACTTTCGAGACCGAGATGGTCGCGCTGAACCTGCAAGGCGCTCCGCTGCCGGACGGCGTCGTGGTCCGCGAATCTCCCGATCAGAGGTCGACCGGCACGTTGACGATCTCGAATATCGGTTCCCCGGGCGAAGACGGGTTCCAGGTCGACAGTTTCTTCGACGTGTTCTTCGATATCAGCGTCGACGGCGGCGCGACGTTCACGCCGGCCGACGGTCCCATGCAGATCACGTCGTCCGAACTCTACACGCCTCCGCCGGCAATTGCGCAAACCGATGTCTTCCCGACTCCCGGCGGACGCTATCGGTCGGAAAACCCGTTGAGCCTGCCGGCCATCGACACGGAGATCGTCAGCCTACAACTCGACGCGCTGAATCCGGTGAACGTCACGCCGCCTCCGCCGCCGGGCGAGAACTTCGTGGTCGATTCGTTCTTCGACGTCACCTACCAGATCGAATTTACCCCGGCCGGCACGGTAACGCCCGAGTCGTTCTTCGACGTCTTCGTCGATGAGCCGTTGCGGCTGAGCATCACGAACGTCAGCGAGTTCCCCGAGGGCCAGCAGACGTTCGAGACCGAGATCGTCTCGCTGAACTTGCAGGGTGGATCGCTGCCGGCCGGGCTGGTCGTGCGAGAAGACCCGAACCGGCAATCGATGGGCAGACAGACCGTCTTCGAGGAGCGGTACTCGGGCGACTTCTATATCGACAGCTTCTTCGACGTGTTCGTCGAGGTGAGCGTGGACGGCGGCCAGACGTTTCTACCGGCCGACGATTCGTTGCGGTTGCGGTTGTCGATTCCGCGAAACGAGTATCGCCTGGGCGAGCCGATCTATTGGCCCACGCCGGAAGAGTCCTGGGACATGGCCTTCACGTTGACGACGCAGGACGTGCAGGCGGACCTCGACTTTGGCGACGCGCCGGACAGCGAGACGACGCCGCAATACCCGACGCTGTTGGCACACGACGGCGCGCGGCACACGATCGTGCCTGGCTTCCACCTCGGCAGCACGAACAACAGCATCGACCCGGAGGCCGACGGCCAGCCGACCGTCGGGGCGTTGGGCGACGACAACGACGGCAACGACGACGAGGACGGCGTGACCTTCGCCACGCCGCTGATTCCCGGCCAGGCGGCCACGATCGTGGTCAACGCCTCGGTAGGAGGGATGCTGGACGCCTGGATCGACTTCGCCGGCAACAGCAATTGGAGCGACGCGGGCGATCAGATCTACCTCAACGAGGCGCTGGTCGCCGGCGACAACACGCTTTCGTTCAACGTGCCGAGCACGGCCGTGGCCGGCGACACCTACGCCCGATTCCGCTTCAGTGTCCACGGCGACCTTCCCTTCACCGGCCCGGCCCACAACGGCGAGGTGGAGGACTATCAGGTCAAGATTGAGGAAGTGCTGCCGGGCGAAATCCATGGTAGCAAGTTCAACGACCTGGACGGCGACGGGGCTTGGGACGCGGACGAACCGGGGTTGGGTGGCGTGACCGTGTTCTTGGACTTGAATGAAAACGGCGTGCTCGATACGGGCGAGCCAAGCACTGTCACTCGCGAGGACGATCCTGCCACAATTGACCTGGATGAGAGGGGAACCTATCAGTTCACGGATTTGGACGCCGGGGAGTATGTTGTGGCGGAAGTCGTCCCCGTGGGATTCGAACAGACGTTCCCTCCGGGAACGGGCGAATTGACTCTCGTGCAAGAACTCAGGGACGGCCAGGACGGCGTCATTGGATTACGGTTTCCTCACTCTGTGACGGTTAGCCCGGATGGTGATCACGTTTATGTAAGCGGAGATAGCGCTTTGACGTTTCGCCGCGATGTCGTTACCGGCGAATTGACGTTTCTCGGCGTACTCGACGATGGTCAAGGATGGTCCCACGCTACGTGTGTGGTGATTTCCCCTGATGGCAGGCACGCTTACTCGACAAGTTACTCGAGGAATGAGGTAGCCGTATTCGACCGCGATAGTGTTAGCGGCGAGTTGACTTTGGTCCAAGTACTTCAGGATGGCCAGGATGGGGTGGAGGGGTTGTTGGGAGCGTACATGGTCTCGCTGAGCCCGGACGGCAGCCACGTTTATGTCACGGGCCGGGTCGGCAGCACGGTGGCCGCGTTCAGCCGCGACGCCGCCAGTGGTGAATTGACTTTCGTGGGAGAGCAAGAAGTATTGAGAACTCCCAGCATTATCGCCGTGAGTCCGGATGGCAGCCACGCTTATGTGAATTCGTACGCCGACCACGCCGTGACCGTATTTGAGCGCGTCGCGCTCAGCGGTGAATTGACATTCGTGGAGACGGAGAGGGAGGGGCAGAATGGCGTCGAAGGCCTAATCGGAGCACAATATGTAACCGTAAGTCCTGACGGTCGTCACGTCTACGTAGCTGGGATGGAGGACGATGCAGTTGCCGTGTTCAGCCGCGACGCGGTAACGGGTGAGTTGGCCTTTGTACAAGCGGTTAGAGACGGTCAAGACGGTGTGGACGGATTGGACGGGGCTGGGGCGGCAATTGTGAGTCCTGACGGCAGTAACGTCTACGTTCCAGGTTGGCACGACGACGCGATCGCCGTGTTCCTCCGGGACGTCAGTACCGGTGAATTGACCTTTCTCTCGCAGTTCAAGAACGGTCAGGACGGTACGGACGGGTTGGATGGCATTGGGATGAGCCTGGTGATTCCATCGGGTCAACACGTATACGCATTCGGCTACGATGGCAACGCGCTGGCAGTTCTCCGCCGCCATACCGGACCGACTGGAGTTCACCGAGTGACCGTTTCCCCCGGGCAGACGGTTGAGCACATCGACTTCGGCAACCACGAACTCGTGTTGGATTACGACTTCGGCGATGCGCCGGACTCGCCAACGGCGCCGGGCTATCCGACCTTGCTGGCAAACGACGGCGCGCGGCACGTGATCGTACCCAACTTCCACCTCGGCAGCAGCAACAACAGCATTGATGCGGAGGCCGACGGCCAGCCGACCGTCGGCGCGCTGGGCGACGACGACGACGGCAACGACGACGAGGACGGCGTGACCTTCAGCACGCCGCTGACACCCGGCCAGGCGGCCACGATCGTGGTCAACGCCTCGGTAGGAGGGATGCTGGACGCCTGGATCGACTTCGGCGGCAACAACAATTGGAGCGACGCGGGCGATCAGATCTACGCCAACGAGGCACTGGTGGCCGGCGACAACACGCTTTCGTTCAACGTGCCGAGCACGGCCGCGGCCGGCGACACCTACGCCCGCTTCCGCTTCAGCGCCAACGGCGGGCTTGCGTTCGACGGGCCGGCCCACAACGGCGAGGTGGAGGACTATCAGGTCAAGATCGAGGAAGTGGTAGTGGCGGAGTTGGACTTCGGCGACGCCCCAGACCCCACGTATCCCACGCTGTTGGCCAGCAACGGCGCGCGTCACACCATCACAGGCGGCGGGCCGATCTTGGGGTCGATGATCGATCCCGACCCCGACGGCCAGCCCGACCCGGCGGCCCTCGGCGACGACTTCAACGGCATGCCCGACGAAGACGGCGTAACGTTTACCACGCGGCTGATCCCCGGCACGACCGGCCGGGCGACGATCGATATGAGTTCGTCACCGGCCGACGGCTTGCTCAGTGCATGGATCGACTTCGACGGCGACGGCGCCTGGACCACGCCGGGCGAACAGATCTTCCAGGACGACTTGATCCCATCAATCACCGTCGACTGGCCGTTTGCCGTCCCCGACTGGGCCAAGCCGGGGCCGACGTACGCCCGATTCCGCGTGAGCACGCAGGACGGCCTGTCGTTCGACGGGCCGGCGCGCGACGGTGAGGTGGAAGACTACGTCGTGCGGGTCATCCCCGGGCTGGAGGTCGATGTGTTCGAGTCGTCCGAGATTCTGGTCGACGTGAGGCTGGCCACCGGCGCGGCCGAGACGCTTCGGATGGCTGGGCCTTCGACGTGGGAAGTGATCGTCGGCAATCAAGGCCAAACCGGCGATTCGGACAGCGACGGGCTGGATCAGGTTCCCACGGAGATGGTCCAAATGGAATTGACCGGAAGCAGCCCCGTGCTCGGCAACGTGGCGGTGCGGTTGGTTCAAGACAACCTCTCGCTGGGCGAAATCGAGGAAACCCTCAACGACACGCCGGGCACGCTGGACCTGGCCCCGTTTAGGATCGCCACCGGCGCGCCGTACACGGCCGACAGCTTCTTCGACGTCTTCGTCGAGATCGACGTCGACGGAACGCTGATGTATCCCGAACGCCCGCTGCACCTGGAAGGCACGATCACGCAAAAACCGGCCGACGTGGGCGAGACGTACGAAGACCCGGCAACGATCCGGCTGCTCGACGCGGACGGCAACTTCACGGGCCACGTTATCGAGCGGACGATCTACATTCCGCAGCCCGAGGAAGTCGACGAGTTGGATTTCGGCGACGCACCGGAGTCGCAGTTGGTGGTCGGATACCCGACGCTTCTAAGCAGCGACGGTGCCCGGCACGCGCAAGGCGGGCCGTGGCTCGGCGGCTCTGACGATCAGCCGGACCTGGAACCCGACGGACAACCGACAGGCGACGCCACCGGCGACGACGCCAACGGCAACGACGACGAAGACGGCGTGCAGTTCCCGACGCTCTACACCGGCCGGAGCGTGGACGTCACCTATGAGGTCAGCGGAGCGTCGAGCCTTGCCTACGTCGCCGGCTGGATCGACTTCAACCGCGACGACCAGTGGGAATTGTCCGAACGCGTCGTAACCGGTTGGCGCGTCGACGGGACATACACGTTGAGCGTCAACGTACCCGCCGATGCAGTACCGGGTGATTCGTATGCGCGGTTCCGGATCAGTACGCAAGGCATAGCCAGCCCGACCGGTCTGGCCGACGACGGCGAGGTGGAAGACCATCTGGTGAGAATCGTACAACCGCCGATGGACTTCGGCGACGCGCCGGAGCCGGACCAAGGCGTGGGTTATCCGACCCTGCTGGGAAGCGACGGCGCCCGGCACGTGCTGCTCGGCGGGCCGTGGTTCGGCGACGACGAAGACAAGCCCGACGGTGAACCGGACGGCCAACCCGATGCGGCCGCGATGGGTGACGACGCCAACGGCAACGACGACGAAGACGGCGTGCAGTTCCCGACGCTCTACACCGGCCGGAGCGTGGACGTCACCTATGAGGTCAGCGGAGCGTCGAGCCTTGCCTACGTCGCCGGCTGGATCGACTTCAACCGCGACGACCAGTGGGAATTGTCCGAACGCGTCGTAACCGGTTGGCGCGTCGACGGGACATACACGTTGAGCGTCAACGTACCCGCCGATGCAGTACCGGGTGATTCGTATGCGCGGTTCCGGATCAGTACGCAAGGCATAGCCAGCCCGACCGGCCTGGCCGACGACGGCGAGGTGGAGGACTACCTGGTCGAGATCATGACGCCCCCGATGGACTTTGGCGACGCGCCGGAGTTGGACCAAGGCGTGGGCTACCCGACGACGCTGGCCGCCGACGGCGCCCGGCACGTGCTGCTGGGCGGGCCGTGGCTGGGCGACGCCGAGGACCGGCCCGACGCCGAGCCGAACGGCCAGCCGAACAACACGGCCACCGGGGACGACGTCAAGGACCAGGATGACGAAAACGGCGTGCAGATTCCCACGCTCTACACGGGCCGTACGGTCGATGTGACCTATGAAGTCAGCGGGCCGAACGGCGGCGCCTACGTCTACGGCTGGATCGACTTCAACGGCGATCGGCAGTGGGACGCGTCCGAACGCGTCGTGAACGGCTTTCACGTCAACGGCACCCGCACAACGAGTGTCTCGGTGCCGGCCGATGCAGTACCGGGCGATTCGTATGCGCGGTTCCGGATCAGCACGCAAGGCATAGCCACTCCGATCGGTCTGGCAGACGACGGCGAAGTGGAAGACTATCTGGTGAAGATCCAGGTGCCGCCGATGGACTTTGGCGACGCGCCGGAGTTGGACCAAGGCGTGGGCTACCCGACGACGCTGGCCGCCGACGGCGCCCGGCACGTGCTGCTGGGCGGGCCGTGGCTGGGCGACGCCGAGGACCGGCCCGACGCCGAGCCGAACGGCCAGCCGAACAACACGGCCACCGGGGACGACGTCAAGGACCAGGATGACGAAAACGGCGTGCAGATTCCCACGCTCTACACGGGCCGTACGGTCGATGTGACCTATGAAGTCAGCGGGCCGAACGGCGGCGCCTACGTCTACGGCTGGATCGACTTCAACGGCGATCGGCAGTGGGACGCGTCCGAACGCGTCGTGAACGGCTTTCACGTCAACGGCACCCGCACAACGAGTGTCTCGGTGCCGGCCGATGCAGTACCGGGCGATTCGTATGCGCGGTTCCGGATCAGCACGCAAGGCATAGCCACTCCGATCGGTCTGGCAGACGACGGCGAAGTGGAAGACTATCTGGTGAAGATCCAGGTGCCGCCGATGGACTTTGGCGACGCGCCGGTGATGGACGAGGGGGCGGGCTACGCAACCCTGGCGGCCGACGACGGCGCCCGACACGTGTTGCTCGGCGGCCCGTGGCTGGGCGACGACAACGATCAGCCCGACGCGGACCCCAACGGTCAGCCGAATGCGACCGCCACCGGCGACGACGCCGACGGCAACGACGACGAAGACGGCGTGGTGATCTCGCCACTGGTGCCGGGCGAGTCGGCCGACGTTACGCTCACGGTCAGCGGTCCGGGCGCCGGCGCCTACGTCTACGGGTGGATCGATTTCAACGGCAACCGCAAGTGGGAAACCTCCGAACGGGTCGTGAGCCAGTTTTACGTTAACGGCACCCACACGAGGAACATTTCGGTGCCGACCGACGCCGTGCTGGGGGAATCGTTCGCACGGTTCCGGATCAGTACGCAGGGCGTGTCCATTCCAACCGGCCCGGCCGACGACGGCGAGGTGGAAGACCACTTGGTGCAGATCGGCGAGGCGGTCGAGGAATTGGATTTCGGCGACGCGCCGGAACACCTCGTGGTGGTCGGCTACCCGACGACGCTGGCGCTGGACGGTGCCCGACACGCGCCGGGCGGGCCCTGGCTTGGCGGCGACGACGACCAGCCCGACCTGGAGACCGACGGCCAGCCCGAGGCGGCGGCCAAGGGCGACGACGGCGACGGCAACGACGACGAAGACGGCGTGCAGATTCCCACGTTGGTGGCCGGACGCCCGGGCACGATCATGGTCGAGGTCAGCGGCGGCGGGGGGTACGTCGACGCCTGGATCGACTTCGACCGCGACGTGAACTGGCAACCGTCCGAGCAAATCCACGGCAGTTTCCTGCCCAACGGTATCCACCCGATCTCGTTCAACGTGCCGGCCGACGCCACGCTCGAAGGCACGTTCGCCCGGGTGCGGATCAGCAGCGCCGGCGGCCTGCTGCCGACCGGGGCGGCCGACGACGGCGAGGTGGAAGACCACCCGGTCGCGATCCGGCCGAACATCACGATCGACCACTTCGAGCCCAACGACACGCTGTCCACGGCGATCGGCCTGGGCTACTTCAACCAGACCCGCACCGGCCTGGGGCTGCACCAACCCGGCGAAGAGGACTGGTTCGAGTGGAACGCGCTGAGCGACGGCACGCTCACCGTCAACGCCGGGTTCAGCCACGCGGCCGGCAACCTCGAAATGGAACTCTACGACGCCGACGGTAACTTGCTGGGAAGCTCGAATTCGATTACCGACCTCGAACGGATCGTTCTGCCGACGATCGGCGGCGAAAGCTATTACGTGCGGATGTACGGCCACGACATGGCGGTCAACCCCGATTACAACCTGGAATTCCTGCTGCCCGACGACAGCGAGAACTACGCCGTGATCTTCGCCGGCGGCATCCGCACGGCCAAGAACTACACGCGGTACTACGACAACGTCAAAGAGTTGTACGAGACCCTGACCGACGTCCACGACGTGCCCGACAACAACATCTACGTGCTCTACGCCGACGGCACCGACGCGGCCGCCGACTTGACCACGTCGGGCGGTACGATCAACTCCGACATGTCGTACGCCACCCACGTACTCTCGGGCACCGGGCCGAATCTGGAAACCACGCTGACCACTACCGTGGCCAATCGCATCGACGCCAACGACCACTTCTTCTTCTGGTCGTTCGACCACGGCGGCGGATCGTACGGCATGTCGGGAACCACCGGCGAAGAAGTTCTCAGCGGTTGGGGCGACAGCATCACCGACGAAGATTTGGCCGATTGGCTCGACGACGTCGACGCCGGCCACCATACGTTCGTGTTTACCCAGTGCTACGCTGGCGGCATGCTCGACAACCTGCTGCCGCTGGCCGCCACCCAGCACGGCTCCGCGGCGACCAACCACTACGAGAACAGTTGGGGCGACGGTTTTGCCGCCGCGTATATCGAGGGGCTCAAGAACCACGACAACTCCCACGACGTCTACCGCTACGCCTACACCCACGACGGCTACGCCGACGACGGCGAAGGCCCCGGCGGAACGGCGGCCGATTCTCGCGAGCACCCGTGGGAGGCCACCACCACGAACTTCCCGATCTTCTACGACGACGATAACGGCCTGCCGCAGATCGAGCGATTCCGGGAAATGAGAATCCGCCTGCCGTGGGAAGAGGTGATTATCGAGTTCGACCGGATGGTGGCCGCCGGCCTGGCCTGGGACCCCGACGATGCGATGATCGGCTTCCGTATCGAGTCGGTCGATTACGGCGATTTGTCGCTCGACGGCCAGCCGGTGATCCCCGGCGAGACGACCGTTCACCCGGGCGACCGCCTGGTGTGGAACGCTCCGTTGGCCGGGGTTGCCGAGGAGGGGGAGAACGGCGCGGGCAACACGGTCTACCCGTTCACCGTGCGGGCGTACGACGGCTCGACCGTTTCGGACCTGAAGGTGGCAGTGCCGATCACTGCCGACGAGGGCACGGCCGACGCAGTGGACGATACGGCAACGGCCAACGAGGGCGACGTGAACGTGGTGATTCCCGTCCTGGACAACGACACCGGCGAGGCTCCGCTGAAGGTCGACAGCGTCGGCGTGGCCACGCACGGCACGGTGGATCTGGTCGACGGCGTGGTGCAGTACACGCCCTCGGGCGAGGTTTCGGGGATTGATACGTTCACCTACTACCTGGTCGACGCCGCCGGCGCGACCGACTCGGCCACGGTAACCGTGACGATCAATCCGGTGAACGACCCGCCGGAGGCCTATCCCGACGATGTAAAGGTGCTCGTCGACAGCGTCGACAACCTGATCGACGTGTTGGACAACGATTACGACGCCGACACAGGCTTGCAGTTACTCACGGCCGCTAAGACCTCCGACCCGTCGGACGGAACGCTCACGCTCAACGCAGATAGCTCCTTCGTCTACACGCCGAATCCCGGCTTCGAGGGCACCGACAGTTTCACCTACGTGGCCAACGACGGCGAGGACGACTCGGCCGAGACCACGGTTACGATCCACGTGGTGCCGCTGTCGATACCGAAATGGGAACAGCCGCCGAAGTTGCACGAGGGCGACAACGTCTTCTACGGCTGGGACGAGCCGACGGTTTACGGCAGCGAACAGATCGTGGCCGACGATTGGCTTTGCATCACGCCCGATCCGGTGACCGACGTCCACTGGTGGGGCTCGTTCGTCGGTTGGGAGCAGCCCGACCCGCCGGAGATGCCCGAAGCGTTCCACCTCGGCATCTGGACCGACGTGCCGGCCGACACCACGGTCGACTCCTTCAGTCATCCCGGCCGCCTGATCTGGGAGGCCACCGCCACGGACGTGCCTTGGAAGTTCGTCGGCTGGGACTTCGATCCGCGCAATCCGCAGGCCCCGATGGAGGCGACCTTCCTCTTCGAGCATCTGCTGCCGCAAGACGAGTGGTTCCATCAGAAGGGTGAGGAGAACATCTACTGGGTGAGTATCGCGGCGGTCTACGCCGACGGGACGGAACCGCAGTATCCGTTCGGCTGGAAGACGCGGCCGCGCGACCCCAACTCCCCGGCGCCCGACGACGCCGTGCGGATCTTCCGTCCGGTCGACCCCACGCTCGATCCGACCGCCACGGTGGTGACGCCCAGCGACACGTTCCCGGTTCCCGATGCCGAGTATCACTCGACCGGCCCGGTTGCCTTCCCGGGCACCGGCGTCGAGATCGTCAGCCTGCGGATGGCCCCCAGCGCTCAGGGCGATCCGGCCGTGCTGCCGGGTCTGGGAGGGACAGCCCGTATCGATTCGTTCTTCGACGTCTTTGTCGAGATCGGCCTGCCATCGGGCGACGCTTCGTTCCCAGCCGAATCGTTCTTCAACATCTTCGTCGAAGTCGATGTCGATATCACCGACATCACCGAGCCGGGTGGCAATACCCGTACGTTCGACACCGAGATCGTCTCAATGAGTCTCTCCGGCGACCTGCCGCAAGGCCTGGTCCTCCGTCTGGATCCCAGCCGGCCGTCGCTGGGCGGTCTGATCAGCGAAGGCGGCGGTGGCCAATTCCAGGTCGACAGCTTCTTCGACATCTTCACCGAGTTGAGCGTCGACGGCGGCCAGACGTTCACCCCGGCCGATGGTTCGATCGATACGACTCTGGTCGTTCCCCGGGGCGTCTATCGCACGGGCGAGCCGATCTACTGGCCCACGCGGGAAGAGTCGTGGGACATGGCCTTCGTGTTGACCACCACGCCGCAGATCGAAGACAAGCTCGACTTCGGCGACGCGCCGGAACTGGCCACGGCCGCCGCCCGCTATCCCACGTTGCTGGCCAGCGACGGTGCCCGACACCGCATCGCCGGCCCTTGGCTGGGCGACGACCGCGGCCGTCCCGACGCCGATCCGAACGGCCAGCCGGAAGCTTCCGCGTTGGGCGACGACAACGACGGCAACGACGACGAAGACGGCGTGCAGATCCCGGTCCTGCTGCCGGGACAGCCGGCACAGATTACCGTCGAGGTCAACGAAGGTACCGACGCCTATGCCACCGGCGGCGTGGTCGAGGCCTGGATCGACTTCGACGGCAACCGCCAATGGGATGCCGCCGAGCAGGTTTTCGCCGGATACCTGCCGGGCGGGACACACAACATCCCGGTCACCGCGCCGCCGAACTCGGTGCTTGGCGCAACGTTCGCCCGATTCCGCATTAGCACCCGCGGCGGGCTCGACCCGACCGGCCCGGCGGCCGACGGCGAAGTGGAAGACTACCTGGTCGAGATCGAGCCGGCGGGCGAAGTGTGGGACTTCGGCGACGCCCCGACGATTGCCGGCGCGCTGGGCTATCCCACCACGCTTTTGGCCGACGGTGCGCGGCACGCCTTTGGCGGGCCGTGGCTCGGCGACGACAACGACAAGCCCGACTTCGAGCCGGACGGCCAGCCCGATCCGGCCGCGCTGGGCGACGACAATAACGGCAACGACGACGAGAACGGCGTGCAGATCCCCACGACACTCTACGCCGGCCGGCAGATAGACGTGACTTTCGAGGTCAACGGCGCGACGAACAGTGCCTATGTCAAGGGTTGGATCGACTACAACCGCGACGGCCAGTGGGATGCGTCCGAGAGGATTGTCAGCACCTTCTATGTGAACGGAACGCACACCGTAACGCGCACCGTGCCGGCCGACGCGGAGTTTGGCGACACGTTCGTCCGGTTCAGGATTAGCTCGAGCAGCGTCAGTTGGCCGACCGGCCCAGCCGAGGACGGCGAGGTAGAGGACCATCTGGTGACAATCGTGCCACAGCCGATGGACTTTGGCGACGCGCCGCAGCCGGACGAGGGCGTGGGCTATCCCACACTGCTGGCCGACAACGGCGCTCGGCACGTGTTGCTCGGCGGTCCCTGGCTAGGTGGCGACGAAGACAAACCCGACGCAGAGGCGAACGGCCAGCCCAACGCCACGGCCACCGGCGACAACACGGCCGGTGACGACGACGAAAACGGCGTGCAGATCCCGACGCTCTACTTGGGCCGCACTGTGGACGTCACTTATCAGGTCAGCGGGGCGGCGAACCTCGTCTACGTCTATGGCTGGATCGACTTCGACCGCAACAGCCACTGGGAGTCGTCCGAACGCATCCTGGGCAGTTGGGTACCCAACGGGACGCATACCGTGAGCGTCAACGTACCGATCGATGCGGAGCCGGGCGATTCGTACGCCCGCTTCCGGGTCGCGACCGCGCGCCCGGACCTCCCGACCGGTGAGGCCGACGACGGCGAAGTGGAGGACTATCTGGTTCACATCGTGCCGCCGCCGATGGACTTCGGCGACGCGCCTCAAGTGGACGTGGGGGCAGGCTATCCGACAACATCGGCCGCCGACGGTGCCCGACACGTATTGCTGGGCGGCCCGTGGCTGGGCAACGACGAAGACAAACCCGACGCCGAGCCGGACGGTCAGCCCAACGCCACGGCCACCGGCGACAATATGGCCGACGACGACGACGAAAACGGCGTGCAGATCCCGACGCTCTACTTGGGCCGAACGGTCGAGGTGACCTACGAGGTCAGTGGAGCAGCGAGTCTCGTCTACGTCTACGGCTGGATCGACTTCAACCGCAATAACCAGTGGGAGACGGCCGAACGCGTCGTGGGCAGTTGGGTGGCCAACGGGACACACACCCTGAACGTCAGCGTACCGACCGATGCGGTGCCCGGCGATTCGTTTGCCCGCTTCCGAGTCGCTACCGTGCGCCCGACGCTCCCGACCGGCCTGGCCGCCGACGGCGAGGTGGAAGACCATCTGGTTCACATCGAGCCGCCGCCGATCGACTTCGGCGACGCACCGGAGCCGGACCAGGGCGTGGGCTATCCGACGCTTGTCGCCAGCGACGGCGCCCGGCACGTGTTGCTGGGCGGCCCGTGGCTGGGCAACGAAGAAGACAAACCCGACGCCGAGCCGGACGGTCAGCCCAACGCCACGGCCACCGGCGACAATATGGCCGACGACGACGACGAAAACGGCGTGCAGATCCCGACGCTCTACTTGGGCCGAACGGTCGAGGTGACCTACGAGGTCAGTGGAGCAGCGAGTCTCGTCTACGTCTACGGCTGGATCGACTTCAACCGCAATAACCAGTGGGAGACGGCCGAACGCGTCGTGGGCAGTTGGGTGGCCAACGGGACACACACCCTGAACGTCAGCGTACCGACCGATGCGGTGCCCGGCGATTCGTTTGCTCGCTTCCGGGTCGCTACCGTGCGCCCGACGCGCCCGACCGGCCTGGCCGCCGACGGCGAGGTGGAAGACCATCTGGTTCACATCGTGCCACCGCCAACGGACTTTGGCGACGCGCCGGAGTTGGATCAGGGCGTGGGCTATCCGACGCTCGTCGCAAGCGACGGCGCCCGACACGTGTTGCTCGGCGGCCCCTGGCTGGGCGACGCCGAAGACAAGCCCGACGCCGAACTGGACGGCCAGCAGAACCCCACGGCCACCGGTGACGACACCGACGGCAACGACGACGAAAACGGCGTGGTCATCCCGACGCTGGTACCGGGTGAGTCGGCAGACATTACCTTCGAGGTCAGCGGAGCGCCGAACCTCGTCTGGGTCTACGGCTGGATCGACTTCGACGGCAATCGCCAATGGGAGCCGTCCGAACTCGTCGTAAACCGTTGGGTGGCCGACGGAACGT
This sequence comes from uncultured Planctomycetaceae bacterium, assembly GCA_964472545.1. Lineage (GTDB taxonomy): Bacteria > Planctomycetota > Planctomycetia > Pirellulales > Thermoguttaceae > CAYYNP01. The sequence goes on along the minus strand of CAYYNP010000013.1, from coordinate 53,816 downwards.
ACACCTCACCCGTCAACGTGCCGGCCGATGCGGTGCTGGGCGAGTCGTTCGCCCGGTTCCGAATCGCTACCGTACGCCCAACGCTCCCCACCGGCCTGGCCGACGACGGCGAGGTGGAGGATTATCGCGTGCGGATCGGGGAAGTGGTCGAAGAATTGGACTTCGGCGACGCGCCGGTGTTGGACCAAGGCGCGGGCTACCCGACGTTATTGGCCGCCGACGGGGCCCGACACGCGCTGGGTGGCCCCTGGCTGGGCGACGACACCGACAAGCCCGACGCCGATACCAACGGCCAGCCCGAGCCGGCCGCGCTGGGCGACGACACCGACGGCAACGACGACGAAGACGGCGTACGGATCCCGACGCTGCTGCCGGGCACCGTGCAGATGATTACCGTGGAGGTCAACTCTGCGGCCACCACCGGCGGCTACGTCGACGCCTGGATCGACTTCAACGCCGACGGCGACTGGACCGACGCCGGCGAGCAGATCTTCAGCGGGCTGTTGCCGTCCGGGATGCAGTTGATTCCGGCCACGGTTCCCGCCTCGGCGAAGATCGGGGATACTTTCGCCCGATTCCGCATCAACAGCCAAGGCCCGCTGATTTCTACCGGGCCGGCCGAGGACGGCGAGGTGGAGGACCACAAGGTCACCGTCTCTCGCACCAAGTGGGTGCAGCCACCCGAGCAGATTACGACCTCCGATCCCCGCCTTGTCGACCATGCGAATCGGGCCGATCTGATCTACGACGCGTCTACCGGAAACGTCAGGCTTGACCCGAGCGACCTATCCCCCGGTCAGATCACCGGTTTCGTACTGAAAAACGGCCCGGGCACGTTCGCTGCCCCGGGCACGGCTTCCTTCCCAAGCAGCCAACTATTCGTGACGGACACGGCGGCCGAGATCTCGTGGGCGCCGCCCTACACGGGCGCGATCGTGGCGTCGCACGACCTTGGCAATGTACTCCCCACCGGTATGAACGGGGCCGGCTTGGCAGCGTATCTGACCGCATCGGAATTCTACACCGGCTTTTTGAATCCTCCGGATCCCGTCGCCTGGCCGGCGACCGGCAAGCAGGACCTCGACCTGATCGTGATCAACGCTCCGACCGATCACAGCGTCTACTACAACGGATGGGACGAACTCTCGGTCTACGGCGGCCAGCAGATCGTGGCCGACGACTGGCTCTGCGTCACGGCGGAACCGGTCACCGACGTGCATTGGTGGGGTTCGTTCGTCGGCTGGGAAGAGCAGGATCCGCCGCAGATGCCCGCCGGTTTCCACATCGGCATTTGGACCGATGTGCCGGCCGACGACACGACGGACTCGTTCAGTCATCCAGGCAAGCTGATCTGGGAGACGAAGACGGAAGACTACCGCTTCAACTTCGTCGGCTGGGACGTGGACCCTCGCGCGGCCAACGCGCCGAAGGACGCCACCTACCTGTTCGAGTACGACGTGCCGGAAGACCAGTGGTTCTGGCAAGAGCCGGGAGAGCACATCTACTGGATCAGCATCGCAGCGGTCTACGCCGACGGTACCGACGTGCCGCATCCGTTCGGATGGAAGACGCGCCCGCGGGATATCGAGTCCCCGGCCCCCGACGACGCGGTGCGGATCTTCGACCCGGTCGTTCCCAAGACGGATCGGCCGGGCCCGGCCGTCACGACGTTCCCGCCGGCCGATAGCGTCTTTCGCTCCGCCGAGGGAACGACTTACGCCGAAGTGCCCATCGAACTCGTCAGCCTCAGTCTCTCGGGCAGCGCCGAGAGTCCTTCGATACTTCCGGCAGCCGGAGAAACTGCCTTCGTCGATTCGTTCTTCGACGTCTTCACGGAACTACGAGCCGGCGGGCCGCAACTGGGCAACGTGGTTTTCGAGCCCAACAACGAATCGTTGGCCGAGTTGAGAGTGAGCAACCTCGGCGGCGGCACGTTCGAGACGGAAATCGTCTCGATGTCGCTGACCGGCGACCTCGGCGGCCTGGTCGTCCGCGAAGATCCCGACCGCGCTTCGATCGGGCAATTGACGGTCTCGAACATCGGCTCCTCCGGCGAGGACGGTGTCTCGTTCGGCACCTTCCAGATCGACAGTTTCTTCGACGTCTTCACGGAACTCTCCGTCGACGGCGGCCAGACGTGGGTCGACGCCGACCAGGCGATTCGCCTGCCGATGTCGCTGCAATCCGGCGCGCCGTCGTTGGCCGACGGCCGGTCGATAGTACAAACCGACGCCTTGCCGATAGGATTCGGCTCGTACTCGTCGACCGACCGGATCGACATTGCCGCGGCCGGCGTCGAACTCGTCGACGTGAACATGATCGCGGTCAGTTCGGAGCCGCTGCCGAAGCCGCCGCCAAACGAGACCGCACGGATCGACTCCTTCTTCGACGTCTTTGTGACCACGACCGTCGACGGCGGCGAGACGTTCCAGGTCGATTCGTTCTTCGACGTCTTCGTCGAACTCGACGTTACCAATACAACTCCGCTCACCGGCCGAGCGGAGTCGTTCGATACGGAGATCGTCTCGATGAGCCTCAGCGGCAGCGACGGCCCGTTGGAACTGCAGGTGTCGTCGAGCCAACCGTCGCGGGGCCAGACGACGATCGCGCCGATCGGCGACTCGGGCCAGTTCGTCGTCGACAGCTTCTTCGACGTGTTCTTCGACGTCCGCGTCGACGACGCCACGGTCGTGCCGGCGTCCGAGCCGGTGCGCATGTCGTTGTCCGTTCCCGCGCCGCCCGCCGGGCCAATCCCCATTCCGTATCCCAACATCGGCGTCTCCGCGCTGGCCAACGGTGGTCGCTACGAATCGCGCAGCGGAGCCGAGTTTGCCGGCCTCGACGGCGCTGAATTGCTCAACGTGCGGGTCGACGTGCCCGAGATTTCCCTGCCGGCGCCGGGCGAGAACTTCCGGGTCGATTCGTTCTTCGACGTCTTCACGGAACTCAGCGTCGACGGCGGCGGAACGTTCCAGATCGATTCCTTCTTCGACGTTTTCGTCGAGCTTAGCGTCGACGGCGGCGAAGAGGGCCCCGACGGCTCGCGAGAGGTCCACACCGAGATTCTCTCGATGGATCTCAGCGGAGCCCCGTCGGGCGTGATGATGCGAGAATCGCCCAGCTTGCCGTCGCGCGGCAGCACTACGCTGACGGATCTCGGCGACGGCCAGTTTTCGATCGACAGCTTCTTCGACGTGTTTACGGAGCTTTCCGTCGACGGCGGCCAGACGTGGAATCCGTCGGTGGCGCCCGTCCAGATGACGCTTTCGCTGCCTCCGGACGCCTTCCACGCCGGCGAGCCGATCTACTGGCCCACGCCGGCCGAGTCGTGGGACATGGCCTTCGCGTTGACCACGCAGGAGGTGCCGCGGGTGTGGGAATTCGGCGATGCGCCGGAGAACGACGACGTGACCGACGGCTACCCCACGCTCCTGGCCAGCGACGGCGCACGCCACGCGATCGTGCCGAATTCGAGGTTCTTCCTGGGCAACTCCGTCGATCCGGAAACCGACGGCCAGCCGACCGCGGCGGCTAACGGCGACGACGCCGACGGCAACGACGACGAAGACGGCGTGATCTTCAGCACGCTGGTTGGCGGACGGCCGGCCACCGTCGTGGTGACCGCCTCGAAGCCGGGCATGTTGGACGCCTGGATGGACTTCGGCGCCGACGGAAGTTGGGCCCAGGCGGGCGACCAGATCTTCGCCAGCCAGCCGTTGGTTGCAGGTCCCAATACGCTGACCGTCAACGTTCCGGCCACCGTCGCGGCCACAGCCGCCGGGACCTACTCGCGGTTCCGCTTCAGTGCCCAGGGCGGCCTCGGTTACAGCGGCCCGGCGGACAACGGCGAAGTGGAAGACTACCATGTGCAGGTTATCGGGGGACCGGAGATCGACCACTTCGAGTCTTCGATCGTCCGCGTGCAATTCAGCACCCAAGCAGGCACCGAGACGATCGACTTCAGCGGTCCGTCAACCTGGCACGTGAACGTTGGCATCAACGGCGAAGCGGCCGACGTCGACGCCGACGGGCTGGACGAGGTTCAAGCTGAGATCGTGGCCATGAACCTCACCGGGACCAGCCCCACGCTGGGGACGGTAGCCGTGAGACTCTCTTCGACCCCGCGATCGATGGGCGAGATGGAGGAGAAGGTCAATAACACCCCGGGTATCCTCGACGTGCAGCCCTTTACCAGTTCCGGCACGATCAATAGTTTCTTCGACGTCTTCGTTGACGTGGAAGTGGGCGGCCAGACGCTGCACAACCAACTGCCGCTAGAGTTGCGGGGGATGCTCGACCACAAGCCGTCGGCGCCGGGCGAAACTCACCAGGCCGACGGGCCGATCCCGCTGTACGATCCCTTGGGCAACTTGACCGACGTCGTGCTGGATCGCGTGATTTACGTCGCGCTGCCGCGCTGGGACTTCGGCGACGCGCCGGTGGTGACCGGCGCGGCGGGATATCCCACGCGGCTCGCCGACGGCGGCGCCCGACACGGACTGGGCGGCCCCTGGCTGGGCGACGATACCGACCGACCGGACCGCGAGTACGACGGCCAGCCGAATCCCATGGCCCTGGGCGACGACCTGACCGACGGCAACGACGACGAGGACGGCGTGACCATCCCCGTGTTGGTGCCCGGCCAACCGGCCACGATCACCGTCGAAGTCAACGGTGGCGGCGGGGCGCTGGAAGGCTGGATCGATTTCGACGGCGACCGCATCTGGTCGGCCGGCGAACAGATCGTTGCCGCTTCGCTGCCCGCCGGTATGCACGCAATCAACGTGAACGTGCCGGCCAGCGCGATTCCGGGCCAGACGTTCGCCCGCTTTCGCATCAGCAGCCAAGCCAACATGGGCCCGACCGGACCGGCCGAAGACGGCGAAGTGGAAGACCACGTGGTGCATATCGCCGACTTGCCGGATAACGTCAAGTGGCTGCAACTGCCCGACGTCACGCCGGCCGGGATCGATATCCGCGTGGACGACATGCGGATCGTGGCCGACGACTTCCTCTGTACCGAAACGAGCCTCCTGACCGACGTCCATTTCTGGGGTTCCTGGAAGCACGACGAGAAGGGCGAAATCGTCACGATCGAGTTGCGGATCCACAGCGACGATCCCGTCGGTCCGGACGGGACCGATCCGCAGAACGAGTACTCCAAGCCCGACAAGGAACTCTGGCATCAGGAGTTCGTCACCGGCCAGTTCGAGGAGTCGCTGTTTGCCAGGCTGCCCGAGGCCGAGCACTTCTGGGACCCGCTCAGCGGCGAGTTGATTCGCCAGGGCGACACGGAGATCTGGCGTTACGACGTGCTGATCGACCCGCGCGAGGCTTTCATCCAAGAGGGCACGCAAGACGAGCCGATTGTCTACTGGCTCGACGTCCGCGTGAAGACCGACGGCGGCGAGTTCGGTTGGAAGACCCGCCGGTGGCCCGATCACTTCATGGACGACGCCGTGTGGGACGCCGGCAACGAGTTGCCGCGCGAGTGGAAGGAATTGCGCTATCCCGAGGGCCATCCGTACCACGGCTTAGAGCGAGACTCGATCGACATGGCGTTTGCTTTGACGTTCGACGAGGTGCAACCTGTGCCCGAGTTGGCGATCGCCGCCCGCGACGCGGTTAAGCTCGAGGGCGACTCGGGCGTCACTCCGTTTACGTTCAACGTAACGCGAACCGGCGACGTCAGCGGCGCCACGAGCGTCGACTTCGCAGTGGCCGGCAGCGGGAGCAGTCCGGCCGACGCGGGTGATTTCTCCGGCGGAACGTTGCCCGGTAGCACCGTCACCTTCGGCCCCGGCGAGACCTCCAAAGTGCTGACTGTAGACGTCCAAGGTGACCTCACGGTGGAAGACGACGAAGGCTTCACCGTGACGCTCAGCAACGCCTCCGGCGGTGCCCAGATCGTCACTCCCGCGGCCTCCGGCGAGATCCAAAACGACGATACGGCCCAGTGGTCGATCGACGACGTTAGTGTGTTCGAGGGCGACAGCGGCACCACGTCGCTGGTCTTCAGCCTGACGCTCTCCGCCCCGGTCCAAGGGGCCGTGCAGGTGGACGTGGCCACCGTCGACGGCACGGCGACGGCGGCCGATAACGACTATGTGGCCCTAGCCGCCACGTTGGGCTTTGTGCCGGGTGCCACATACGCCCCGGTGATCGTCGAGGTCGTCGGCGACGTGAAGTTCGAGCCCGACGAGACCTTCACCGTCGAGTTGACCAATTCCCGGATGGGCGGGGTGCCCGATCCACGGGTGACCATCGCCGACGGAACCGGCCTGGGCACAATCCTCAACGACGACCAACCGCCGCCGGAGTTGGACTTTGGCGATGCGCCGGTGCTGGACCAGGGCGTCGGCTATCCGACCTTGCTGGCGGACAATGGAGCCCGACACAGGATCGGTGGTCCCTGGCTGGGCGACGCCGACGACAAGCCGGACGCCGAGCCCGACGGCCAGCCGAACGCCACCGCCACCGGCGACGACGCCAACGGCAACGACGACGAGAACGGTGTGACCATCCCGGTGTTGGTGCCCGGCCAACCGGCCACGATCACCGTCGAGGTCAACGGCGGTGGCGGGGCCCTGGAAGGCTGGATCGACTTCGACGGCAATCGTCAGTGGGACCCCGCCGAGCAGATCATCGCCGCTTCGGTACCGGCCGGGACGCAGACGATCAACGTGAACGTGCCGGCCAGCGCCGTCACGGGCACAACGTTCGCGCGCTTCCGTATCAGCAGCCAAGCCAACATGGGGCCGACCGGCCCGGCCGAAGACGGTGAGGTTGAGGACCACAGGATCGTCATCAACGACGCGGATTGCCCCGCCGTCGACGACACGGCTGCCACCGACGAAAACGCGTCGGTGACCATCGACGTGCTGGCCAACGACGGCGGTCCGAATTGCGACCCGCTGGCCGTGGCGTCGGTCACCCAGGGCATAGGCGGCGGGGCGGTAATCAACAACGGCACGGACGTCACTTACGACCCCAACGGGAGCTTCAACGCCCTCGGCGCCGGCGAAACGGCCACCGACACGTTCACCTACACGATCAACAGTGCCGCCGGGACCGACACGGCCACAGTTACCGTGACCATCCACGGCGTGGACGTTCAAGGCCCGCAGGTCGTCGTGGGTACGCACTACCTGCGCTCCAACGAGACGGATCAGGCGATCGAAGTCTACGTGACCGGCGGCCAGGACGTGCAAGGCCTGAACTTCTACGTGCAGGTCGGCGACGGCGGTCCGCAAGTCGGCGGAACTCTCGGCCCGGCGATTACAAACGCCGATATCCTCGCGGGGACCATCTTCGGTCCCAACAACGTGGGACAAACCGACGGCGACGGCCCGAACCCCGATCCGTTCCCGCTATGGGAAGGCATGACGACGGTCACAGCGGCCGGCACCGTCGCCGCCGACGGTCTGCTGGGTACGGTCGTCGTCGACACGACCGGCTTCTTCCGTAGCGACCCGGTCAGTTCCTGGGACCTGCTGCTGGCGGGCACGCTCGGCGGCGATACCGACTTCGCCGGCGTTGCCATCCAGATCACCAACGGCACGATCGTGCTCAACGATCCGCCAAACGCCGCCGACGATACGGCCGCGGCCAACGAGGACGGACCGGCCGTGAGCATCGACGTTTTGGCCAACGACACCGACCCGGACGGCGACACGTTGCGGCTGGTGTCGGTCACGCAAGGGACGCAAGGGGGAGTGGTGAGCGTCGTCGGAAACGCCGTCAGCTACGATCCGGCCGGTCAGTTCGAGGACCTCAGACAGGGCGAGACGGCTACCGACACGTTCACGTATGCCGTGACCGATGACCGCGGCGGTCCGACGACGGCGACGGTCACCGTCACCATCACCGGCGAGAACGACGCGGAGGTGGTCGGCCGCCACGTCTTCTACAACCGTTCGGCCTTCGACGGCAACAACGCCGCGCCCAACGCGGCCGACGACGGCGCGGTGGCGATCAACAAGGCGGCGCTGATGCCCGGCGGCGAGGCCAGTTTCGTCAACTACACCAGCTACAGCCGCGGTATCAACGGGATCATGGTCGATATCCAGGACCTCGCGGACGGCAACCTCGGCGCCGCGGACTTCGAGTTCCACGTGGGCAACGACGAGAATCCCGATGGCTGGGCCGTGGCGCCCACGCCGCTCTCGGTGACCGTACGGCCCGGCGACGGGGTGGACGGCTCCGATCGCGCGACGATCATCTGGGCGGACAACGCGATCCAGAAGCAGTGGCTGCAGGTTTCGGTGCTGGCGACTGCCAACACGGGCTTGCTCGATTCGGACGTCTTCTACTACGGCAACGCGATCGGCGAAGGCGGCAATTCGCCGACCGACGCCTTCGTCAACGCCACCGACCAGATCGACGCGCGGAACAACCCCCACTTCTTCTTCAACCCGGCCCCGATCGACGATCAATTCGACTACGATCGCGACAAGAACGTCAACGCCACCGACCAGATCATCGCCCGGAACAACCCGGCGTTCTTCTTCAACGCGTTGAAGCTGATCGACCTGCCGGACCCCGCAGGCATGATCGAGGAACATGCCGAACAGGCCGACGGCCACGACGCCCCGTTCGCCGATCTGGCCTGGCTCTCCGAGTACGATCCGTCCGACGGCCCGGTGGAGTTGCCCGAGAAGCACGACCCGGTGGCCGACGCCGTCGACCGTTTGTTGCAGACCTATTGGCCGTAGTCGGCCCCGTAATTGATTGGCACTCGTGCTGCGTCGGCTCCGTCCGCTCGGCACGTTCGACACACCCCCCGCGTTGCCGGGGGTGTATTGACTTCTTCTTGAGCCCGAGCTATAGCCCAGTTCCGGTTGGACAGACCGACGGCCGCGCGGCTGGCTGAAGTCGGCAACCGAAAGATGGGCATGTCGCGCCGCGGCGGCTTGGGAGACCGGTGCCATGCAAGATAGCGAAAACGGCAAAGCTCAGCCGATCGAAGAGCCGGCGACCTTGGAGACGGTTGCGGGGCCGGAGGAGAGCGAAGCGTCGTCGCGGATGCTCTTCGAGCACTGCCCCGTCGGTATGATGTTGGTCGACGCCGAATCCGGGCGGCACGTCGACTGCAACCGGAGGGCCGCGGAACTGCTTGGCCTCAGCCGAGAAGAATTCCTGTCGGTCGCCCAGGACGCGATCAGCCCGGTGCACCAACCCGACGGCTCCGTCTCGGCCGATAAGGCGAAACAGATCATCACACGTGCCGCGCAAGGCGAGCCGACGACTTTCGAGTGGACCTGCCGGCATTCCAGCGGTGAAGAGCGGGCCGTTGAGGTAAGCCTGGCGAAGTTGCCGACGGACGGTCGGAACCTACTTCTGGGGACAATCGTCGACATCACCGAACGCAAGCGGGCCAGGGACGCGTTACGTCTGAGCGAAGAGCGCTATCGCAGCATCGCGACCACGAGCCTGCAGGGGATCTGGTGCTACAAGATCGACCCTCCCTTGCCGACCGGCCTTCCCATTGAGCAGCAGATCGATTGGACGTTCGATCATGCGGTCGTGGAGGAGTGCAACGACGTGTACGCCAGCGCATTCGGTTTCTCGTCGTCCGCCGAACTGATCGGCCGTCGTTACGTCGAAGTTTCCGGGGGAGACGAAGAGACTGCGCGGGAGGTCATCCGAGCGTGGATTGAAGGGGGATACGCCTTCAACGGTGTGGAACTCCCTGCGGTGACACAATCCGGGGAGATCGGTTGGGGACTGGTCTCCGGGGTCAGCCTGTTGGAACAGGGGCGGGTCGTCCGGACCTGGGGAACGCAACTCGACGTCACCGAACGCAAGCGGGCCGAGGAGGCGCTACGGGATAACGAGGAGAGGTTCCGCACACTGGTCGCAGATATCCCCGGCGCCGTATACCGCTGCAAGAACGACCGCGACTGGACGATGCAGTTCATCAGCGATGCGATTCAGCGGATCACCGGATATCCGGCATCGGACTTCGTGGGCGGTGGCGTACGCACCTTGGCCAGCGTGATCCATCCCGACGACCGCGAGGAAGTATGGCAAGTCGTCCAACGGGCCGTTGGCGACAACGAACCGTTCAGCCTCGAATACCGTATCCTGCACGCCAACGGCGGGATTCGCTGGGTATTGGAGCGGGGGCGCGGCGTCCTCTCAGAAGACGGGGCCATCGAGTATCTCGACGGAGTGATTCTTGATATCACGGAACGCAAACGGGCCGAGAGGGCGCTACAGGAGAGTGAAGCGAACAACCGGGCGATCCTCAACGCCCTGCCCGACATGATGTTCCGCCTCACGCGAGACGGTCTGCACAAAGACTTCTATGCATCGAGCCGAAATCAGTTGTTTGTGCCTCCGGAGGACATCGTCGGCCGCGGCCTCGGCGAACTCTTGCCCGCAGATACGGCCGACAAGTATTTGCACCACATTGCGCAGTGCATCGATAACGACAGCATGGAGGTCTTCGAGTACCGCTTGCGATTCTCCGAGGTCGACCAGCGCGACTACGAGGCCCGCATGGTGCCCCACGAAGCGGGCGACGTGCTGGCGATCGTGCGTGACGTCACCAAGCGCAAGCAAGCGGAAGTCGCATTGCGGGCAAGTGAAGAGCAATATCGCTCCTTGTTCGAGGCGGCCAACGACGCAATCTTCGTGATGGACGGCGAGCTGTTCGTGGACTGCAATCCTCAGACGCTGCAATTGTTCGGCTGCACTGCGGAGCAGATCCTCAACAAACCACCCGATCGGTTCTCTCCGCCGCGCCAGCCCGACGGACGCGACTCGCGAGAGAAGGCGCTAGGGTTGCTTGCGGAGGCCTATGGCGGTCGTCCACTGTTCTTCGAGTGGCGGCATTATCGCTACGACGGTACTCCCTTCGATGCCGAGGTGAGCCTGAACCGGTTTGAACTGGGGGGGAGATTCCTCGTCTTCGCGATCGTCCGCGACATTACCGAGCGCAAGCGGACGGAAGTAGAGCTGCTCAGAAGCGAGGCTCGTTACCGCGCCATCGTACAAGACCAGACCGAGTTGATCTGCCGAAACCTGCCCGACGGCACGCTGACCTTCGTCAACGAGGCGTACTGCCGCTATTTTGGCAAGGACTACGACGAACTTGTCGGACACCGATTCATACCCCTGGTCCATCCCGAGGACGAATCCGTGGTCCACGAACATTTTGCCTCGCTGAGTCGGGCGAATCCGGTAGCCACTTACGAGCACCGAGTCATCACCGCGGACGGCGAAGCCCGTTGGCATCAATGGACCAACCGGGCGATTCTTGATGAAGACGGTCAACTCGTTGAATTCCAAGGTGCGGGGCGTGACGTTACCGAGCGCAAGCGGACAGAAGAGACGTTTCGAAGCGTGGTCGCGGGGACCTCGGGGGCCGTAGGTGAGGCGTTCTTCCAGAACCTGGTCCAGAATCTGGCGTCAGCTCTTGGAGTACGCTATGCCATGGTCGCTGAGACGGCGGGCCCCGGGCCGGATAGCGCGGCAACTTTGGCCGTCTGGGCCGGCCACGGCCCGGCGGATAACTTTCGATACGATCTGGCCGGAACGCCGTGTGCAAACGTCACCATCGAAGGTACGTGTACCTACCCCAATAACGTGCAGCGAGGTTTTCCGGAGGACCAACTGCTGATCGACATGGGCGTGGAAGGCTACATGGGCACGCCACTTCGCGATTCGGCAGGGAACGTCATCGGGCTTCTCGCGGTGCTGGACGATCGCCCCATGGAGGAGGCGCCTCTGACGGAATCGTTGCTCGAAATCTTCTCGATTCGGGCCGCAGCCGAACTGGAACGCATGCGGGCGGAGGAAGCCCTGCGGGAAAGCGAGGAAGCGATCCGTGCCGTCGTGGAAACCTCCCAAGACTGGATCTGGTCGATCGACGTGAATGGCGTCCACACCTACTGCAACCCGGCCGTGGAGGACATCTTGGGCTACCGTCCGGAGGAATTGGTCGGGCACAATAGCCTCGACCTGATACAGACCGAAGATCGCGAGTACGTTCAACGGAACCTACCGAAGTGGATTGCCCAGCGGCGCGGCTGGCGCGATCTGGTGATCCGCTGGCAGCACAAGGACGGCGGCTGGCGTTATCTCGAAAGCAACGCCGTGGCGATCTTCGACACCCAGGGAGAATTGCTGGGCTTCCGCGGCGTCGATCGCGACGTCACCGAGCGCCGGCAGACGGACGAAAGGCTGCGGCAAATGCAGTCGCAATTGGCCCACGTAGCCCGACTCTCGGCGATGGGCGAAATGGTGGCCGGAATCGCCCACGAAGTCAACCAGCCGTTGTACGCGATCCGCAACTTCGCCGAAGCCGGCGCCAACCTGCTGGCCGCTTCAGACGGTACGAATCTCGACGAACTGCGCGAGTGGAACGCCGGTATCGGAAGGGCGGCCACACACGCCGCGGAGACCGTCAAGCGGTTGCGGGCGTTTGCCCGGCGAACCGAATCGAAGCGCTCCTTCTGCCCGCTCGAAGAGATCCTCGACGAGTCGATTCAGTTGGTTGCCTTTGAGGCCCGCCGCCGGAGTATCGCCGTCCGGCGAGAGCAGCCCGAGGTGTCGCCAACGGTTTACGTCGATCGCGTCGAAACCCAGCAGGTACTCGTCAACTTGCTGCAGAACGCCTGCGAGGCCGCCGAAGAGGGGCTTCAGGAGAAGCCGGAGATCGCCATCCGCACGGAGATCGCAGGCGACTTCGTCAACGTCTCCATCGCCGACAACGGTCGCGGGCTGCCGTCCGGAGAGGATCTGAGGATCTTCGATGCGTTCGTTTCCACCAAACCGAACGGATTGGGTATCGGGCTGGCAATCGCCAACACGATCGTCGAAGCACACGGAGGAGAACTCCGCGCGACGGCGAACCGCGACGCAGGGGCGACGTTCCATTTCACACTGCCGGTGATCGAGGAGGGTCAAGCCGATGGCCGATGAACCAACCGTCTTTGTCGTCGACGACGACGAACTGGCGCGAACGTCCGTCTGTGCCCTGGTGCGTTCGATGGGCATCCGTGCCGAGTCGTTCGACTCCGCCGAGGCGTTCCTCGAACACCACGTGACCTCGCGGCCGGGCTGTCTGGTGACCGACGTCCGCATGCTCGGCATGAGTGGCCTGGAGCTTCAGGAAAGACTACGCGAACTCGACGTTCAGCTTCCGGTGGTCGTGATGACGGCCTATGCCAGGACCCCGCTGACCGTTCGCGCCATGCAGGGCGGAGCCGTCACCCTGCTGGAAAAGCCCTGCGAGGAGAACGAACTTTGGGACGCCATCCGCAAGGCCCTGAAGCAGAACGCCGATGCCCGTGAGGCTCACGAGCATCGTCTGCGGCTGCGCCGCTGCATCGAAACGCTCACGCCGACCCAGCGCACGGTGATGGAGATGATCGTGGCGGGCAAGGCCAACAAGGTCATCGCCATGGAACTCGACGTCAGCATCCGCACGGTGGAAGCCCGCCGCCAAGAGGTGTTTGCCAAGATGCAGGCCGACTCCGTGGCGGAACTCGTCCGGCTGGCGATGGAGGCGAATCCGCGGGCCTGATCGATCGACGAGCGGCCGCGATCCGGAGTGGCTGGCGGCAGCGCGCGGCGCAGCGGGTCGCCGGGGCAGAACGCAGCTCCCGCCCGCTTGCGGCAACCCGCAGAAGATCACGGCAACTGCTACCTTGCGGCCGCGCCAAACTGGCCGACAATTCTAGGTAGTATGCAGCCTCCCGTTTGCGCCGGTGTGTGTTGCCGCGCGCCAATTGGCCCCATCGTCAGAAAGAGCCCCCATGGCCCCGTCCGACCCCATTCTGTTTGTCGTCGACGACGAGCCGGATGCTCTAGAGAGCATCACGGCGTTGGCTTCGTCGCTGGACGTTCGCTACGAAACCTTCTCGTCCGCCGAGGCGTTTCTCGCGCGATACGACCCCTCGCTCGCCGGCTGCCTGTTGGTCGACCTGGTGCTGCAGGGCATCGACGGCCTTCAGTTACAGGCCCGTTTGGCCGAACTGGGCAGCACGCTGCCGGTGATCTTGATCAGCGCGTTTGCCGACGTGCCCGCCACGGTACGTGCGATGCGAAACGGTGCGCTCACGGTGCTCGAGAAGCCCTATCGAGCCAATGAACTGACCGACGCGATCCGCAAGGCCTTTCGTGTGAACCGGCAGAAGCGCGAGGAGGCCTCCAGATACGGAGATTTGCGGCGACGCGTCGACACGCTCACCGATCGCGAGCGCCGCGTGATGGAGATGGCGTTGGCCGATAAGCCGAACCGCGTGATCGCAGCCGACTTGGGCGTGGGCCGGCGGACCGTCGATCGCCTGCGATCGGCCATCCTGCAAAAGATGGGGGTCCTGTCTCTGATCGAGTTGGCACGACAGATCGGCGTGCTGCAGGCGGCCGAAGAAACGCGCTCCCTCCGCCCGATCGCCGGGTGAGATCAGGCTTCTCTGGAGCAGGCCATCGATGTCGACAGGGCCTGCTTCCACCGCACAACGCGGCGGTAGGCACATGCGACGGCCTCGAGTACGTCTTCATAGCCCGAAGACTTCTGCACGTAGTCGGACGCCTCCAACCGAAGCGCCAAGCTTAGCGCGGATGCGGAGAAGTGCCCCGACTGAATGATCACCTGGCAATAAGGATTGCGCTTCCTCGCCGCGCGGAGGATCTCGAACCCGTCGACGGCCGGCATCTGTAGGTCGGTCAGGACGAGGTCGGGAGCGTGGGCGTCGATCCAGCGCTTGGCGGCGACCGAATCGGACATCCCCGTCAGGGCGACCTTCTCCGCAAAGCGCCGACCGACCAGCACGCCGGTCGATTCAACCAACAGTTCGTCGTCGTCGATCAGCAGCATCTTCAGATGCTCGCTCATACTGTCTCTCTTTTCCGGGGTTGTGGCCCCTCGAGTCCTATCGGCATCAACGCAGCGGCAACTCGGGTCTCGGCGCAACTGCGCCACCTCGGCGGCAAACGGCGGCCTCTACTGAGAATGATCGCCCTGATTTCGCCTCGCCGCAAGACGCAGTGTCCGAAATCTCTCGCGGGTCCCCGCAACGCCGGCGGCACGCAGTCGAACCGGAGCAGCCCGAGGCAGATGGCGCAACTGCGTCAGGCACGGGGAGCCGCCACAAGGTACTCTTGGCCGGAGCCGACCAACGGGAAACTGCAAACGGCGATCGTCCCGGGACTTGCGGAACCCCGCAACAACTTGCGGCAAGAGGACGCGGCACGCCGGGCTTTGGCGAGCCAGTCTGGATTAGACCGCGGGCGTCGGGACCGTTCGACGTCAGATTGCCCGAAGACCCCATTTCATGTCTTAGTTGCCAAAGGAGTCGAGTGATGCAGAGTCCGCCGAAGATGTCTGCCGTTGGAATGCTCACCAACTCGGGCCCGGTGCGCGCCGTCAAGGCCCGCTGGAACAACCTGAAGTTGGCCGTCAAGATCGGAATCGGATTTCTGGTTGTGGTGCTGTTTCTAGGCGGCGCCTGGGGCCTTTCTCTCTGGTCCAACACGTCGACCACGACCGCGTTCGAGAGCCTCTTGGACCACGAGGTGGAGATCCAGCGCCGGGCCCAGACCGGCGAATGCCTCATGCTGCAATGCCGCCGCAACGAGAAGGACTTCCTGCTGCGGCACGATATCAAGTACCTGGCAAAGCTGGAGGATAACTCCGCCGGCGTGAAGAGGGAAGCCAACGCGATTCTCGAATTGGCACAACTCTCCGGCGACGACGACTCCGCCGACAACGCACGGCAGATCGTAACGCTGGCCGACGAGTACGTGGCCGCGTTCCGCCGGCTGGTTGTCGCATGGCAGGAAAGAGGGCTCGATCACAACTCGGGGCTTCAAGGCGACTTCCGCAACGTGGTCCACGACTTGGAAGAGAGCCTCAAGGCGCTCGATATTCCCGACGGCCGCGCGCTTCTGTTGCAGATTCGCCGCGGCGAGAAGGACTACCTGCTCCGCGGCACGGAGAAATACGTCGGCAAGACGCACGCTGCCGTGGCCGACCTGGCAACCGCGGCAGAAACATCCGGCCTTACCGACGAACAGAAGCGGTCCGTGGCCACTGGCCTCGATCAATACAAGAAGTCGTTCGACGCCCTGGTCGCCAAAGACGTCGAAATCGCATCGGTCATCGAGACGCTCCGGGCGAAGATCCACCAGGTCGAACCCCTCGTGACACAGATCGCCGAAGCCGCACTGGAAAGCGAGAACGCCAGAGCCGGCGCAACGGTCGACAGCGCGGATTCGGCGACAAGCATGTCCAAGATCGCAGGAATCGCCGCCTTGGTGTTTGCTCTGCTGGTCGCATTTGGCCTCAGCCGTGCGATCGCCAAACCGCTGCGCCGCAGCGCCGATTTCGCTAACTCGATCGCCGCCGGGCAGTTGAGCGAGCGCTTGGATATCACCCAGAAGGATGAAGTCGGCGAACTGGCAACCGCGTTGAACGAGATGGCGGATAGCCTTCAGCGGACCATCCGCGACGTGGAGGAGGCCGCCCAGCGCGAACAGGAATCCCAAGCCCAGAAGGCCGAAGAGCAGCGTCAACGTGCCGAGGCCGGGCAACAGGAGGCCGAGGAATCCGAACGCAAAGTCAAGCACATCCTCGAAGTGGCCAACCATGTGGCCAAGCAAGACTATTCGATGCAGCTCGAGGTCAGCGGCGAAGACGCCCTGGGCCAATTGGGAAACGGGCTGAAAGCCTTCTTCGCCGAGAAGCAACAGGCCGAACGGCAGGCCGCCGACGCCGCCGACACGGAACGCCGGGAGGCCGAAACGTTGCGGCGTAAAGTGGACGGACTACTGAAGGTCGTGGCCGCCGCGGCCGACGGCGACCTGACGCAAGAGGTCACCGTCGAGGGCGATCAACCGGTCGACGAATTGGCCGCCGGCGTCAAGCGCATGCTCGAAGACCTCTCCGGCGTTATCGGACAAGTCACCGACAGCGCAACGCAGTTTACCGACGGCTCCCGCGTCATCGCCGAAAGCTCTCAATCGCTGGCCTCGGGAGCCCAAACCCAGAGTTCCAGCGTGGAGGAAGTCAGCGCGGCGATCGAAGAGTTGACCGCGTCGATCGACGGCGTCAAGACCAACTCGCACGAAGCCGACGCCGTGGCCAAGAAGACCAACGCACTGGCCGAGCAGGGTGGGCAGGCCGTCAGCCGCTCGGCCGATGCGATGAACCTGATCCGCACCAGCTCGGATCAGATTGCCGAGATCATTCAGGTCATCTCCGAAATCGCCAGCCAGACGAATCTGCTGGCGCTGAACGCCGCTATCGAAGCCGCCCGGGCCGGAGAGCACGGCATGGGCTTCGCCGTCGTGGCCGACGAAGTCCGCAAACTGGCCGAACGCTCCAACCAGGCGGCCGGCGAAATCACGTCGCTGATCAAGGAGTCCAGCCAGCGGGTCCGCGAAGGCGCCCAACTGAGCGACGAAACCGGCAGTGCTCTGAAGGAAATCGTCGCCGGTGTCGAAGCCACCGTGGCCAAGATCTCCGAAATCGCCACCGCCACCGTCGAGCAGGCCACCAACGCCCAGCAAGTTTCCGAGTCGATCCAAGGCATCGCCGAAATCACCGAACAAGCGGCGGCCGGAAGCGAAGAGATGGCCTCCAGCAGCGAGGAACTCGGGGCCCAGGCTGCCGTGCTTCGCAATCTCGTCCGTCGATTCAAGACGGACGACACCCTTCGGGCCGGCGACGCAACCGCGGCCGGCCCACTTCCCAGCGACGCGAAGATAGTCTCCGCGTAGGTTCAGGGAAAGGCCGCCGAGCCCGCAACGCGCTGGCGTGAGTTCGCAGCCGTTGCGGCTCGGGACCGGCCTCGCGCAGCCCTCCGTCGACGCGTTCTCGATCGAGGCCCGCGATCCCGGTCCGCCGCCCACGGCGGGCCATCTCTCGATCTCCGATATCTCGGTATCCGTTTGCTTGCAGCCGTCACCGCCAGCCAGTATCATGCCGTGTTGTCGTTCGTGGTCGGTCAACGTTCTCGGTCCGTCATCTCGGCCGGGGACATCCTCGGTTGCCCAGTAAGGAGAACGTGATGTCGCGTGGTCTCGTGTTTGCCTCGATCGTCTTACTAGGCGGTATGTCGCTGGGTGCAATAGACGCTGTCGCTGGGGAAACGGCAAAACCCAACGTGTTGTTTATCGCGGTCGACGATCTGAACGATTGGACCAATCTCTTGGGCGGATACGACGGCGTGAAGACGCCCAACCTCGACCGGTTGGCCCGGCGGGGGACGTTCTTCACTCGGGCGTATTGCTCCGCGCCGGCCTGCAACCCCTCGCGGGCCAGCCTGCTCTGCGGCATCCGGCCGTCGACCTCCGGCGTCTACCACAACCCGAACCCCTGGCGGCGGCAGATGCCCGACGCGGTAACCCTGCCACAGCACTTCATGGCCGCCGGATACAAGGTCCACGGGGCGGGCAAGCTCTTCCACGGCGGCTTCAAAGACCCGCAATCCTGGCACGTCTATTTCAACCGGCCGGGCGATCCGGCTCCGGAGAATCGCCCCGTCAACGGGATTCCCAAGACGGCCCACTTCGACTGGGGCCCGGTCGACGCCGACGACGACGCGATGGGCGATACGCAAGTGGTCGATTTCGGCATCGACTTTCTTTCCAAGCAACACGAGCAGCCGTACTTTCTCGCCATCGGGCTATTCCGCCCCCACTTGCCCTGGTACGCGCCGCGAGAGTATTTCGATCAGTATCCGCTGGACGGGATCGTGCTGCCGAAAGTCAAACCGGACGACTTGGCCGACGTGCCGTTGTTGGGCCGCCGCATGGCCAGGCCCGAGGGCGACCATGCCAAGGTGCTCGCCCACAAGCAATGGGAAAAGGCCGTGCAAGGCTACTTGGCCTCGATCACCTACGCCGACGGCCAGATCGGCCGGCTGTTGGATGCCCTCGACAAGCGGCCCGACGGCGACAAGACGGTGATCGTGATGTGGGCCGACCACGGCTGGCACCTGGGCGAAAAACAACACTGGCGGAAGTTCAGCCTATGGGAAGAGGCCGGCCGCGTGCCGATGGTCTTCATCGTGCCGGGGCTGACCAAGCCGGAAACCCGGTGCGAGCGGACCGTCAGCCTGTTGGACATCTACCCCACGCTGGCCGACGTCTGCGGGTTGCCCCTCGGCGAGCAACTCGAAGGCAAGAGCCTGCGGCCGCTGCTGGCCGATCCTGCCGTGGCATGGGACCGGCCCGTGGTAACCACGCACGGACGCAACAACCACGCCGTGCGCAGCGAGCGCTGGCGCTACATCCGCTACGCCGATGGGACCGAAGAACTCTACGATCATCAAAACGATCCCATGGAGTGGACCAATCTGGCCGGAGACCCGAAGGCCGGCGAAGTGAAGCGGAAGCTGGCCGAGTGGCTGCCGAAGGTCAACGTCGAAGAAGGCGGTCGGCAGAGAAGGCCAAAGTAGAAGAGCCAATGTAGTCATCTCGCTCCGCGAGATGTCAATGTGGAGATGTTGACGTCGCAACGCTGGTGCGTCTCGCGGAGCGAGACGCCTACTATAAGTGCATTCGGAGTTGATCCCATGTCCACTCGATTCTGCTTGCTGCTGGTCGCTTGCTCGACGGCCTCCTTCGCCGCGGCCGCCGCGGCGGATCTGCCCGACGCCAAGCCGGTGCCGCGGGTGCAAGTGCTGCCGTTGCCGTACGATCGAGCTTCGTTTCAACTCGACGGCTGTGAACTGACCCGATACCACTTCGGCCCGACGCTAAAGCGGCCGTTCTGGTATCCGCTGGTCGGCCCGGCCGGCCGCTCGCTGACGCGGATGGGCCACCCGCGCGACCCGCACTCGCATAGCCACCACAATTCGGTCTGGCTCTCGCACCACGACGTCGGCGGGGTGAACTTCTGGGCAGACAGCGGCAAGGGCCGGATCGTCCACCGTTGGGTCCAGCAGTACGAAGACGCCGACCGCGGCAGTTGGATGCTCTCGTTGAACTCCTGGCAAGACGATACCGGCCGCGTATTGATGAACGAGTGGCGCCGCACGACGGTCGAGCCGGGCACGAAAGCCGATAGTTCCGACGGCTGGCTGATGCTCATCGACCTGCGATTGGAGGCCCCGCCGGGCAAACCGGTCACGTTGGGCCAAACGCCGTTCGGGCTGATCGGCGTGCGAATGGCCAAGACGATCGGCGTACACGACGGCGGCGGACGGATCCTCAACAGCGAAGGCCAACTCAACGAGCCCGAGGTCTTCCGCCAGCCGGCCCGCTGGGTCGACTACAGCGGCCCGGTCACCAACGTACTCCGCGGCGGCATTACGCTGATGGACCACCCGGCCAACCCCGACCATCCCACACCCTTCCACGTCCGCGGCGACGGCTGGATGGGCGCCTGCCTGACGTTCCGCGGGCCGATCACCATCGAGCCGGGCAATCCGCTGCGGTTGCGCTACGGCTTGTGGGTACACGAAGGCGTGCCGCAGACCGACGCGATCGAACGCCGCTGGAAGGCCTTCGCCGCGCGGGAATTGCCGCCGGTTGCGCCAGAGCGCAAATGACGGCGTGGCTCAAGTGCTTCATCGAGATTGGGTATTGGGGTGGCTGGGGTCGAGATGCGAGGAACGAGCAACGAGCCCCCAGTCGAATCACTGGGCGTTCACCACTCGTTCCTCGCGGTTCAACCCCAGCCACCCAACCGCGTTTCGTTGCTCACCGGCAGCAGCCGAAACGGCCGGGATTCGGTTTCACCTCTTCCCTCGGATGCACTGCGCCACATCAGACGAAACACGTTAGTCGTCATCCCCTTCCGGCACCCTGAGCTTGAACACTACCGGGTGATGATCGGAGTAGAACTTCCTGACCTCGTTGTGGTCGTACGGGTCACCCGGATAGGGACTCGGCAGATTCCAGCGTTCACGCACCGCGTCGACCAGATCGATCACCACCATATCGAAACCCAGGTCGAACTCGGTCGAATAGCCCGGGCGGAACATGACGTGGTCGTACGGCTTGTCGCCCTTGGTGTTCGTCGGCCAGCACTCGTCGTTCAGCGAAACGAAGCCCCGCGGCGTGGCGACGAGTTCCTGGATGACGACGATATCGTAGTCCTGGAGGATGCTCGCCAGTGCGACGTCATCTCGATCCCTGGAGTTGCCGAGGAACTGGATGTTGAACGAGCAGATCGAGAGGGAGTCGGCCTCCGCGGGATTGAACTCGGGAGGTGCCGGTGTGCGTGCCGGTGGCCGAGGGGCCGTCGGCTGCGCGGGGGTTGCCGCTTCGACCCGGGAAAGCGATACGGCCGGCGCCGGGGCTTGGTCGGGCGCCTTCGTGGCGATGTAGACTCCCGCGCCGGCAGCCGCCACGGCGAGTACAAGGGCCAGGAAAGGGGAGGTCTTCATCCTTGCAGGTCTCCGCTCGTTGTGCCCCGGTTTGTGCCCCGGCTTGTGCCCCGGCTTGTGCCCCGGCGAGGTCTTGATTCCTCTTGGGCCATTTCATCGGACGCCATCCAGGGCAGAAGCCGCGGGGCGATCGGGGGCGGGATTGTAGCAGGACGGGGGCGATGGCCAAACGCCGGTTTGGCAGTCGGAGTTGGCCACGCGTGACAAAGCGTGAAACCTCCCAGTGGTGCGTGCCGGCCGGAAACAACGCAACTTCTGCCGGCACGCGACGAGTATCGAGAGAGACACGGAAGCACCGGCCGCCGGCCGGCAGCATGCCGAACCTACCACCACCTCCCGAGGCGATGAGCTACCACGTCTAACCTCGACCGAGGCCCTCGGGAGGTGGTCTTCATCGGCATCGCGTCAGCCCGGCCGGAATCCGGTGGGGATGAACGTAAAACGCGTGCTTGCCCGGGGACGAACCGCCGTGCGTGCCCTTCCCCTACACGCGTGAGAATTCTCGCTGCAAGGAGCAGCCGATGCAGTTCCACCGTTCCCAATGTGATGCATTGCCGGAGGCGCCACCGTCCGGCGCGAGCGGGGCCGGCTTCTGCCCGCAGTCGTTGTGCCCGGTGCCGCTCCGCCCCGGTGGTTCTACTCAGGCCTCGTGCTCGTCGTCTCCGGCACGATGGTGTTCGTTGCCAGCGCGGGCATACACCTTGCCCGGACGCACTGGGACATGGACGCGGCCAACATCGGCGTCGCCCTTCTCCATGACACGCTGAACCCACTCTTTTTCATCTGCTTTCCGCTCGGCGTCTGCTGTCTCAGCCGACACGCAAAGCGAGCCCGAAGCCGGCCGGCGCCGGATACACGAGACGAGCAAACGCCTTGATGCGTTGGAGAATGTGACCTGCGCGACCAAGGATCGCGTCCCATAGAGGGGGGCGCTGTCGAAAGGGGAGTTTTCCTGGTAGAAGTGTTGTGAAGGCAAGCAGTACCCGTTGATTCGGAACGGAGCAGCCCGGCAAGACGTTGGAGAGAGGTCTACTCTTTTCTGACAGCCTCAACGGCCGGGCTCGGTACTACCGAACGCGGAAGAAGCGCGCATGCGGTTCGAGCCATCATAGCACGGAGTCTTCGGATGAAAACAGCCTACACGTTGTCGGTGCTCTCATCGGCGATGATCCTGGTCCAGTTGGGCGCGATGATCCGGTCGAGTTTGGCACATTCCCAAGAGATCCCTTACGGCACGGGGAACTGGGACGCCAAGGCTTACGGTAACCATCGGGCGGTTGTGCTCGTGTCGGCCGCTGCCGACGCCGTCCGGGTTCACGTGCCTTGGCGCCGAAGGGATTCTCATCCGCACGGCAAGATCGTCGTGGTAGACGCCGCGACCGACAAGCCCGTGGAGAACGTATACCGGATCCGCAGCAGCCGCGAATCCGCCGACATGGTCTTCCAGCCGAAAGGCGGGCCCGGGGAGTATTTCGTCTATTATCTGGTCAACGAAATCACCGGCCGCAGCAGTTATCCTACGGTCGTCTATCCGAGAGCGACCGACACGGCCGACCCCGCCTGGCTGCGGAAGCACGGGCTGACGAAAAAGACCGTTGCGGACGACGAACTGCGCGATCTGCCGCGCGCCCGGGTGAAGGAGTTTCAGGCGATCGATGAGTTCCACAGTTTCTATCCCATGGAGGTTGTGGCAAACTCGAAGGAAGTTGCCGATCTGTTGCGAAAGCATGCAGACGCACCGTACCTGCTCTTTCCCGAGGATCGCCGCCATCCTATTCGCATGACCGAGGACTTGCCCCGGCGATGGATCAAGACCGGACCGCGGTCCGTCTTTCACGCCGAGGCCGCCCGTGGCGAGTACTACACTTTTCAGGTCGGTGTGTTCGCCTGCCGGTCGGACGTGAAGGACTTGGACGTTCGTTTCAGCGACCTGAAGTTCGTGGACGGCAACGCAGCCATACCGGCCACACAACTAACGTGTTTCAACATCGGCGGTATCGACTGGACCGGCGAGCCGTTGATCAAGGAGTGTTCGGTGCGAAGGGGGAGAACCCAGGCCCTATGGTGCGGTGTGCAGATCCCGCGGGCAGCCCGGCCGGGTCAATACGTCGGCTCGGTGACGGTTGGGCCCCGGGGACTTACAAGCCGTCGGATCGCGTTGCGACTCACCGTTTCTAAGAACGTGTTGGCGGATACTGGAGACGGTGACCCCTGGCGACACTCGCGCCTTCGCTGGCTGAACTCTCGCCTGGCGTTTGACGACGACGTGGTCGCCCCCTATACGCCGCTTCGCGTCGAGAACAACGCGATTCGATGTCTGGGAAGGAAGGTGGTCCTCGGCACGGACGGACTGCCAGCGAGGATCCAGAGTTACTTTGCCCCGGAGATGACCCGGCTGCAAGAGGCTCACCGGGACATCCTGGCGGCGCCGATCGAGTTGATCGTAACTGACGTCCAGGGCAAGGCGTGGACTTGGGAGAACCGGCCCACGGCCTTTACGGGACAGGCCGACGGAAAGGTCACCTGGCAGAGCCGCGGCAATGCGGCGCCGCTGTCGCTGGAATGCGAAGGACGTATGGAATTCGACGGGTTTCTCGATTTCGTGGTGAAATTGAAGGCAGCGGAAGACACCACGCTCAGCGACGTCCGTCTGGAAGTGCCGCTGGTGAAGTCCGCCGCCAAGTACATCATGGGAATGGGCGTCAAGGGCGGCCATCGTCCCCCGGAACTGCGCTGGAAATGGAACCCGAAGAACAACCAGGACTCCATCTGGCTGGGAGACGTCAACGCCGGGCTCCAGGTCAGCTTTCGAGACGAGCGCTATCGCCGTCCGCTGAACACCAACTTCTACCTGCTCAAACCGCTGGTGATGCCGAACTCGTGGTCCAACGAAGGAAAAGGCGGATGCGATCTGGTCGAGGTGGGGGCGGATCGCGTGTTGATACGGGCCTACAGCGGGCCGCGTACCCTTCTGGCCGGCGAGATGCTGTACTTCAATTTCAGCCTGTTGATCACCCCCTTTCGGCCGATCGATCCCCGGCGGCAATGGGCGACGCGGTTCTATCATAGTTATCGCCCGGTCGACCAGATCGCCGCCACCGGAGCCAACACGATCAACGTGCATCATGCCACGACGATCAATCCCTACATCAACTATCCGTTTCTGCGGCCCGATGCGATGAAGGCCTATATCGACGAGGCCCATGCCCGGGGTATGAAGGTCAAGATCTACTACACGGTACGCGAGCTTTCCAACCGAGCTGCGGAGCTCTTTGCGCTGCGCAGCCTGGGCGACGAGATCTTCTTCCCGGGAAAGGGCGGCGGCTTCTCCTGGCTCCAGGAACATCTCGGCTCGGATTACATCGCCGCCTGGTTCGTCCCCAAGCTCGAAGACGCGGCGGTCATCAACAGCGGCACCTCGCGCTGGCACAACTACTACGTGGAAGGACTCAACTGGCTGGCCGAAAACGTGGGGATCGACGGCCTGTATATCGACGACGTGGCCTTTGACCGAACCACCATGAAGCGAGTCAGAAAGGTCCTCGACCGCAATCGGCAAGGGGCCCTGATCGATCTGCACTCCGCCAACCAGTTCAACGTCCGAGACGGCTACGCCAACTCGGCCAACCTCTATCTGGAACATCTCCCCTATATCGATCGCCTTTGGTTCGGAGAGTATTTCGACTACGACGGCCCGCCGCAGTACTGGTTGACGGAGATGTCCGGCATCCCCTTCGGGCTGATGGGCGAGATGCTCCAGGACGGGGGCAATCCTTGGCGCGGCATGCTCTTCGGGATGACGTCGCGGCTCCCCTGGGCCGGAGACCCCACGCCGCTGTGGAAGGTCTGGGATGACTTCCACATCGAGCGCGCGGAGATGATCGGATTCTGGGCCCCTTCCTGCCCGATAAAGACCGACCACGGCGACGTGCTGGCCACGGCCTACGTAGGGCCTCAGGCTACGCTGATCTCCATCGCGAGTTGGGCGGCAAAGGACGTTGACGTGCGGCTCAGAATCGATTGGACGGCCCTGGGACTCGCCCCGGACAAAGCGGTGCTGACGGCGCCGCCGGTGAAGGATTTCCAGCAGACGGCCCGTTTCAGACCGACGGATCCGATTCCAGTCAAGGTCGGACGAGGTTGGCTGTTGATTCTAACTCAAACTGCAGAACCGGGAGTTCGAAAAGGGGGACTGGCTCCGTCGAGATCCGGGTTTTGAGGTGCTTGAGGGTGCTTGCCGGCGGTGCCTGTCCTCCTTTTCGGACGGGCCATCCGAGAACACCGTGAAAAAGGGGGGCAGGCACCTCGCGGCGACCTTCTTCCCGAGAATTCGGCCCGTTCTATGCTCGGAGCCAGCCCCCTTTTTCACTCCCGGCCACAGTCTGAGATTCCTAGCTACTGCGTGCGCTAATCGAAGATCAGCGTGCCGAACTTGTCGAATTCGTGAAAGCTCTCTCCGACCCGGGCCCAGTCCCAACCGGTCGTCTTGCCGTCGTCGTAATCGACGCGATAGAAGTTGGCCCGCCATCGGGTGCCGGATTGCGGCGGAACGTTCTGCAGCGGCGCGAGCAGGTCGTACGGCACAAACACCTCGGCCGTCCAGCCCGAGATCACAGCCCCCGACCGCTTTGGGCCGCCGGTGACGGTGGTGGCTTTTTGCACCTTCCGCTTCCCCTCGTAGTGCCACGGCCGCCAGCCGAGGAACTTCCCGTCGAGATTCGGGATCAGAAGGGGCAGCTCGAAACCCAACGGCGAGATCTCGTACTCGAAGTAGATCGCCTGCCTCGCGTCGGTCTTCCGATCATCGGGCTTTCGCCCGTCGGGCTTTCCACCGTCGGGCTTTCCACCGTCGGGCCACAAGAAGAACTCGAAGACGTCTTCGGTCCACAGGTCGAGGAAGTCCTCGTTCATGGTGGCCGTAATCCTGCGGTCCTCGGCGTTCATCAGCACGTAGAGCCCCGTGCCGGAATAGAGCACTTTGACTCGCGTTTGATATCGATGGCCGTCGGCCGTACGCAGGTGAAGCGACTCCCAAGCCGTCTTTGTCCAGGCCGGCGCGTCGCCCTTACCGTTGACAACAAAGTCGTCCGTCCGCCGTACGCGCAGCACCTTGGTGTCCGGATCTTGCGCGGCCGCCTGCTGGCCCAGTGCGGTCGCTCCCCAACCGGCAACCACCGCCAAGACTCGTCCTAGAAACCTGCCGACGTTCATGGTGCCTGCTCCTTCTCGCTTCACGGTGATAAGGACGGTGATAAGAGCGAAGACCGCCCGGCCAGGCTCCAGGTCTCGCCGCCGTCTGCCGAGGTGAGTAGTGCCCGGCGGCTGCCGCGGTGGTCGGTGCGGTAGAACCAGTAGGTGGACCAGTAGTCGTAGGAGAGAAACAACCGGCCGGCCCGATCGATCGTCAGCCGGTGGTAGAAGATGCTGTACTCGGAAAACGGCGGCACGATCAGTACTCTCGGCGGCTGCCACGGCTCACCGGGCGGTTTCCGCTGGTAGGCGAGCGTGGCGTGGTGGCTGGCCGGAAACGGCTCGCTTCCGTACCACCAGAGCCGGAAGACGAGGTGCAATGTGTCGTCCGGGCCGCAGACCAATCCGATATAGGTCTGCCGCAACCCGTCTCCAACGGCCGTCGCTTCGGTCCAGCCCGAATGGGCGTCGTTGGGCTTCAGCGATCGGGCATATTGAAACGGCTGGCCGTGGGTTCCCGCCAGCACGTGCAGGTAGCCTTGGCTGTCGATGGTGATGCTGGGCGAGTTGTGTACGTCGTTGGGCGGCGCTCCGTAGCCGACCAAAGCCGGTTCACCCAGCTTTCCCGTGCGGCGATCGTACGTCGCCACGTAGGTCGGCACTCCGGGTACTTTCTTGGCCGGATCGGTCGCTTCAGCCCAGGCCACGTGTACTTTCGAGCCCCGCGAAACGACCGTGGCGGGGATGCCGGAGTGGGCGGCCAGTCCGATGCACTTTCGGGTGATCAAGATCGGCTCGCCCAGCGACAGCCCTCCGCCCACCTTCTCGGGCAACAGCAACTCCAGATCGTTGATCCTGCGCCAAATCAGCCGTGGATCGGCGGCGGTTCGGGTGTAGCGCAGGATCGGCGGCGGGCCCTCCGGTACGTTGTGCCCGGAGAACTGTTCGACGTCGAAGGACCGAGGTTGGTCTTCCCGGCCGGGGATCAGGTGGGCGGAAAACGTCTCTCCGCCGTCGGCCGACCGCAGCACGGCGGCCTGTCGACCGGCAGTCGCCACCAGGTAGAGGTCATTGTCGTCGTCGAATGCGAGCTTGGTCGACGGCACGCCGAAAGACGTGCCCTCGAGCGACGCGGTCTCGGATTTCACGGCCGTCCGCAAATCCGATCGAATCCACCGTCCGTCACGCCAAGTTTCCGTGCCGCCGGCCGCCCTTACCAGCGGCCGATTTTGCAGGTTGAAATAGACTTGGTTCTCCACCGGATAGGCGGGCAAGTAGCCGAACAGCTCGTTCTCGTGTTGGTAGGGCTTCAGCGTGATCGGCATCTCCATCGGTCGTGCGGCGGGTGCAACGCCGGTCTTGACGGTGAGCGTCGAGTAAGTGGAGAAGTCCGGGTCTTCCGCAGGTGTGGCCCGAAGATGGCAGACGTTTGATTGGCCGTCGGCCGGCACCGTATAGTGGAGCGTTACTTCGGCCGCTTGTTTCGCGTTGAGGATCACTCGGTCGTCGGACAGTTCTATCGGCCAACGTTCGCCCGGAAACTCGAGGCTCAATCGGATCGTTCGCTTGCCGTCCGAATTGTTGTGGACTTGAAAGCGGATATCTCCTTGGTCGCCCGGCTTTCCATACACGTTGCGGGCGTACGGTGTCAGAAGCCAACGATACGCGTGAAAAGGGAAGAACGACGCCCGCTCGGGCGTCCAGTAGGGTAGGTTGGGGTAGAGATCATCGCGCTCCCAGCGTGTGACCCCGTCGACCCGGACCGTCGCCTGTTGTACCGGCAAGTGGAGCCGCCATGGAGTTGTCCGGCGAGACACGTCTGCCGCAAAGGTATGCGAGGCCCGACGCTGTGCGTCGACCGGCAGCGTGTGGATCAGCTTGTCCTCCGCATCGTATACGGGGAGTTCAAGCACGCCGTCCGGCAGGTCGGTGATCTCCATGGTGAACGGACCGGTACGCGGCAAGAAGCAGACGTTGCCGGGCCGGCCGGCCTTGAACAACACGATCGGCTCCTGACGGCGCTCGTCCTTGTGTCCCCGGGCCGTTTCGATCAGGTAACGCGGGCAGTTCGTCCGAAATCCCCAGATGATCTCCTCGCCGTAGCGGTCCTGCGATACGGTGACGTTCAGTGCGTAGATCCCTTTTCGATCCACGTGCGTCGAGAGATGTGCCCGTTGTGGTGGCCCGGTGCCGCTGCCGCGCGGCTTACCGTCGTCGGGAATCGTCACCTGCCCGAGCACGCGGCGGTCGGGCCCAGCCAAGATGGCCTGCAACTCGGTCCGACGTCCCCGGCGGTTCAGGTCGCGTTTCTCCAGGTCGATCGTCAACGGGCCCGGCTCGGCCAGGAAATAGACCCCACCGGTACCCCCGATCCCGAGTTCGATCTCGTCTTCCCCACTCGCGACGGCCGACCCGGCCACGGCACACATGAGCCCGAGAACCCGGACTACTACGAACGACCTTCCCGGAGAGGCATGTTGCGTCATTCTTCCACCCTGCGTTATGTGTATTGGCCGAACAACAGCTACCGTACTCAGGTAGCCCGACGATGGCAAGGCTCCGGCCTTCGCTACCAGGAGAACTGCAAGGTGTGCGGGAGCCCGAAAAAGGGGACTGGCTCCGTCGACGATCGATGTGGCTGTAGGGATTCGCCGTGCCGACGGTGCCTGTCCCCTTTCTTCGGGCGGCGACATTGAGGCACCGTGGAAAAGGGGGACAGGCACCGAGCCGGGAACTTCGTCGGCAGGTTCCGGGTTGATTCCAGCTCGGAGCCAGTCCCCCATTTCCACTCCCACGAATCAACTTTGCAGTTCTCCGGCTTTCGCTACATCGAGACCATGGATTCTGCCGTGGCGCCCCCGTTGCGGTGCTGCGATCGATCCACTCGCTGACATCGGACGACGCTACGTCAGTCGTCGAGTGTCAGCAAAGCATCGGGCAGTTCGTTGACGTCGTCGTCGGCTCGCGGAAGCACGGCAGCGAGTTTCTCGCCCGCCACGTTGACCGTCCGGCAGATGGCTTCCGCAGGGTGAGCCTCGTGGAGGCTCGCCGTCAACACGCCGCACAGTTCGTCCACGGCGTCCTGGCCGAGCTTGTCCAGGATACTCTGGTCGGCCAGCACGGCGGCCATGTGTTCGTAGAGCGAGACGTAGACCAAGAGGCCCGTGGCGCCTGCGGTGTGATGGACACGGCCGTCGAAGAAGACGGTACGAGCACGGGCGGCCACTTCGTCGCGCATTTGTTGTCGGGGCGTGAACAAACGGCGAAGCCACCCGACGCGGCTGGCGATCACTGCGCCAAGCACAAACCCGGCCACCGCCGCCGCTACCATCACCACCAGCTTCACCCACGGCGGCATACCGCCCCAAGAGCCGCTTTCGGCTTCTGCGGTGGGCAGCAAAATCCAAACCGCGATCAAACCGATCATCGCCAGCCAGAGGCCGACAATGTCTTCCGGCCGATCGTACCTTCCGGACGCGGTGGCCACGACCGGCAAGATTTCAGCGGAGGTCTTGCTCTCCGCCTCGGCCACCGCTCGATCGACTTCGGCGCGTTGCTGCTCGCTGAATTGCTGGCTTGCTTGTTGCATGATTGTCTACCAGGACCCACTGGCTCCCCCGCCTCCGGAAAACCCGCCGCCAAACGACCCGCCGCCAAATCCGCCCGAACCACCGGACCCGCCTCTGCTGGTCAACAGGCTGTAGAGCAGGTATCCCAGCAGCGAAAAGACGGCGACCCAGAACAGCCATGCCCAGCCGCTGGAGCCCCGGCGGATCATCGATACCACGGTGAAGATTATGAGCCCGATAAACCCCACCACCAACGCATAGTGCCACCATGGCCGCGGCACTTTGGGCAGTTCTTTCCCACGGGCCATCGCGTCCAGTGCTTCCACGCCCGCGGAGATACCGCCGCCGAAGTCGCCCTGCTTGAACTTCGGCACGATTCGCCGGTCCATGATCTGCTTGCAGAGCCCGTCCTTGTCCCGCCCCCAGTCGGCGCCCAGTTCGATCTGCGCCTTTCGGTCGCCCTTGGAGATCAACAACAGAATGCCGTTGTTCCAACTGAAAGAACTGCCGCCACTACCGCCCTTCAGTTCGGCGTGGCCGATTCCCCATTGATCGAACAACAGCCGGGCGAAGGTCTCGATCCGCAGGCCGGCGCCGCCATGTTCGGCCATCGAGTCGATGGTTACGATGATGATCGGGATCGCCTTGTCCGTCAGCAGCTTGTCGCAGTCGGCCCGGAGTCGGGCTTCCGTTTGATCGTCGAGCAACTGGGCGCCGTCGACGATGAACTCCCGGGGCCCCGGCGGATCGAGCGTGATCTTCATATCCGCTGCGGCGTCGACTGCCCCGATCAGGGCGGCAACCACCGCAACAACGGCAGATCCGATTTGAACTGAGATTGCTCTGCTCATGATGCCGTACCATACCTGGCGGAGCATGCAAGGAAAACCCCCTCCAGAAGGCTACTTGTTCCTTCTGCGGTCAGGCCGGCCCATTCTAGACCTCGTCCGGAATGCGGTAGTGTTTTCGATAGGCGGGTCGTAGGTAGTCGTTGGCCCGATCGTTGTTGACGAAGGTCTCCGTCTCGGCGTCGAATTCCAGACGCTGGTTGCCCGTGCGATAGGCGACGTTGGCCAGATGGACCAGGCAGGCGCTGAGATGCCCCTGCTCGACGTTGCCGTTGGGAGTCTCTCGGTTGCGGACACAGTCGATGAAGTTGGGCTGGTGCCACTTGTCGGGGAAGTACCCGTACTCTTGGGCGACGACCTTGCCGTCGGCCTCCATCACCTGCCAACCGCCCCCGTGCCGGCCCAGGTACATCAACCCCCGCGTGCCGTAGATTTCGGTCCGTGTGGCGTTTTGCGGCCAGTGGGGAAACTTGTCGCCGTAACGGACGTCGCCTTGCGATTTCTTCATGTACGGTGGAAAGGAAGTCACGTCGGCGGTGACGGTGAATGAGCCATAGTCGTAGGTGACCGCCTGCACGTCGGGGATCTCGCAGGGGTCATCGTGGGCCAGTCGGCCGCCGGCGCAATATACGGCCTTGGGATGGGGCGGGTCGCCGAGGACCATGCGGGCGAGGTCGAAGACGTGGCTGGCGTCGCCGGCCATCGAGCCGCCGCCGGAGTAGTCCCACCAGTTGTACCAGCCCATCCGCCCGGGATTGAAGGGTCGCTCGGGTGCCGGCCCCTGCCACCGGTCCCAGTCCAGCCCGGCCGGCGGATCGCCGTCGGGCTGCGGCCGGAAGCCGCCGCCGGGAAGCATGTTGTACATCTTCACGTGGACCACATTGCCCAGCTTGCCGCTATCGAGGTACTCGCGCGCCGACACCCCGTACGGGGCGCTGCGGTTTTGGGTGCCGCACTGCACCACGCGATTGTACTTCCTGGCCGCCTCGATCATCTTGCGGCCTTCCCAGATCGTCAGCGAGACGTTCTTCTCGACGTAGACGTCCTTGCCGGCCTGGCAGGCCCAGACGGTGGCCAGGGCGTGCCAGTGCTCGGGCGTGGCAATCACCACGGCGTCAACGTCTGCGTCGTCGAAGACCTCGCGCATCTCGACGACCCGGTTCGGCGCGTATCCTTGCAGCTTTTCCAAGCTGGCGGTCGTTCCGCCGCCGCGGGCGCCGTTGACGTCGCAAACGACCTTGGTTTCCACGTTCTCCAGCCGGGTCATGCCTTGGATCAGACTCGACCCGCGTCCCCCGGCGCCGATCAGCCCCAGCACGACCTTCTCGTTGGCCGGGCCGCCTCGCGCCGGGCAAGCCAGTCCCAAAACGGAGGCGCCCGCCACCATTGCAGTCGAGCCTTTGGCCGACGTGCTAACGAAATCTCGACGAGTCATCTTCTCCGGCATGGCGAGCCCTCCAGTGAGGTGTACGAACAAACGGTCCGATCGATCGGATCGGGCGCCCGCCGATTAGCTCCGATGGCGCCTCGTAGGCCCCGAAAGCAGCTTATGGCCTGGCGGACGGGCAGTCAACCGATGTCACGGCGCGGGTTCTGGCGTCGAGTACGGTGATTCGTGTACAATCGGTTCAGCAGTCGTCCACCATGGCAAACCCTCGATCCGACGTTGACACCAAGAGCACGTGGGAGAGACTTTGCCGCAATACGCCCCGGC
This sequence comes from uncultured Planctomycetaceae bacterium, assembly GCA_964472545.1. Classification (GTDB taxonomy): domain Bacteria; phylum Planctomycetota; class Planctomycetia; order Pirellulales; family Thermoguttaceae; genus CAYYNP01. The sequence goes on along the minus strand of CAYYNP010000013.1, from coordinate 21,145 downwards.
GGAATCAACTTTGCTGAAAGGACAACATCATGCCAACGTCCCGATCTTCGAGAATGATCTGGCTCGCGGCAATTACGGCAGCCGCCTTCTGCGACGGCCGGGCTTCGGCCGCAGAACCTTGGGTTGTCTACGACGGTTTCGACGGGCCCGGCAAGGGAAAGCACATCGTGCTGGTTTCCGGCGACGAAGAGTATCGCTCGGAGGAGGCGTTTCCCCAATTGGGAAAGATCCTGGCCAAGCACCACGGATTCACGTGTACGGTGCTGTTCGCCGTCGATCCCGAAAGCGGGACGATCGATCCGGACAACACCCGCAACATTCCGGGCCTTCAAACCCTGCGATCGGCCGACTTGATGATCATCGCCACCCGTTTTCGCGACCTGCCCGACGAGCAGATGCGTTACGTGGCCGAATACCTGGACGCGGGCAAGCCGGTGATCGGCATGCGGGCGGCGGTGGTTGCCTTCCGTCTCCGCAGCCAGACCTATGAACGATTCAGTTGCAATAGTCGCACCTGGCGCGGCGGATTCGGCCAGCAGATCCTCGGCCAAACCTGGATCAGTCATCATGGCCAGCACGGCCGTCAGAGCACACGCGGCGTGCTTGTGCCGAGGGCGAAGGATCACCCCATCGTCCGTGGTTGCGACGATATCTGGGGTCCCACCGACGTCTACACCGTGCGGAACCCTCTTCCCGGCGACAGCAAGGTCCTGCTCCTCGGCCAGGTCCTGGCGGGCATGAGCCCGACGGACCAGCCCGTCGAGGGCCCCAAGAACGAGCCGATGATGTCGATGGCCTGGACCAAGACCTATCGTGGAGCCGACGGACAAATCGGACGCGTATTCACAACCACGATGGGAGCCGCCACCGATCTTCAGAGCGAAGGCCTGCGTCGCCTGCTCGTCAACGCCACGTATTGGTGCGTCGGTATGGAGGGCCAGATTCCGGCCAAGGCCAACGCAGAACTGGTCGGCAAGTTCGAGCCCTTGCCGTTCGGTTTTGGTCGCTACAAGAAAGGCGTGAAGCCGTCGGATCACGCTTTCGGGGCGCGTCAGTAATCGAGGCCCCGCCGCTTCAGGTACACTCTCTCGCTACTGTTCTGGAGCGGTCTCGAGTTTGGCGTTCACCTTCTCGCGATACCTCTGTCGGGCTTCGACGACCCAATGCGTTCCGCCGCCGTTTTCCAGCGGCGGCTCCCAGCCGTAGGAGTTTTCGTTCGCGTGTCGGACGATACACACGTCGACCAGGGCGGCCATCTTCCGGTAGCCCTCGTCTTCGGTGCTCTTCCAAGTGTCGACTTGGCCCCAGCCGCCGGCGGATTGGTCGAGCGGCGCCTTGAGGATGCGGCTCTCGTCGGGCTGGGCAACGTTGATCAGGGCCCGATCGGGCTCGGCGGCGATCTTACTGCCCACCACCTTGGTGGCATACGCCCGCAGTTCTTCCATTGCCTTTGCGTCGATGCGGCGCTGTTCGAGTTTGTTCTGGAAGAGGTCGCCGTAGCACTGTGCGTTGAGGTCGAGCCACTCGATGATCCTCATAAAGCTGTCGCGGTCCATGGCGACGTCGCCGTGCTTCTCCAGCAGCATTTTCGGCAGTTTGCTGCCGTAAGCGTAGTACTCGTAAGGCCGGCTGATGCTGTTCTCGTTCGTCTTGTAGCCCTTCAGCCCGATGCGATGATCGCCCAGGGCAACCAGCGCCTGGTACGAGCGGGGAAAAGTCTGGTCGTCCATCACCAGGTCGACGTCGCCGTCGGTCTTCTCGAGGCCGTGACATCGGATACAGTAGCGGTCGAGCACCGGCTGAACCGTCCGCATGAAACTGAGGCCGCCCTCGTACTGCGGGCCGGCCGACGGGGTCAACTTGCACGGGGGCTTCCCGAAACCAGAGACGCTCGGCGGGCTCGTCTCGGGGGCCGCATGACAGCCGACGCAACTGCGAGTTTCGCCCCGCTGTAGGTAGAAGAAGCTCTTCTCGGTCAGCATGGCCATCCCGTCTTCGTCGAGCAACTGGAGTTGCAGGGCGACGCCGGCAGGGGCCTTGAAACAGGCCATCCCCCGCTCGTCGACCGGGACCGTCCCCAGGACCTTCTTGGGGATCTCGACCGGGACGGTCATGCTGCACGCCGATCGCCCCGAGTGGGGCTGCACGCCAATCGCGTTCACGCGGATCTGCTTGATCGAGCCGGGGCGGATCAGCCCTTGCGGATCGTTCTGCGTGAGGTAGGCGTTTTGGATCAGGACGGTACCCGTCGCGGGGGCGTTCGGGGAAGTTGCCGGGGCGAGCATCGGCGGGCGGAGCCGCTTGCGGACGGCGATCGGCGAGAACGATGCCACATCGGAATCTTCGTAGATCAGTACGCGTCCGCCGTCGGGATAAACCAGGTAGATCCCACGGTCGGCTTCCGGGGGCGTTTGGCCCTGCGGATGAACGCGGTGATTGGCTCGCGACACGAGGAACATCTCTTCGGTAATCGCGTACGGATGGCTGTAGTGTGGATCGGGCCAGCCCTGGCTTTCCGAATAGGGAGTCTCCGGCGTAATGTGGGTCACCGGGGCTTCGCCGTTCTCGCCCTGGCGAACGTCGTACACCACAGTCGTGCCGGTGTTGTAGCTGTGGTGCCCCTGGGCCGTGGCCACGATCTTCTCGGTGCCGGGAATGGCGGATGCCTCGACGACCATCATCGGGAAGAGCGTGTCGTTGCCGTAGTATTGCGAGATGCCCGTCCCGTCGGGTCGGCACCACCAGAGCATGTGAAAGTACATCTCGTGACGGTTGGTGTATTCCCACCTCGTAAATACAATGCGGCCGTCGTTCAACACCGACGGTTCGTATTCGTTCTCGTTGTTGAAAGAAATCTGCCGGATGTTGTCGCCGTTGACGTCGCAACGATGCAGGACCCACGCCGGGTTGTAGCGGCCCCCGTGACAGCGGCCGTACGACTGAGAACGGGTCGAGATGAAGACCAACTCGCCGTCGGGTAGGTAACAGGGATCGTTGTCTTCGATCAGCGCCGACGCCCGATCGTTCCAGGTCTTCAGCGGATCGCGCTCGGTCCCCGTGAGTTGGCGTACCCACGAGCCGTCGACCGCGGCCTCGTAAAGGAAGAAACGCTTGTCGCCCCGTCCGCTGCCGGCCGTATGATCGCAAAAGGCGAAGACCACCTTCTTTGCGTCGTAATGCAGGTCGGGATTGCGGCAAGAACCTTCCGGCAGTTGCCCTTCGAGGATCGCATGGGCTTTCGGACGGCCGCTCTTCCAGTCGGTCAGAATCGTCAAACCGGGGCCGAGGCGACTGTGCTGACCCTGGTGCTGGTCGCCGTTGTGGCTGTATCTCGTCGGCGGACAGCGGTTGATCAGAATCTCGTCGAAGTTCAGCGCCGGGTGCGAGAAGATCACGTCGCGGCGAACTCTCTTGATCTTCTCGTGCGTCGCCAGGAAGGCCGTCAGATCGTCTTTGTTGGCGTCGAGTTCCTTTTCCAGTGCGTCGACCTGACGGCGGACGGAATCGTCGACCGGACGGACTTTCTGGACGAACTCGATCGTCTTGCGCGTCGCCTCGGGGCTGACGGCGGCCGCTTCGCACACGGTCCGCGTCTTCTCAAAGGCGGCCAGACTCTCGCGCAACCCGTGGCCGTATTCGAACTTCTCCGGATCGAGTCGCAGGAAAGGGGCGCGGATCTGGTTTTCAAAATGCGTTACCAGTCCCGGGCAGATCTCCGACGCCGAGCCCAACCGGTTTTGGACGTTGCGGAGTTCGCGATAATCGTCGATCGCGTAACTCACGTCGATCAGCCGCACCAGGTCGGCCGACGTCCGCGCCGCGGCAGCCATCCTGTCGACGGCGTCGACCACCTGCTTAAACTCGGGCTCGGTGGTCGTGCGATGCCTTTCGAGCAACTTGTCGGCGAGGAAGGCCGACGCGGCCTTCGGATCGATCGGCTCGAAGCCGGCGGGCAGCAACCGGCGGATCCGGTCGGCGTAGCCGCGAACCCTGTGGGCTTCTTCGCGGTCGGCGTACTTCGCCTCAATCGAGCGGCTCAAGCGAGGCCACAGTTCACGACGAGCGACGGTCACCGCGCCAAAGTGCTTTAGTCGCGAGCGTTTGTCGACCCAGGAGACCTGGCAGATGTCGCGGGCATTGAGGTATCCGACGAACTTGGTGTATTTCCCGCCCAGACGGAGCGAGACCTCATTCTTGTAGACGCGGAGCCGGTCGCGTTCGGCCCGCGTGTTGTTGTCCGTCGGGTCGGTGACGGCCCAATCGACCATCGCCTTTTGGTCGACAATCAGGTCGTGGGATTTGCCCGAACGGTCAACCAGTTTGGCCCGTTCGAGATACATGTTGTAGGAAGAGCCGATAAAGAGCTCCCCAACGCCGGTGACGTCGATTTCAAACGTAACGCTTTGGGGCGAATCGAACGTCGCCGGGCAGACGATCATGGGGAGTGTGCCGTCGTTCTTTGGCGTCGGTGCGGTGGTGCCCTGCTGTCGTTCGAGTTCGCAGATCCGGTTCATCGAAGCGAGGTACGTCTCGGGCCAGGTCTCCTTTTCCACGTACCACGACAGCGTCGTGTCGTTGCCCTCGGAAATCGCCGCAGGGGCCAAAGCCAGGATCACCAGCACGAGAAGCAATCTCTTCCAAGGACGATCGGGAGCATCATGCATCGAGCAAGTCCTCTTTCGTTCTGGCACCCCACGCCTTCCGAACAGGAGGGAGGTCTTCGCGTTGAGGAAGGCAAGCGGCCGGCAGGTGGTTGTCGGTAAGAATAGCGGGCGGGAGTGTTTGTCGAGGGAACGTGTGCCAAGCTGCCGCCCCGCAGCACAGGCGCAATTCCGTATGGCAACGTTCACTATAGTGGTCCGCAGAACCGGAATCAACCTGAATCGCCGCCGAAGTGCAGTCCGTCGGCGATCGCCCGGTACGGCTATTACGCATCGGGAGTTTCCGCGGCGTCGTGAGCCCTGGGAGAAGGGCGAACCCGCGACGTGAGACCGTGTCCTAGGAATGCGCCGCGTTGTTACCTCACAACAGCTCTCCAGTGTACCGACAGATGCAAGCTGCTACGCAGGTCTATCCCGATCCTCGGCAGGCAACGTCAATACCGTCGTTGCCGCGGCAGATCGAGTTCGTCCGTCACGACGCGGCCTTGCACCGCAGACACTACGTCAACGAAGACGACGTGAAGGTGGTGCTCTCGCGCCTACCGGCGGAGCTACTCAGCAGACTCAAGAAGGTCCACTTCTGCGACCACTCCCGAGGGGGCCGGCGGCTCGGATACACGACAACCAGGGGAAGGCGGGAAATCACGATCTGCGCGCTGCCGTGGCGGGTGAGCCTGCACGGGTTGCCGGCCTCGGGACCGGCAGAGACTTACGGCGCACTGCGGGGCAGTCAATGGCCCGTGCTGGCGGTCCGCCGGCTCTTGCTGTACGGAACGGTGCTGCACGAAATCGGGCATCTGCAGGTCATCCTCCCCAAGGCAAAGAACCCGAAACGGAAGTACGCCAGCGAGGGAAAGGCCAGAGAGTTCGCCACCCAATGGCGCAAGCGGCTCTGGGCTCGACACTATGAGCATCCGGACCCCGTCCACAATCCGCCCGACGTGGCAGAACTGCGAGCGCTGCGGGAAGGCTGGGCGCCGGCCCACTTGGAGTTCAAGAGGGGATTCCATCTGCAAAATGCCAAGCAGAATCGGCGTGCCGTCGCGCATTACCGGAAGGCCGTCGAACTCTATCCCAACCATGTGGAGGCCTTGGAGAGGCTGGGCTCGTTGAGCTACGCGGGATACGACGGCGACCCGCGGAAGGAGAACTGGGAAAGAGTCGCCGGGTTGCTACGCCGTGCGCTTGCTTTGGACCCGCTGCGCGATAACGCGGCCGTCTACCTGGGGATGACGCTGTTTCGGATGGATAAGCGAGACGAGGCGTCCGAGATGTTCCGTTACGCCATTTCGATCGACCCCTTTCGCGACCTTGCGAAGACGGTCTATGCCGAGCACCTCGGCTACTGGGAGGAACACGACGCCTCCGAACGGCTGTTCAAGCGGATCGTCAAGAGAAACCCGCGAAACGACCTGGCTCTGCGTTACTACGCCCAGATGTTGATGTACAAGGCCGAGCGTATCGACGAAGAAGACACGGTCAGGGCCATTGAACTCCTCAAGAGGGCCCTGGAAATCAACCCTCGCTGGATTTACAGCCACTACGACCTTGGAATTGCCTACTACTGGCTGTCCCGGTACGAAGAAGCCTTGCATCACTTCCGAGAGGTCGCGAAGCTGCAGCGTGGAGACGACGAGATGCGGGATCGCTTTCCCGAACTGAAGGGCTACTGCGAGACAGCCAACATGCTGCGAACGCACGGGCCCACGTAATCACCTTCGCCGGAGAGGACTACGCTGGCTGGCTCGCCGATCGTGACCGTCTCGTGCTGCCGCAAGCAGAACGCGATCTGCTGCTGCGTGTAACGCTTCCGTTTCATGGATCCTGGTCCTCCTTTCCAATCTGCAAGATAACCGAAAATCTCGCATTCCGCATGGATCAGGAAACGGGGAGCAGGTCAGTCATCAACTGCCCCCGAGAGTGTGCCCGGCGCTTCGGCCGTTTTCCATAAAGCGTTGGTGTTAAAGGGGCTTGCGTCATCCGTTCGTAAGCAATCGCCCAACCCGTCAAGAGCCGTTCGTAGTGACCGCATTCATGCGGTCTTTCGCAAAGTCCCGCTGCACGGCCCCGATGAATCGGGGCACTACGAACGGGTTGGGCGGATGCTTACATCCGTTCGGGCCCGCACCCTCCGCTTGGTGTATTGGCGCCGTCGAGTCAAGCCTCGTAGAACGCTGTGTCTTGCCGGGCTTTCGTCTTCGGTGACGACTTGCCGTATAGTGAGTCGCGTTGTGGGCTCGTTGTGCCGTTGGAGATCGGACGTCAGGGCTTACGATTACCGTTGTCTGCGCAGGCAAAGTCGTATAAGCTAGCCGTACTCGAAGAGAGCCCGGCCGAAGGCAATCTCGACATCCTGCAAGAGACTCACTGCGTCTCGACGGCAACGATGGCCGGTTCTCCCTCGCATTCTCCACGCAACCCCGCCCTGCCGGGGGTGCTGAAGCCGGTTTCACCCAAGGTTGGACGAGGAATGTCGGGAAGACGTACACACCGCCGAGCTCACAACCGCCGCCAGGCTACCGAGCCGGATCTGGACCGACTCTCCGAAGACGAACTGCTGGATTTGCGGATGTGCGATCTGCCGGTACAAATCAAGGGGACATGGCTGGAGAAACAGACCGACCGCGTTCTTGGAGAGTTGAAACGGCGGGGGCTCCGATTCCGACCTCACTTCTGGCTCTCCGACGAGTGGTTCACGCCCGACGGGGTGGTGGGCACGGCCATCCCGTTCTATCTCGCGCATCCGAGACTCACGAAGCTGGAACGCAAGCAGATGCTCGAAGTCGAGGGCGGAACGCAGGACTCGTGTATGCGAATCCTCCGTCACGAGACGGGTCACACGCTCGATAACGCCTATCGCTTGCGGCGGCGCAAACGATGGCGAACCGTGTTCGGCAAAGCCAGTCAGCCTTATCCGGATTTCTATAAGCCGAAACCGTACAGCAAGAGATACGTTCTGCATCTGGACATGTGGTACGCCCAGAGTCATCCCGTGGAAGACTTTGCGGAGACGTTTGCCGTATGGCTGAAGCCGCGATCCGGCTGGCGCACGCGGTATCGCGGATGGCCGGCGCTGAAGAAGCTCGAATACGTGGATGAAGTCATCGGCGAAATTCGCGAGCAGAAGCCGCGCATCACCTCGCGCGAACGGGTCGGCTCGCTGCGGACGCTACGCGAAACGCTACGGGAACACTATCGACGGAAGCGCGCATACTACGGACTGGACTACCCGCACTTCTACGACCGGGACCTGCGTCGGCTCTTCGGCAGCCAGGATCATACGGACTCTCCGCCGGCTGCTTCGTTGCTGCGGCGGATGCGCCGTGAGCTGCGGAGAGTCGTGGCCCAATGGACCGGAGAGTACCAGTACACGATCGATCAGGTGCTCGGCGAGATGATCGACCGCTGCGAGGAGCTCGGGCTGCGCTGCAACCGGCCGGAAGCCGACGTAAAGCGGGATGCGCTGGTCATGCTGGCGGTCCAAACGATGAACTATCTGCATGGCGGACATCATCGGGTGGCGTTATGAAGAAACTCCGCGTGCTAGTGATCGTGCGAGAAGGCTTGGTTCCGCCCGACACGCTAAAGGGGCATGACGCGAAGGATATCGCCGAGTGGAAATCGGAATACGACGTGGTAACGACGCTGCGGGAAATGGGACACGAAGTCTTGCCGTTGGGAGTGTTCGACGACCTCGGTCCCATCCGTCAGGCCATCCGCGATTGGTCGCCGCACGTGACCTTCATGATGCTGGAGGAGTTTCTCGGCGTGGTGGCCTACGAATACGCCGTGGTCGGCTACCTGGAACTAATGCAGCAAGCGTACACCGGCTGCAATCCGTTCGGACTGATGCTCTCGAAGAACAAAGCAACGGCCAAGAGAATCCTGGCCCATCACCGGATTCGTACGCCGCGGTTTGGCGTCTTTCCCCGAGGCAAGACTAGGCTACGAACGAAACGCCTGACGTTTCCGCTGTTCATAAAATCGACGACCGAAGACGCATCTTTGGGCATTGCCCAGGCTTCGATCGTCCGCGACGAAGCCGCACTCGACGAACGCGTACGGTTCATCCACGAGAGCATCGAAACTGACGCCATTGCAGAACAATACATCGAGGGCCGAGAGCTTTACGTCGGCGTGATCGGCAACCAGCGGCTGCAGACCTTCCCCCCGTGGGAAATGGTGTTCTCGAAAATGCCCGAGCACATGCCGCGCATCGCCACCGCCAGGGTGAAATGGGACATCGAATACCAGAAGAAGTACGGGATCATAACGCAACGGGCCGAGGGCCTGGCTCCGGAGGTCGAGAAGCAGATATCGAAGCTCTGTAAGCGAGTCTATCGGGCCCTCAACATGAGTGGATACGGGCGGATGGACTTGCGGTTGCAGGAAGACGGCAAAGTCTTCCTGATCGAAGCGAATGCCAACCCGAATATCGAGTACGGCGAGGACTTCGCCGAATCGGCGGAGTCGATCGGGATCAAGTACGAGGCTTTGCTCCAGAAGATCATCAACCTCGGGCTCCGGTATCGCGCGCCGTGGAGAAGTTGAAACGGGATACCGAGCCGGGAGCCCACACGCGTTTCTTCCCGGATCGAGTCGTCCGGGGCAAGCGATGACCGAACCTGCGGCCCGCTGAACGTGGCCGTGCCGTTTTCGTACGGCTCATTTCGTACGGCCGTGGTCGATCGGGGCGAGCTTCTCGCGAAGGTACTCCCGTTGGGTCTTCCAAGGCTGCTCACTTTCCAGGAGGTCTCGCACCCGGCGTTCGTAAGCTCGCACGGCCCTCCAGTAGGCTTCCGTGTCGTAGAACTTAGGCGGCGGCTTGGCGTATCGACGCATTTCCAGATCGCGCCGCAGTTGGAACAGGTCGACGTCGGCCGGCCGGGGACGCCCGTTGACGTAGAGCAGATTATCCCAATTCCATAGAATCCGTACCCGCCGAATCCACTCGTCGCGGTCTTCCATCCGGCGGTGCATCCGCTCGAAGTCTCGCGGGTCGGTGTTGGTCTCGAACCACCAGGGCGACAACGAGAGGTTGTAGCCCAGCTCGAGAATCCGGTCCATCTCCTGCATCGAGTAGTGGGCGGTAAACGCCTTGTACTTGTGGCTGCGTCCCCAGGGCTTTTCCAGCAGCACCTTGACCGGCGAGTAGAGCCAGGCGCCCGATTCGATCTGGCCGCCGTCGCACAGATCGAGCAGCTCGGTACGTTCGCAACATTCCAGGATGACGACGGCGTCGGGCCGCACGCGCTGAATCCGTTGCCGCATTGTGCGTACCAGGTGGATTGCGCCATGGTTGAACGAACCGGTATGGCGAGGGTCGTGGTCGACCAGATCCCACTGACAGCCGTAGGAATCCAGATGAAAGCCGTCGACGCCGTATTGCCGCACGAGACGCTCGGCGACTGCAACGATGTGTTCCGTCCAGCCGGAGCCGTCGCCGGGCCACATCAGATAGAAGCGGCTGCGGCCGTAGTAGGTCTGGGGATTGCCTTGGGCGTCTTTCATACACCAGTCCGTGCCGGACCGCCGGCCAACCTGGCTGGTGCGGGTGACGATGAACGGCTCCAGGTAGAGGATAATCCGGCCGCCACGCCGATGGATCGCTTCAACGCCCTTGCGGAAGGCCTCCGGGCCGCCCAACTCCCTACGGATCTCGTAGTCGCCCTTGTTCTCGTACTCCGGTTCCCAATAGCTGTTCAGATAGATGCAGTTGCCGCCGAGTTGCCTTGCCTCGTCGAGCAGGCGGGGCAGATTCTCGAACGTACCGAGCTTCTTGCGGACGTCGTCGCTGGGGAACTTCATCAGCGGGCCGCCGGCGCCCGACAGATCGAACGAGGCATAGATGGCCCTGGTATCTTGCCACCACCGCGGCGACTCGGCGGAGAAGGCCCGATCGGTCGACGCCGGCAAAGCTACCAGGAAACCGCCGAGTAGCGGCCAAATGGACCGTCGTAACACGGCTATTCCTTGACGTCGCAGTGGAACCCCGCGTTGAACACGGCCTCGATCACTTCGGCCGCCTTGAACTCGCCTTCGACGACGAACGAAGTTTGCTTCGCCTTGACCGTGTCGGCCTGTACCCCTTCGACCGATGACAGGGCCGCCTTGATCGCCTTGGTGCAACCGCCACAGCAGTTGTGAACGCCGACGAGTTCCAGCCGTGTGATCTTGCCCTGCGGCGGGTGAACCGGCTTGAAGTGGACCGCTCGGTTGTCGGGCCGGCCGTGGAAACCCGCGGCAGCCACGGCGTCGACCGCGTTCTGGGCAGCCGAGGCGCAACAGGCCGTAATCGAAATCGCCCCCTCATCTTGGTTGACTTCGTGTTTGACGCCTTTGACCTCCGCCAAGGCATCCGCCGCCGCCGTAACGCATTTCTGGCAACAAAGGTGTACGCCGGTGACGTTGACTTTCGTCTCCTCGCCCACGGCCGGGGCGGTTGCGATCGACACGACCAAAACGACCAGACCGTACTTCAACAAACTTCGCATGAGAAACCCTCCAAGACCAGGGGACTAACGGGCGACGGTACGCGCTTCTGAGGCGATTCTACCACACCGGCGGCGAATTTCCACTCTTTGTCGGCCGCGCTCGTCCGGACGGACGCGGCGTCTGGGTCACCCGTCACCGGCCGACGTGGAATTCACCGCGTCGGGAAGGTAAGATGGCCCGGGATCGCCCGCGTCTTGAGCGGACGTCGGCGACGATGGCTCGGTTACTTGCCATTGGACCATCTTCTCCGGCCATGCCGCGTGACAGTGCAACCACGATCCATGCAACCACGATTCAGAGCGAAGGGATACTCCATGCGTCCAACTCTACTTGCTGCTTTCGTGCTGACGACGACGTGCTGCTACGCAGCCGACCGGCCCAACATCGTTTTGATCGTCTCCGACGACCAGGGCTACAACGACCTGGGCGTGCTGGGCGACCACATCATCACACCCAACCTCGACCGGATCGCGCGCGAAGGGGTGCGGCTGACCGACTTCTACGTGGCGTGGCCGGCCTGTACGCCCAGCCGCGGCGCATTTCTGACGGGCCGCTATCCGCAGCGCAACGGGATCTACGACATGATCCGCAACGAGGCTCCGGACTACGGCCACAAGTATTCGGCAGACGACTACGTCGTCACCTGGGAACGGATCGGCGGCATGGACGTGCGCGAGATTCTGTTGCCAAAACTGCTGAAACAAGCCGGCTATCGCTGCGGCATCTTCGGCAAGTGGGACCTGGGCGTACATCGGCGATTTTTGCCCTTGCAGCGCGGTTGGGACGAGTTCTACGGCTTCGTCAACACGGGCATCGACTACTACACGCACGAACGCTACGGGGTGCCGTCGATGTTTCGCGATAATCTCCCGACCGCGGAGGACCAGGGGACCTATTGCACGTACCTCTTTCAACGTGAGGCGGTGCGGTTCCTCCGCGAAAACAAGCGCCGGCCGTTCTTCCTCTACCTGCCGTTTAACGCGCCACACGGAGCGTCGAGCTTGGAGCCGGCAATTCGCGGCGCCGCCCAGGCGCCCGAGAAATGGCGGAAGATGTATCCCGATCTTCATGCCAAAGAAGGACTGGTCGAAGGCACGCGCTACGGAAAACCGGCGACGGTTCCCAACGCCGCCCTACGCAAGACGCACTACCTGGGCTCGGTCACGGCGATGGACGCGGCCATCGGCGAGGTGCTCGACCTGCTCGACCAGTACGACCTGACGGAGAACACGATCGTGATCTTCTTCTCCGACAACGGCGGCTCCGGCGGGGCCGACAACGCACCGCTGCGCGGCGGCAAGTCGCGGGTCTTCGAGGGCGGGGTGCGGGTCTGTTGCGCGATTCGCTATCCTAAACGAATCCCTGCCGGCGGTGTGAATCGCGAGTTCCTCACGTCGTTGGAGATCTTCCCCACGTTGCTGAAACTTGCCGGCGCCGCGGCGCCGGACGGCGTCGTACTCGACGGATTCGACATGTTGCCCGTATTGGCCGAGGGCAAGTCGTCGCCCCGCAAGGCAATGTATTGGAAACGCCGGGCCCGAGAGGCGGCCCGCGTGGAGAACTGGAAGTGGATCCGCAACGAGAGCGGGACGTTTCTGTTCGACCTGGCGGCCGACGTCGGCGAGAAGCACAACCTCGTCGACAAACTGCCGGAGAAAGCCGCCGCGATGCAGCAGTATTTCGAGAACTGGCTTGGGCGGATGGACGCAGCCGAACCGCGGGGACCGTTTCGGGATTTCTAGGCTTGGTCGGAGAACTTGCGGATGGTGGTCGTCTCGCGAGATGATCGGAGACTTGCGGATAGTGGTCGTCTCGCTCGCGAGACGAAGTGACATCTCGCGGAGAGATGGCTACTCTTCGAGCACTACGCGGAAACCGCGATCTCGGCGGGCCGCCTCCGGCTCGTACGCCAGGCGATCGGCCGTACGGCAGCAGACCGGTGGGTAGGTGAAACTGCCGCCGCGGACCACGCGGTCGGCGCCGCTGGGCGGGCCCGGCGGATCTTCCGCCGGCGCGTCGGTGTAGTAGACCTCGTTGTACCAATCCTGGACCCACTCCCAGACGTTGCCGTGCATGTCGTACAGCCCCCAAGCATTGGCGGCGTACGATCCGACGGGAGCCGTCTGCTCGAGGTACGGTCCCTTCGCGCCGTCGGCGTAGGTGGTCGATGCGCCGTCGAAGTTGGCGTCGGTTTCCGAAGAGAGCGTCTCGCCAAACGCGAACGGCGTCGTCGTACCCGCCCGACAGGCGTATTCCCACTCGGCTTCCGTCGGCAAACGCACGGTGCGGCCCGAGTCGGCCGAGAGTTTTTCGCAAAACGCCACGGCGTCGTCCCAACTGACGTTCTCCACCGGACATGCCGGCACCTTCCTGGCGGCCGGGTTCGTGCCGGTCACCTTCTCGTATTGAGCCTGGGTCACTTCGTAAACGCCCAGGTAGTACGGCCTGGTGATCGTCACCTGGCGGGCCGGCCCCTCGTCCGGTTCGCGGTCGAGTTCGTCCTCCGGCGAACCCATCGCAAACTCGCCGGCCGGGATCAGCACGAACTCCATCGTCACCCCGTCGCCCAGATCGAGCGAAGTTCGCTCGAGCGACGCGGCAGGGGCCTTAGGATCGGCTTCCGGGCCCTTCTGGGTCGTCGCTTCGGAAGTGGTCGACTCCGTCGTGCTCGTCCCCGAAGAACACCCTTGCACCCATGGCATCAGCGCCACCGCGACGATCACGCCCAGGAAAACACTCAAACGACCGCTCATGTCTCTCTCCCTCCGAAAGTCTGTGAATCGACCACCGCCCCGTCCGTACAAGCTAGATTCTCGCCGAATGATCGGGCAATATCAAGCGCCGTCTGGGGCCGACGGCCCGCAACGCCTTCGGTGCGTGAAGTTGGGGGGCTACGAAAGGCGTTTTTCCAGAAGTAGCCGAGGGCGGAAGCCCACGGACGGCTCGCGCTCTCGTAATCCTCGCGTCGACCGCAGTGCAACCCTCCGTGGGCTTCCGCCCGCGGCTAACGTCTATGGTAGTGGTTCACCGCCTCCCGGGATGATCTTACACGCCAGATCATCGCGAAACGGCGGGACGGCAACACGCAACACCTGCCCAGACGTGGCAACGGTCGCCAATTCGGCGGCGGGCTTGCCTTGATGTGTGTCCCACCAGTGAACGCGATACACGCCGGGCGTCAGCCTCCGCACTTCGAGCGTCGCGTCGCGGATCTCCGCTGGCTTCCTCTGCTCGACAACCACCCGATGCCACGCCGCTGTGGGATTCGAGAGCCAGAGGTACGCCCGATCGTCGCTCTGATATCCCAACACACGGACCGGGCTGCCCGGCACGGTGGCGGTCGTCGTTTGCATGCCCGCGAAGGAAACCCCCTCGAGGAACTTCGCCAGCGGGCCGTAATGTGGATAGGCGTCCTGGCGGTCGAGTTGGTCCCACCACCAGAACATCGCCGTGCCGGAGTTGCCCGAGAAGGACGACGCCCAGAGCGAGCGGCGAAAGTGTGAAAGCCCGACGTCGCGCTGCATCTGGTCGCTCAGTCCCCAACGATCGGTGGCCAGACCGAACTCGCCGATCAGCACGGGCTTGTCCGGGGCGTGGCGGCGAAGGAATTGCGTGCGGTCGATCACCACGGCCACCTCGTCGCGGCCCGACGCTTCGTCCACCGGACGCATGTAGTGATGCACCTGGCCGACATCGAGCTTCGCGTGCCGGCAGTCCTTCGCCGAGGGGTGCCAGGTGCTGGTGGTCCGCAGGTGGCGATACGGGTCGATCGCGTCGAGGTATTCGCCCAGTTCTGTGTAGAAGCGGTCGGTAGGCCGGTTGGGATCGATCTCGTTAAAAAACTCCCATGCAGCCACGTTGGTAGAATAACCCCATCGTGCCACGGCGTAGCGCATCAGCTTCTTCGCGTCGGCGATCGCCTCGGCGTACTCGGCGCTCGAGTCGTCGGCCAGCGCGTCCATGTAGAGATCGCGCGTAATCAGGCAGAGCATCAGGTAGATGCCGTGACCTTCGGCCGACTCGACGAGCCGATCGAGCATAAAGCAATCGACCGGGTTGTAGACGCCCCGCCGCGGCCGGTTGACGTCGGCCTCCCAGAGCAACTCGGCCCCGCCGTCGACTTCTTTCAGCGAGAGTCCGTCGAGCCAGACGGTGCCGCCGGTTGCCAGCCGCAGGTTGGTGCGTCCCAGCCAAAGCTCGTTCGGCCCGGTGGTGAAGCTACGGCGGAACGTGGTCCAGCCGCCTTCTTCCGCGGTCAGCGGCCCGAACGTCTCGCCGCCCACTTCCACCGCCAAAACGGCCTTGCCGTCGGTCTTGATCCGTCCGGAGATTACGTAGCCCGTATCCGGCCGCAACGCCACCGCGTGCGACGGCTCGACACGGACCGTGGTGCCCTGGGGGCCTTCGATCTTCAGGCATTTCCGCGCGGTGGCGGCGCCTTCACTTCCCGGTATCGGCACAATCGGCGGATTCCAATGCCACGACCGCCCCCACGCGCTCTTGCGGGCCTCGATCGCCATCGCCCAGTCCTTGCAGCAGGTCCACACCCGGGCGAAGTTGGCCCCGCCCGCGGCCATCTTGGCGAAGATCTCGTCGGCCTTGGCCAGATCGACGTACTGCGTCTGGCCCACGAACGCCACGTTCTGCCCGATGGGGAAGAACGGCGTGCCGTCGTCGAACACGAAGAACCGCGGGTCGTCGCGGCCGATGCGTACGAAGCCCTTTTCCTGCGAGGGCACACAACGAAATCGCACCGTGTTGCTTTCGGCCGTGCCGTCTCGATCGATAAGCCGCGCAGTGGCCGAATACTCGCCGACTTCCCGCGGCGCGAAGCGTACCTTCCACGTGCCCACGCCGGTCGGATGCCACCAATCAGTCCGTCCACGCCCGCCGTCGACGCGCCGCCGCTGATACTCCTGGCAGAAGAAGGCCGGCAGCGTAACGACCCGCCCCGACGGCGCGGTCAGTTGCAACGAGAGATCGACTTCATCCGGATCGAACGGGTTGTCGTACTCGGCGTCGAGGCGGACTTGGAATTCGATCTTCTCGTACTGCCCGACGCTCGTTGCCGAAGCGGCCAGTTCCACCTCGCGTGCCGATGCCCGCGCGGCCGTCCTCAGCCCAACGACGGTCACCGTCGACAACAGCAACGCGGTCTGCAAGCCGAGTCTTCGCATGACATGGCTCCTCTCGTAGGGTGCGTCTGGACGCACCAAAGCAGCGTCAAGTTGCGTCTGGACGCGGGTGGCACCGGTTCTTGAACCGGTGTGGCGGCAGCCACGGGAGGTCGTGGACGGTCATCCTGGCCAGTGGATCGGCACTCTCACGGTTCGGCGCCACGGATACCATCGAACGGAACTCCACTTCCGTTCCGTCGGCCGTTGTGCCAATCGATGATCTGCCGGCGCGTTGAGATGCGATTATTGTGAAGATTCCCCACGTGGAACACAACCTCCCGGGACTTCGTCCCACCGGTTCAAGAACCGGTGCCACCCGGCGTACGTCCGCAGCAGGATGCTCTCGATATCCTCAATGCTGGCGGCCGAGTGTTCGCCCACGAAGTCAACAACCTTCATGGTAGCTTCTCGCTCCCCAGTGTGCTGCTGGATTCTCACGAATCCAGTCTCGACGATCGCTAGCCCGGGGACAGCCGCCGCTTCAATTGTGCTTCGTACAAATCATCCGGGTTGAGCTGTTCCGGCTGGATTACCTCGAACCAACGCGTTTCGGTTCCGGTGACCGACTCGCCGGCCGATCGCACGCCGACGATGTTGATCGCCTCGGTGGCCCAGCCGGCGGGGAAGCTGACGGGGCGCTCGGTACGCACGTTCCACCACGTGGTCCACGCCCCGCAATGCCGCCCGAGTTTGGCGCCGCCGCCGGAGAGGAAGATGTTGGTGCCGGTGCCGGCGTCGATGTTGGTGAAGAGGTTGGCGTGGTTGGCGTACTTGTGGTGGTCGAAGGTGAGATCCTCGCCGCGGCCGTTGTGGGCGACGTTGCCGGCCGAGCCGTGGCTGACCGTGACGTCGTGGATGAACTTGGTGCGGAAGTCGAAGTCGGCCAGCAGTTGGTCGGTGCCACCGAGCGTGATGCCGTGATGCCCGGTGGCGTTGCGGCCGCGGTCGCGCTTGCGATCGGAAAGCAACACGACACCGGTCACCGTGTTGTTGGCTCCGCCGAGGAAGATGCCGCTGTCGGCGTGGCGGATTTCGACGTTGCGGATCCAACCGTTGCGGACGCCGCTGTAGGCGATCGCGTTGTAGCCGAGTTCGGTGAAGTGGCCTTTGTAGGGTTTGACCGGAAACTCGAACGCCAGGTGTTCGATGCCGATCTCCTCGACCGTGCCGCCGGCCGCGTAGAGCGTCGGGTTCCATTCGAGGCGAACGTCGGTCCGTAGCGGACGGTCGAGTGTAACGCGTTTCTCCTGTCGATCGACCGCCGCAACGCGGGCAGTCCAGTTTGGCTGAACGCTGCGGAGATTGCTGAAATCGCCCGGGTCGCCGGCGTAGAGATGATGTGTGAGGCTGCGGCGTTCGTCGTCGCGCAAGACCAATCGCACGTCGTCGCCAACCTGAAACCGCTTCGGGCTTTCGACGGAAAGCGTCGTTTCACCGCGCCGCGCCGGCGCCGTCACGTCCGACAGCCGGCCGCCGCTGAAGCCGCCCTTGGCCCAGACGATCCCACCAGACCACGAGTAGTTCGACGTGGGCCGGCCGCCGGTGGTGGCGCCCATGTTCGAGCGGATCTTCTCCAACGGCGTGGGCATGTAGATCACGGTCTGCTGGGGCCCGGCGCCGCGCAGCACCGTGCCGGAGTCGCGGATTTCGAGGATGTCGGTGACCACGTAGCGCCCGGCCGGCAGGGCGATCACTTTGCCCCGGGCTTCGCGCAGGGCCCGCTGCAGCGCGGCGGTGTCGTCGGTCTGGCCGTCGCCAACGGCGCCGAAGTCCTTGACGCTCACATCGGCCGGCCGCTCGGGCAACGGCCGCTCCCCTCGGTGATAGCCGGCGTAAGAAAAGTCCGTCAGCCGTCCGGCGGCGTCCCACGCCTCGCCGTTCTCGCCCCAAAGCCGCGAGAACGCGGGCTCCGCAGCCGACGCCGCCGATGAGAGCACGGATCCCAATCCCAACAGTCCACAGGCCAACACGGCCCGCATGCCACGTACATCGCGCATCGAAAGTCCCTTGTCTGATTTCGGTTGTTGCCGCTTGCCTTTGGAAAACGCCAACCGATGGTATAGCCTCCCGCGTCGGGTCGGTCAATCGAAACACATCGCGATTGGTTGCATCGGCGTGCGATTCCGTCTACAACGACGCGAAGCGGACAGCGTCGCGTTCGTGTTGTCTTCAACAAGAATGGAGCCATAACGATGAATCGACGAACCTTCCTCACCAAGTCGGCGGGCGCCACCGCGGCGGCCGCAGCCCTGGCGGCCCCGAGACTTCAGGCCCAAACGGCGGCCAACGACCGGATCAGCGTGGCGGCGATCGGCGTGCGCGGACGCGGCGGCGGCAACCTGCGGGTGTTCGCTTCCCGCAAGAACGTCGACGTGAAATACGTCGTCGACATCGACCAGGGCGCCGGCAACGCCCGGGCGGCCGAAGTGGAACGGATGACCGGCCGCAAGCCCGAGGTGATTGTCGACTTTCGCGACGCGCTGGACGACAAGGCCGTCGACGCGATCATGCTCGGCACGCCGACGCACTGGCACGCGATCCCCACAATCATGGCCTGTCAGGCCAATAAGGACGTCTACGTGGAAAAACCCGACGGCCACAACATCATCGAAGGGCAGGTGATGATCGCGGCGATGAAGAAGTACGGCCGCATCGTGCAACTCGGCACGCAGTCGCGCAGCGGCAAACACTTCCAAGACGCGATGAACTATATCCGCGAAGGGCACATCGGCCGCGCGCTGTTTGCCAAGGCGTGGGAAAGCGCCAAGCAAGGTTCGATCGGCCGGCCGGCCGACTCCGATCCGCCCACCGGGGTCGACTACGACTTCTGGCTCGGCCCGGCGCCGAAGCGGCCGTTCAACCCTCGGCGGTTTCACGGGAATTGGCGCTGGTTCTTCGACTACGGCTGCGGCGACTTGGGCAACGACGGCGTGCATCGGCTCGACGTGGCCCATTGGGCCTTCGAGACGGCACTGGCTGCAAAGGGAGAGTCGCCGCTGGGGCCGGTCCAAACCGTTTCCGCCCACGGCGGCAAATGCTACTTCGACGACATGCAGGAGTGGCCCGACAATCTGATGTGTACCTACGACTTCGGTGCCGGCCGGGTGATGACCTACGAGATGCGGATCTGGACGCCGTATCCGATGTTCGGCGAGAGCGAAGGGGCGGCCGTCTACGGCGACGCGGGTTACGTCGTCTTCGGCAACAACTCCTGGCGGGCGTATGGCCCCGGCGACAAGCTGATCCGCGAGGAGCGAGGCACGTACGAGAACACGGCCGCGCACGTCGAGAATTTCCTCTCCTGCATGCAAACCCGCGAGAAGCCGGTGGCCGACCTGGAAACGATCGGCCATCCGTCGAGCCTGCTCTGTCATCTCGGCAACGCCGCCTGGCGGGCGGGGCGATCGCTGCGGTTCGACTTCGAGAAGTACGAATTCGTCGACGACGCGGACGCCAACCAGTACTTGACACGGCCGGAGTATCGCAAGCCGTGGCTGCTGCCGAAGCCGGAGGACGTGTAGGGGGAGGGATGAGGGGGTGAGAGGGTGACGGGGTGACGGGGTGACGGGGTGAGGGGGTGACGGGGATGGTATGTGGGCGGCGCGCTTCACGCGGTCTACAACTGCGATGGCCGTTAGGCGGGCGCCGTGCTATCATGGGATGTGCGGCCGGGTTGCGGAGCGTGATGAGTTCTAATGCCACGATGGAGAAGGTCATGTACGTCAGGTCTTTCGTGAGTGTATGCGGCGCGTGGTTCTTGGGCGTTTTCTTGCTGGTCGGCGCGGCCGTTGGGGCGACCTCGGAATGGATCGGCCCGAAGCCGCCCGGTGCGGCGTATCCGGAGGGGGAGGAAGACCGGCAGTTTGCCATCCTCTCACACGACCTGAACCGGCGCGGGCAATTCCAGCAGTTCGCGCCGCAGGCGTTTCGGCAGGAAGCGTTGATCCTCGATACGGATCGCGACCCGCTGGACGTGATCTTGCGGCGCACCGAGGCGCTGGCGGCCGACTTGAAGCAAGTGGTCCAGGGTGACGACGCCGCGAAGTTGGCCAACCTGACCGACAAGTTGGCCGCGCTGCGAACGGTGGCCGATGCGACCGACGTGAGCGACGCCGAACGGCGCCGGGCCGTCTTCAACGACGTCTGCCGCGTCCGCCGGGCAATCGCGTTTGTCAATCCGCTCTTGGACTTCGACGAATTACTGATCCTCAAACGCCACCTGGCCATGATCGGCCATATGTGCGACCAGTATTACGGCATGGCCCAACGTCCCGGCGGCGGGCTGTTCGTGCTCTCCGACCCGTTTGGCGAGAAGCCGGAGATTCGCGACCTGCTGGCCGATTCCACGGTCGCCAACGGTCGCTTGAAGGGAGAATCGCTCAGCGGCGGGCCGAAACGTACCTGGAAGATCTCTTTCGACGGCCAAGGCAACCAGCGCGGCGAGCCGACCGAAGGCGGATCGTTCCTCTCGCCCGACGTCTCGTTCGACGCGCGGACAATCGCCTTCGCCTACGTGGAAGGCCGCGGCGACCCGACCCACCGCCATCACACCGACCACCGAGAAGGACACTGGGATCCCGGCCGGTGCTATCACGTCTTTACCGTCTCGGCCGACGGGTCCGGCCTGCGGATGACGGCCGACGGCACGTTCAACGATTTCGATCCGTGTTTCATGCCCAGCGGGCGGATCGCGTTTATCAGCGAGCGCCGCGGCGGCTATTTGCGTTGCGGGCGGACCTGCCCCACGTTTACGCTTTACGACATGGCGGCCGACGGGTCCGACGTGCGGTGCCTGTCGTATCACGAAACCAA
>CAYYNP010000012.1:16793-71629 GCA_964472545.1 uncultured Planctomycetaceae bacterium | reverse complement strand
GGAGGACGCAGGCCCCCAGTCCGTCGCCTCCTGCGTCTCCCCTATCGGCACACCCCACTCGCCCCACGCCTCCCGACGAGCCCCTAACCCCTAGCCCCTAATCCCTAGCTCCACTCCCCATGCTCGCCCGCGCCACAACCTGGTGGACCGTCCTGAGGATCAGCATCGAAGAACGGCTGGTCTATCGGGGGGATTTTGCGCTGGGTACGCTGATGCGGTTCCTGCCGATCGTTACGCAGATCTTCCTCTGGGCGGCCGTCTTCTCGGCGATCGAGGCCACGGCGGCCAACGGCGGCACGAAGACGATCTGTCATTACTCCTACCACGACATGATCGCCTACTACCTGCTGACGATGATCTCCCGGGCGTTCTCCAGCATGCCGGGGTTGGCGTCGGGCATCGCGCGGGACATCCGCGACGGCACGGTCAAGAAATACCTTATCCAGCCGATCGATATGCTGGGCTTCCTGCTGCTGGGTCGGATCGCCCACAAGCTGGTCTATTACGCGGTGGCGTTGTGGCCGTTCGGGTTGGTCTTCATCCTCTGCCGCGGTTTCTTCCCCGGCTGGCCGGCGCCGGAAATCCTGGCCGCCTACGTCGCCTCGCTGTTGATGGCCTTCATGCTGGGATTCCTGCTCGAGGCCACCATGGGCATGATCGGATTCTGGTTCCTCGAGGTCAGCTCGCTGTTTTTCGTCTACATGCTGTTCAACTTCTTCTTCTCCGGCCACATGTTCCCCATCGATCTGCTGCCCGATCCCTGGGGCTGGCTGGTGCGGATGCTGCCGCTGCAATATCTGGCGTACTTCCCCGCGGCCGTCTTTCTGGGCAAGGTCAGCGGGCCGGACCTGGTCTGGGGGCTGTGGGTGCAGTTCGGCTGGATCGTCTTCTTCCTGATCGCCTCTCGGCTGGCGTATCACTTCGGCGTGCGGCGTTATAGCGGCTTTGGAGGATGACGCCCGTGAACCCTCGGCCCAAATACTTCCGCGTGCTGTTGATGTTTCTCCGCAACAGCCTGATCCGCGACATGACCTTTCGGGCGAACTTCATCATCGACACCATCTCGTCGATGTCGTGGGTTTTCATGAACCTGGGGTTCTACGTCCTGATCTTCAACTACACGCCGATGATCGGCGCCGGCACCGGCTGGGGCAAGCTCGAATTCTTCCTCTTCCTGGCCACCACGCTGCTGATCAACAGCATGATCCGCGGGCTGTTTCTACACAACGCCGTGGAGTTCAGCGAACAGATCCGCACCGGCACGCTCGATTTCGCATTGCTCAAACCAATCGACACGCAGTTTCTGATCTCACTGGGGCGGATCGAATGGTCGGCGATCGGGCCGTTTTGTTGTGGGCTGCTGTTGTTGGTCTACTCTTTGGTGCAACTGGAGTATATGCCGGGACCGCTGATCGCCGGGCTCTACGTCTTCTACCTGCTCTGTGGCGTGGCGATCTACTACAGCCTGATGATCGCCATGGCCTCGACCAGCATCTGGCTGGGCCGCAATCGCACGCTGCTGGACTTCTGGTTCTACGTGACCAATTTCTCCCGTTACCCGATGGAGATCTACCAGAAGGGCGCCGGCTATGCGCTGATGTATCTCTTCACGTACTTCGTCCCCGTGCTGGTGGCGGTCAACGTCCCGGCCCGGATACTCGTGCGTCCGTTGGATCTACAGAGCCCCGCCGGTTGGTGGCTGCCGGGTTTCGCCGTAGCGGCCACGGTTTTCAGCCTGGTGGCGTCGCGCTGGGTGTTTCGCCGCGCGTTGTTGAGTTATCGCAGCGCGAGTAGTTAGCCGGTAGGGTGCGTCTCGACGCACCATGACTCGCCGCGCCATGTTCATGGTGCGTCGAGACGCACCCTACGATCAACGCCCCTCTTCTCGCTTCTTCCGCCTCTCGGCCTCGATCCGATTGAACGCCTCGATCACCCCCGGCGGCCAGCGGAACGCGGGGGCTTTGGCCGGGTCGTAGCCTTTCAGATGCGGCTGATCGAGCCGCTTGGCCACCGGCACGTACACCCACTGGTTGCCCGCGAAGGCCTCGTCGAGCAGCTTGGCCAGGCCGGGCAAATGGGTCTCGATCGACTCGCGGGCGTTCAGCGACTCCTTGTGGCGGCCGTCTTCGTCGTGCAACTCCAGCCCGCCGCCGCGGTTACAGTTGAACCACGACTGGACACCTTCGGCCCAGAACTCGCCCCGGTTGTTCATGCCGTAGCCGCGGAAGCGGCCGGTCTCTTTGGCCGCTTCGTAGAGCTTCATCAGCCGCGGGTTGAACTTCTCGTCGAGCCGGGCATACGCCGCGTGCAGCCCATGGGCGAACTCGTGGATGAAGATGCTCTCGCCGCGATACGGATCGCCTTTGAAGCTCAACAGGTTTTCTTCTGCACAGGTCACCGGGTTGCCGCCGAGTCCGCGTGCCCGCTTGTCCCACCAGGGCCCCATGCCGCGGCACTCGGGGATGTCGGTCGTCATCTCGTTGTAGGCCATCACGCCCACGTAGGCGTTGTGTTCACGAAGCGTGCGAAAGACGTCCGGCCGTTTCGCCAGCATCTGCTTCGCCAGATGGGCCGTTTCGTGCAGGGCGTGTTTGGAGACCTTTTCCGAACAGACGATCAACAGCCCCTCGGCCACCACGTGCTGCTTGTAGAACGGGTCGAGCCGCTCGAGCAACGCTTTCGGCCCGGGCGTCGGCTTGGCGGTGTCTTCGTCCGCCGCCGGGCAATGGTACGCAAAGAGAAGACAACAGATGCCACCGGTAAGGATCTTCGCGGTCATGGTTGGTTGTTCCGTGATTTGGGGGCGATTGTCAAGTGTGCGATCGATGAGGATTGTAACTCGGACGGTATCCCATGCCAACCTGAGGTGTGGTCGGCACCGCGTTTGCAGGCACCGAGTGCTCCGACAATCTTAGATCTCTGGGTGCCATGCCCACGCTGGCGTGGGCATGCCGAAAACGCGACCAACATGCCCACGCAAGCGTGGGCATGGCACCCGAACCCCAATCCCATGCTTGACAGAGCACTAGGGCGCGTTACACCCTCCTCCGGGACGATCGCGCCCAAGTTGCACTGCCCGCCCGCCGGGCCTAGAATTGGGTGCGGAGTCGGTTCGTTTTCCCTAAAACCACCTGCTGCGGAGATGAAGACATGAAAACCAAGGCGATCGCCGTGTTGTTCGTATTGTGTTTGCTGACGGTTTCGCCGACGACGGCGGCCGACAACACCGACGGGTTTGTGCCGTTGTTCGACGGCCGTACGCTCGACGGCTGGCATACCCTGCCCGGCGGGAAATGGGAAGTCCGCGACGGGGCGATCCTCGGCACGGCCGAACGGTCCGAAGGCCGCCACGGGCAACTCGTTTCCGACAAACGCTACAAGAACTTCGTGATCCGCGTGACGTACAAGTCGGTCCGCGGCAACAGCGGGCTCTATTTCCGCGTCGATAAGGTCGAAGGCGGCGTGGGCGTACACGGCTTTCAGGCCGAGATCGATCCGGCCAACGACGTCGGCGGGCTCTACGAAACCGGCCGCCGCGGGTGGGTCGTCAAGCCGACGGCCGAGCAGGTCAAGACGTACTTCAAGCCGGGCGATTGGAACACGATGACCGTGCGGGCCGAAGGCCGCAACGTGACGGTCGAGGTCAACGGCACCAAGACGGCCGAACTGAAGGACGATCCCGGCCGGCTGGAGGGCCACATCGCCTTGCAGCTTCACGGCGGGCAGGATATGCACGTGGAGTTCAAGGAAGTAGCGATCAAGGTGCTGCCGTAACGGCCCGCCGCAGAAAGGAAGCCGCGTGGAAAGTCGTGCCCGGGTGATTCCGGACAATCCGGCGGCCGTGGCCGCCGAGGCGCAGCGAGTGCGTTCGTCGTGGGGGCAAGCGCGGCCGGTGCGCCGCCGCCGTGTGATGCTGCCGGCGGTCTTGTTCGCGGCCACGTGTGCTTCGACGTTCTGGGCGGCCGCCGCCGACTTCTACCCGGCGCTGCTCTTCGAACTCGATCTCGATGCGCGCGACGCGTGGCGGGTGATCTATGAGACGATCCTCGCAAACTGGTCTCAAGGCGCAACGTACATGGCGGCCGTGATGGCGATCCTGGCGGCGCACGAAATGGGCCACTTCCTCATGGCCCGGCGCCACCGGATTCCCGCCAGCTTGCCGTTCTTCATTCCCATGCCGATCTTTCCCTTCGGCACCATGGGGGCGGTGATCGGCATGGAAGGTTCGCGGGCCGACCGGCGACAGATGTTCGACCAGGGCCTGGCCGGTCCGCTGGCCGGGCTGGCGGTGGCGCTGCCGGTCACCTGGCTGGGCATCCGACAATACGTGGCCGGTCCGGCGGCCTCCTACGACTACCAATTCCACAATCCGCTGATCTTCCAGTGGCTGTTTCAGGTTTGCCGCCCGGATGTGATCGATTCTTCCGTGATCCATCTTAGCCGGATCAACCCCTGTTTGATGGCCGGCTACGTGGGGCTGCTGGTCACCGGGCTGAACATGATACCGATCGGCCAACTCGACGGAGGACACGTGGCCTATGCCCTGCTGGGCCGGCGGGCGCACACGCTGGCTCGGACGCTGTTGATCGGCACGATTCTGTTCGTGGTCTTCGGCGAGCGCTACAACTGGGTGTTGATGGTGGTGTTGGTGACGCTGATCGGTACCGACCATCCGCCCACGGCCGACGACCGCGCGCCGCTGGGTTGGCCGCGCCGCGCGTTGGGCTATGCCTCGCTGGCCATCCCCGCGCTGTGCTTCCATCCGTCGGTGATTACGGAAGTCGCCGGGTAGATGAATCGAACGGATGGCGGGGGCGATCAGCTCGAGTTGACCAACGCGATCATCAAGATCAGCCCCAGCAGCACGACCACCGCGGCGGCGATCGCCCAGTGCAGCCAGTTCTTGCCGGCCTTCTGAAACCGCTGCTCGGCCCGCTCGTCCCGTTGGCGGCGATACTCCACGCTAGATTCCAGGCTCAAACGGAACTGGCTCTGGCAGTGTGGACACATCGCGTCCTGGCCGAGCATGTCGCGGGGAGTTTCCAGAACGTGTCCCTGGGGGCAGCGGATGTGCAGTACCTCTTGGCGGTCGACGTCGACGCTGCCGATCCGTCCGGCCACGTCGCTGGGCACGCTGCCGCTGAAATCCTGGCCGGTGACGATACTCGGCAGACCGCCGTCGCCCTCTTCCGGCGGCGCCTCGGCGGCCGCCTGTTCGTGTGGGCCGTCTGGCTGTACGTCGGCAGTGGGGTGTGGCACCACGAATTCCACCTGACAGTACGGGCACTTACACTGCTGGCCCGCCTGCGACTCCTCGCCCTGCAACAGATGCCCTTGC
Organism: uncultured Planctomycetaceae bacterium; assembly: GCA_964472545.1. Taxonomy (GTDB): domain Bacteria; phylum Planctomycetota; class Planctomycetia; order Pirellulales; family Thermoguttaceae; genus CAYYNP01. The sequence continues at coordinate 66,291 of CAYYNP010000012.1, read as the reverse complement.
GGACAAAGAAACTGAAACGCCATAACCGCCTCTCGTGATTCCCCCCAACAGACTTCGTCGGAACCGTCTTGGTCTATTCATATTCTGACCACAACGGGCGACTTCGTCCAACCGTATTACGCCTGGCAGCGGCCGAAGCGATGGGAAGACCGCGTTGCCCACGCGCACGCCGAGCAGGCGAACCCCTCGATGTAATGCGCCCACCCTATCCCTGGAGGGGCCCTATTGCCATGCCCGGCCCTTGGAAGGGAGGGCAGGGGCCTGTTAGAATAGGGAGTTCAGGTTTTCGCCCAAGAGGCAAGCAACGTCATCAATGTCAGTATCAAGGGGACGTGCGTTGACCGTCAACGACCCGAACGACCAGGCCAAGGCAAACGAAATCAGCGAGAGTGTCCCGGCAGACACGGCGGCGGCGTCCGAAGCCGCGCCGGCCGAAAACGGACCTGCAGCGGAGAACTCCGACAACGGCGCGGGCGCGGAGACCGAGTCGACGTCGCAGCCGCGGCGGATCCTGATCGGTTCGCAACGAGACCCCGGTGCCTACCGCCCCAAGCGGCCTCGCGATTGGAAGCCGATCGAAGAGACGCAGAAGCCGAAAAAGAAGCGCCGCAAGCCATCGCCGGCGCCCCCGGCCGCTGAGACACCACCGGCTGAGACACCACCGGCCGAGACGCCACAGGCTGAGACACAACCGGCCGAGACGCCACAGGTCGATACGCCGGCCGCCGTGCAGGAAGCGTCGCCCGAACCGCCGCCGAAGCCTGCGCAGCCAAAGCCCGCAGAGCCAAAGCCGCAATCGCCGAAACCGGCGGTTGCCGATGTCTCGCTGAGCGAAGCCGTCGAGCGTGAGTTGGCCGAGATGCCCGACGGCGAGATGCCCGGCGAGGGAGTTGGCGATGCGTCTCCTGCTCAGTCCGGTGGCCGCGTTCCGGTGCCGCGTACGCGCGACAAGCTCTCGGCCGACCTGGAAGGCGAGTTCGAGGCGGCCATCTCGGGCGTCTCATTAGACGAGTTGATGTCCGCCAGCGACGAACTGACCAGCAGCGAGCTGCTCGAACCGGAGTCGAAACATACCGGCCGCGTGGTGGCCATCCAGCGCGGCGACGCCTTCGTCCAACTCGGCGGCCGCGAGCAGGGCTGCATCTCGCTGGAACTCTTCGAGGAACCGCCGGCACTGGAGAGCGAGATCGAGGTGGTCGTCCAGCGGTTCAACTCCGACGACGGGCTCTACGACCTCACGCTGCCGAATCGGGCCATCGAGGTCGACCACTGGGCCGACGTCCACGAAGGCATGCTGCTGGAAGCCCGCGTTACCGGCCACAACACCGGCGGATTGGAATGCGAGGTCAATCACCTCCGCGGCTTCATCCCCGTCAGCCAGGTGGCGATCTATCGCGTCGAGGACCTGGCCCAATTCGTTGACGAGAAATTCACCTGCCTGGTTACCGAGGTCAACGCCGAGCGGCGCAACCTGGTGCTCAGCCGCCGGGCCGTGTTGGAGCGTGAGAAGGAAGAAGCCCGAGAGGCGCTGCTGGCCTCGCTGGCCCCGGGGCAGGTCCACGAAGGCGTGGTCCGCAAGCTGGTCGATTTTGGGGCGTTTGTGGATCTCGGCGGCGTCGACGGCCTGTTGCACATCAGCCAGCTTTCCTGGAGCCGGGTCGAACATCCCCGCGACGTGCTCTCCGAAGGGCAGTCGATCCGCGTGAAGGTCGAAAAGGTCGACGCCGAGAGCGGCAAGATCAGCCTGGCCTATCGCGACATGCTGGAAAGCCCCTGGACCAACGCCGAGAAGAAGTTCCCCGAGCAGACGATCGTCGAGGGCACCGTCAGCAAGCTGATGGAATTCGGCGCGTTCGTCGAACTCGAGCCGGGCGTCGAGGGGCTGGTCCACATCTCCGAGCTTTCGCACAAGCGCGTCTGGCGGGCGCAAGACGTGGTTCACGAGGGCGAGAAGATCCAGGTGATGGTCCTCTCGGTCGACTCCGACGCGCAGCGGATCGGCCTCTCGATCAAACAGGTCCACGGCGAGCCGGAGCCGGCCAAGAAGGACGAAGACAAACCGGAGAGCGATGCGCTGCCGAAGAAATCCAGCAAGCGCCAAGCTCGCAACCAGCCGCTGCAAGGCGGGATCGGGAAGGCAACCGGTGGGGAGAAGTTCGGGCTGAAGTGGTAGGAGTGAATTGAGAATTGGCAATTGCAAATTGAAAATTGAAAATTGCAGTTCTCATGATTTGTCCACCGGTTTCGATCGCGCTATTCTATCTGCTGCTGATCGTTGTTGGACTGCTGGGGGCCATCTTCGCGGGTCCCACCTGGCTACGAGTCCTATCCGCGATGCTGGCGGTCTATTCGCTCCTATGCTTCCTGGTAACACGAAGCTGGCTGTCGTTCATGGCGCTCTGGTTGCTCCGTGGCGACCGGGAGCTTGACGCACGTGCGCCATCGGATGGGCAAAGCTCAGAAGGGCAACCACGCTCTCCCCCCGCTGTCTCGCATGCACTCGGCCGACGCTCGCTCGTGGCAACGGCCTCACTGCTGCTGGTGATGCCGGCGGGGTTGTATCTGGTGGCGGCTTGGGCGGTGGGATGGATGGACGGCTCGTCGCCGGCGGTCGTCACGTGCTTCGATCCCAGCGCGACCGACGAACTCTCTGCCGAACGGATCGTGGCGGCGGTGGCCATGGCTGTCTTCGGGGCGGGCTTCTTGTTCGTCGTGCCCGGCGTGTTGGGGACGTTCGCCTTGCGGCGATTCTCGGCCACGCGATCGTGTCCGCACGCCTGGAGCCTGGTGGTCAATTCGGCGGCGTTGATTCTCGTGTGTCTCGTGCTGCGGCATACGACCGGCGTCACGCGATGGCCGCTGGTGTTTGCCTGGGTGACGTGGTCGGCCGTGCTGTTCGGCCTGGCGTGGCAGTCGGGGCGATTGCTCGACGAGTTGCGGTTGGTGTGGAAACGCTACGGCAGTGGGTTGGTGGTGGGGGCGGTGGCGATCTTGATGTCGATCGTCGTCTTCTTTCCCGAGCAATTCGTGCAGTGCTTCAACGAAGACGGCACCGAGACCCGCGAACTGGCCCGCAGCCTCGGCGAGCATTTCCTGCCGCATTGGGAACTCGAAACCCGGGAGATGGCCGCTTGGGACCCCGGCAGCGACGACTACTTGCCGCGAGGACGAATGGGTACGGTGGTCGTCAATCCGTCGTTGATCAACTCGTATTGGACGTTCGCTCTGCAAACGCTGCTTGGCGACGGCGAGTTGGCCACGCGATTGCCGTATTGGATCTGGTGGGCGGCCATCTTCGCGGTGGGCTATCGGATGATCTGCGGCAATAACGAGACGGATGGGTGGCTGGGGCAAAGCGCAGCGGTGCCCCAGGAAGCCCGACAATCTGGGGCTTCGCTGCGCTCACCCACCAGCCACCCCTCTCTTCCCGCACAGCCCATCGGCGGCCATCCGGCGGCGGCCGTGCCGTTGGCGTTGACGATCGTCCTCAGCGGGCTGCTGTTCACGTTCTACGTCGGCTACAACCCGTACATGGCCGACCTGGCCAACCCGGGCGTGCCCGACGCGCTGTTCACGCTGCTGTTGCTATTGGGATTCGACTGCCTGCGTCGGCAAGATCGGGCCGGCTGGGTCGCCACGATGACGCTGGCATCGCTGGTGCTCTACGCCGGCCTGGTGTTGGCCGTGCTGATGTTGGTTTCCGTCTGGCTCTTCCGGCCGATCCAGCGGCGAGAAACGCTCCGCTGGGCCGTTCGCGCCGTGGCGGCCTTCTCGGGCGTGGCTGGATTCTACTGCATTTACGGCGCGGCCGACGGCTCGTTGCCGTGTTGGATCGACACGCTCGACGTGGAATACCTCAACGACTACCTGGCCGCCGTGCCGCGGTGGAAGTCCGGACCGCTGTTCTTTGGCTACTTCCTGCTCGGCTGCGGCGGCATCGTGGCCGTGGGGCTCGTATGGGCGTTGCGACGCGATCCCTGGCAGCGCTGTGTGGCCACCACCACGCTGTTGTATCTGGCGGTGGTGCTCGGCTCGGGCTTCAAGAACCTTCATTACCTCGGCCCGCTGCTGCCGATCCCCGTGATCCTGTTTCTCATGCCGCCCTCATCGGGTAGACGGCGAACAGGCTGGCATTGCCCTGCTGCGGCCGTTTCCGTCGTCATCTGCATCGGGCTCTGTTGGCCCACGGCCCGACAGACGTTCACGCTCAACCGTCAACTTGCCCGCAAAACGACCGTCACCACCGACGACTACGCCACGGCCGTACAATGGGCCCGAATTCGCTACCGGCTGAAGCAGCAAGGCCTCGCCCCGTGGGATTTCGACCAGCACACCTGGGCCGGCTACGCAGAACTCGACGCGTCGATGGCTTGCCCCCGCCCGTTCGTGCTCAGCGACGGCCCGCCGCCGCCGGACTATCTGGCCGTTTACGCCCACGTCAACCCACAGACGGGCGCCGCGATCGTCCTCTATGCCCAGGACGCCGATCGACGGCTGAAACGTCTTGCCGAACAACGGCCGCTGCGCCCGCTCGACCGTTATCCCCCCATCCTCCGCCCCTTGGCCGACGGCCCCTTTTCGCCGCACAACAACGCGCTGGAAGATGTGTTTCGATTGCGCTAGCGACTTTCTCCGGTCGGATAAAAAAGGGGTCAGGACTCTCTTCCTTAAAAAGAGTCCTGGCCCCTTTTCTATTCGCCTTCATTGGCGGGCGCCGGCGCCACTTCCGGCGCGGCCTGCGAAATAGGCGGAAGGTCCGCCGCCAATCGGAACCCGATGCCTCCGAATCGGCGGTCGGGCGAGAGGGCAGTTCGGGTCGCCGAACGGCAGACGAGCGGGTGGCGGTCGTAGCTGCCGCCGCGGACCACGCGCGTTAGAGGGTCGGCGGCGCCGGGCGGATCGTTCACCGGAGAGGTGGCGTAGTAGTCATCGGTGAAGCCGTCGGCACACCACTCCCAGACGTTGCCGTAGACGTCGTACAGGCCGAACGGATTCGGCTTCTTCCCGCCCACCGGATACGTTAGACCGCGGCTGTTGAGCGTGAACCAACCGTAGGCCAGCAGGTCGCGGTCGCTGGGGCCGAGGTGCCACGGCAGCGTCGTGCCGGCGCGGGTGGCGAATTCCCATTGGGCTTCGGTCGGCAGTGCGAAACGCAGCGTCTCGTCTGCGGTCGCTTCGTTGAGTTTCGTGAGGAACCCTTGAATGTTGTCCCAACTCACCTGGGTGACCGGGTGCGTCGGGGCGTCTTGGACCCGCGAGGGATTGTTGCCCATGATCGCCTGCCACTGGGCCTGGGTCACTTCGTACTTGCCCAAATAGAACGGCCGGGTGATCCGCACGAGATGCTGCGGGCCTTCCTTCGAAATGCGCGTGGCCCCGTGGATATCGGGAATCAGGTTCGACTCTTCGGTGAAGCGGATGATCTCCTCCCTGGTCGAACCCATGTTGAACTCGCCCGGGGGAATCAAGACCAGCGTCAACTTGACGCCGTCGGGCAGGTCCACTTCGCGCTCGACCGGCAGCCCGAGATGATCGGCCCAGGCCTGCTGAAGTTGCGCGGCCTCCCCGTCCTTCAGCGGCGCAACGGCCGGAGCCGGGGCATCCTCACGCCAACCGTGAAACGGGTCTGGCCGCGGAGCGGGTAGATCTGCCGGCGGCGGATCCGGCACGGGCGGTAGATCTTCAGGCGGTAGCTCTTCAGGCGGCGGATCTTCCGGCGGATCATCTGGGGGCAGATCATTTGGACGTGGATCGGGACCGGCCTCTTCCAAGGGAACAAACGTAATCGACAGTTTCTGTCCGTCCGGCGATTCCAGGCTGAAACGTAGCGTCTCCACTCGGAATCCCTGCTTCTCGAGCACGAGTTGCTTCTTCTGGCGATCCACCGTGACGGAAATCGGCTTGCCGTCGTTGGGATCGGTGATGGTGATCGTCTTGTCTTCGGAGACGTTGATCTCGATCGGCTTGCCCGCGCCGTCGATTTCCACCAACACGGTGCCCTCGGGCGTCTCCACCCGCAGCACAATCCCCAGCAGCCAGACGAATCCCACGATCAGCAAGACCACGCCCGCAGCCACGCCGCCGGAGATCAACAGGGTGCGGCGTGTGGCACTCTGGCTGCGCTGCCGCCGCAAGTGTAGTTCGGCCACAGACGACTGAACTGTCGATCTTGCCGCCGGCGTGGGGACGACATCGAAGAGGCCGGCCGCGCTTGCTTCCTCTTTCACGGCGACATGCGGACGGGCGGTGGCCGTCGAGCGGCGCCGCGAATCGAATGACGGTCCTTCCAACTCGGCGGCGAAACCGTTGAGAATCTCCAGGCCACGGCCGTCCGGCAGCCCGGCCTGCACCCGCTGCACGTCGTCGATCACTTCGGCCATATCGGCGTAGCGGTCGGCCGGATTCTTGGCCAGCATTTTCTGCAGGGCCGCATCGAGCCCTTCGGGCACGTCGCCGCGCACCGAACGCAGCAGCGGGATCGGACGGCGTTGGTGGGCGAGCAACTTCTCGACGGCCGCCTCGCCGGGGTACGCGGGCGACCCGGTGAGCAAGAAATGCAGCGTGCAGCCGAGGCTGTAGACGTCGCTCCGCCCGTCGGCCTGCTTGGTGTCTTCGGCCTGCTCCGGGGCCATGTAGTCGATCGAACCCATCACGGCGCCGGTACGGGTCAGTTCGTCTCCGTCGCTGGCATGGTCGAGCCGGGCCAGCCCCAAGTCGAGGATCCGTACGCGGCCGTCGCGCCCCAGCAGCAGGTTCGACGGCTTGACGTCGCGATGGATCACACCTTCGCCGTGGGCGTAGCGCAGCCCTTCGGCCGCCTGCAAGATACACTCGACCGCCTGGGCCACGCTCAACGGCCCGCCGTGTTTGACGTGGGCCGCGAGGTCCCGGCCCTCGACGTACTGCATTACCAGGAAGTGGACGCCGTGGGATTCGTCAGCGTCGTGGGCGGTGACCACGTTGGGGTGTTCGAGCCGGGCGGCGGCTTCCCATTCGCGGTGGAATCGTTGGTGTGCCTTTTCGCTGGCGGTCATCGACTCCGGCAGCATCTTCAGCGCCACCACCCGATTCATCCGCCGATGCCGCGCTTTGAGCACTTGACCCATGCCGCCGGCGCCGACTTTGTCGAGAATCAAGTAGTTGCCCATCACCAGCCGGTCGCCTTGGCCGGCCAGCAGCTTTTCGGCCTGATAGTCGGTGAGCTTCTGTTGCTCGGTGAGCGTTTTGACCAGCGCTTCGCTGTCGACGTCGAAATCGGTTGCGACACTCCCCTGAAGCGCCTCGGCCTCGCCCGGCGGTACGAGTTGCTGGATGTGCCCCAGCAGGTCATCGATCGAAGTCAACATGGAATCTCCTGACGCCTAGAGGATTCCTTTTCCGACCGCTCCTGGCACGAAGCGGCCCGCAGGACGCAACCATATGGGCTGGGCCGCCGACTCCGGCCGACAACTACCCAGCACGGGTGCCGCGAAGCACGTAGGGAATTCTACGCGGCGGGTCAAGGGGCGGGCGGCGTTTCTTGGGCGTCGTCGCGCTCGGCTTCGGCCGCCTGGCGCACCGCCGAGCATCCCAAGGCACCGAAGATCGCGCCCAGTAGCCCTCCGCAGAAGGCGAGCCAAAACAGCGAGACTGTTCCCGCCGCCGCCTTCCCCAGCCGACGGTTCCAATCCTCGATTTGGAAATCTATGGCACAGACGCCGTAGACCGCTGCGGCAAGGGCTCCCGCGGTCGCCGCACAGACGATGATCAGCAGCTTCTTTCCCGTTCTGTTGCCTCCCAGACTTGAGATGGCGACGCCCTGCCAGAGGCCCAGCACAAGAGTCGATCCCAAGACTTCGCCGCCTGCCGATCGCCACAGCGACATCGCCAAGGCGAAGATTGCCGATATTGCGAAGAGTGTTCGCAGGCTGAACTGCCATGGCGAGACGTCTTCGTCAGCACTTGGTTTGCCGTTCATTGGAAGCGTCACGCGTTACGGTGCCAACCAACCAGTCCGTCGTGCAACGGCCCGACGTTCGACCACCCGGTTCATTGTACCCGGTTCTCGTCGTCGGGGAGGCAACTCCGTTCACTTGCTTTCTGCCCGCCGGTGTGAGAAACTCCCGGACGTGTCCCTTCGCTCGACGACGAACCTCGAATCCAGTGGGAGTAAAGTGATGAGTTCTCGAATCGATCGACGCGCCTTCTTGCGCCGCGTGGGCCTCTTGGCGACCGGCTGGACTATCCTCCCGGCGGCCGCTTCGGCCCGGTCGTATCAGGCCAACGAAAAGCTCAACGTCGCCGTGGTGGGCATCGGGCGGCGGGGGCGGTGGCACGTGAGCATCGTGCCGCGGGTGGGGCAGAATCTGGTGGCGCTGTGCGACGCCAACCACCAGAACGTGGCCGACGTCTTCGCCGACCATCCGACGGTGCCGAAGTTTCGCGACTTCCGCAAGATGCTCGACGCGGTAGACCGGCAACTCGACGCGCTGGTAATCGCCACGCCCGACCATACCCACGCCGTGATCGCGGCCAGGGCGATGCGGCGGGGCAAGCACGTCTACGTCGAGAAGCCGATCGCCCACGACGTCGGCGAAGCCCGTACGCTGCGCGAGATTGCCGCGGCCGAGAAGGTCGCCACGCAACAAGGCAACCAGGGCATGGCCACCGACTCGTTCCGCCGTACGGTCGAGTTGGTCCGGCAAGGGGCGATCGGCGAAATCCGCGAGGCCCACGTCTGGTTCGTCGGCGGAGGTTCTGGACCGTTTTCGCGGCCCAAAGAGACGCCGCCGGTGCCAAAGGATCTCGATTGGGATTGCTTCCTCGGCCCGGCCCCGATGCGGCCGTATCATCCCCGCTACGTCGCCAGTTGGGGCGGGTGGCGGGACCTGGGCACCGGCTGGCTCGGCGGCGGTGGGTCGCACGCGATCAACATGGCGTTTATGGGCATGAATCTGCGAGCGCTTTGGGACGGCCAGAGCAAGGGAACGATTCGCGTCGAGACGGAGATTCCCGAGCGGTGCCCGGAGAATTTTCCGCGCTGGCAGGTCTGTCGGTTTGAAGTCCCGGCACGAGGCTCCGCCCCATCGGCCAAAATCTTCTGGTACAACGCCCCGGAGGAAGAGCTCGAGCGGCAAGGCATTTGGGCCAAGCTGGAGAAGATCGCCGGGCGATCGCTCGAGTGGACCGACGGAAGCTGGACGCCCCGCTCCGGCACACTGCTGGTCGGCAGCCGCGGCGTGGTGCACACGAACGCCCACAACTCGGTCTGCAAGATCCTGCCGGAGTCCGATTTCCCCCAGGCCGCCGGCCCGCCGCAAACGCTGCCCAGCGTCAACGGCCATCAGCGCGAATGGGTCGCCGCATGCAAAGGCGGGGCCGAGCCGCTATCGAGCATCAACCACAGCGGCCCGGCCATGGAGTTGATGCTGTTGGGCAACGTGGCGTCGTTGGCGCTGAAGCCGCTTCAGTTCGACCCCGCGGCCTGCAAGATCCTCAACAACGCCGCGGCCGATCGTGCCCTGCGGCCGGTGCATCGGGAGGGGTGGGCGCTGTGAGGTCTCGGACGCCGAGCGTATTGGAAACGGCATGAAGACCAGATGGGTGGAAATCTCGGTCGCGATGGCCGTGTGCGGTCTTTACGCCGCCACCGTGACGACAGGTTGGATCCTGTCTCCTCGCCCGCTATGGAGCTACCTTGCGGCCCTGCCTTTATGGCTGTGGTGTGCGGGGTGCTGGTGGCGTGCCACTGTCACGTCAACATGGCGCGATCGTTTGGCGTGCGCGATCCGAGGTTTGGGACTACTCGTAGCCACGATTCCCTTCTTCACCGGAATGTCAGACGGTCGTTTCTGGCCTTACCTCTTAACAGGTATCGTGGCGGTCGTATGCACGGAGTTCCTGTCGGACGAGTGAAGTGTGGTGCGTGAGTTCCTCTCTGTGTGCTCGGTGCTCTCTGTGATGGATCGTCATTCCTCGTAACACTGGGTGCCAACGGACGAACGTCTTCCCTAGCCCCTAGTCCCTAAACCCTAGCCCCGATCCCCGCGCCGAAACCGGCTTGCACACCACCCCACAATCCGCTATTGTCAATCTTACCCGTCTCCGGCGGACGGCCGGACGACGATGACGTGCGGCCCTTTTCTACAAGGAGACGATGTCATGTCCTGCAAGACTTCTCGCAAGGTTCATCGGTCCGGTTTCACGCCGCTGGAGTTGATCGTGGTGATCGCGATCCTGGGGATCTTGATCGCCCTGTTACTGCCGGCGATCCAGTCGGCGCGGTCGCAGGCGCGGCGGGGTACCTGCCTGCTCCGAATGAAGCAGTTGGTCTTGCCGTTTCACGCAATGCCGCGGTTTCCGCCGTCTTGCCGCGTGAAGAGGGACCCGACGGGCGAGATCATCTGGATGGACGGCTGGAGTTGGTCGGTCGACGTATTGCCGTACATCGAACGCGTCGGACTCTACGAGCGCTTAGACACCCACGCAGGCGAACCGTTGGCTCATTATACGGACATGAAACACCCGCACACGCTCGCCGTGGGCACGTTGATTCCCGAATTCCTCTGTCCGGAATTCGCCGGTCGACCGTTCCTCGGCGAGGGTCCCAAGATGGAGGCGATCACCAACTACAAGGCGATGGGCGGGTCGCACATCGAGAGCCTGTTGGTGGCGTCGGAGAACCCGCCCAAGAAGCTCCTCTACGGCGATCGGACCGATCACCCCGACGCCGGCATCTACCCCGGCTCGCGGCTTTCACCGAAAGACTTCGCCCGCGACGGCACGGCCCATACGATCCTGTTGGTGGAAACCACCGAGCAATACCGCGCCCGCTGGGCCGTCGGCCGCGAAGCCAACCTGGTCGGGCTGCCAGCGTCGGAAGTAGGGCTAACGTTCGATAAGGAGTTTGGCTACTACCATCCCGCCGGATATCTGCCGCACCGTTGGCGTACCGAGAGCACTCTCCCCGCGAAGGTCGCCCGGACGTATCTCGACTGGGACTACGCCGAGCACTCTTACAACGACGGCGGCGTATCGGACGGCGGGCACGGCCCTTCCGTGTGGTTAGACATTTCCGCCCCGTTTTTCGGCCCCGGCAGCCATCACCGCTCCGGTGTGAACCACGCCTTCGCCGACGCCAGCGCCAACGTAATCTCGCGATCGATCGACGCGGCGGCCTATTTCTTCATGATGACGCGGAAGAACGCAGATCCCTTCCCGCCGCATGAAGCTTGGGCAGACTGAGGGCGGCCGCGATCGCCTCTCCCATCGCGCGAGCGGGCTGCCAAGCCCTCGACTCCGAAGAGCCCCAAGGCCCGCGGCCATTATCCCCTACCCTCTTCTCCACGGCATCCCCTGCGCTCTCCGTGGTAAACCGCGGCTCACCGAGCGCGATACGAACACAACCCCAGAGACCTCTCACCACACCAAGAAAATCCCCCAAACCCGCCAGAATTTGTTTGACATGATGCCTCAAATCCGGTCTAATCAACATCGTTCGGGCGTAGCTGCGTAACCGGGGGGTCTGCGCAGCGGGGAGAGGCATCTGATGACGACCCGGTCTAAATGCCGCGATGGCCGGCACCGCTGGCGGTGTTGGCTGATTGCTTCGCATGCCGAAGCGTACTTCTCGACCATCCGTTCTTGCGGTGGTGTCTCTCCTGAGGTGTCTCTCGTCGACGTTTCGCCCCGTTGTCCAGGAGGAGCCGACCATGCGATTTTCCAGCCGCCTGCTGCGCGGACGTAAGCCGTGCCGTGTGTGTTCGACGTGTGCCGTTTCGTCGCGGAAGCCGCTGAGATTCGAGCCGCTGGAACACCGGCACCTGTTGTCGTTGCTCGGGCCCGATGCCCAGACGGTGGGTGCCCAGACGGTGGGTGCCCAGCCGGCGGGCGTAGGCAGCGCGTTGTACGTCGACGCGGACGCCCCCGGAGACCAGACCGGGCTGTCCTGGTTCGACGCGTTTGACGACCTTCAGGCTGCCCTGGCGGTTGCCGCCGATGGTGACGAGATCCGCGTGGCCGAGGGTATCTACAGGCCGGCTGGGAGCGTCTCCGGCGACCGCGGCGCGACGTTCCGCCTGGTCGCCGGCGTGACGGTCGAGGGCGGCTACGCCGGGTTTGGCGAGGTGGATCCCGACGCGCGGGACGTCGCCGCGTTTGAGACGATCCTCAGCGGCGACCTCAAGGGCGACGACGGCCCGAACTTCACCGGCAACGACGAGAACAGCTACCACGTGGTGATCGCCGAGGCCCGGCGGATATCACTCGACGGCTTCACGATCACCGGCGGCAACGCCAATGAGACGTCCTACGGCGAGTCCAATGCGTACGGCGGCGGGATGTATTGCGGCATCGACCCCGTGCTCAACGACGTCACTTTCAGCGGGAACTTCGCGACGTACGGCGGCGGGATGTATTGCGGCCCGTCCGGAGCCGTCGAGACGCCCACGCTGACCGGCTGTACGTTCATCGGCAACGCGGCCGGCCTCGAGGGCGGCGGACTGTGGATTGGCGACAGCGACCCCACGCTGATCGGCTGCAAGATCCTCGAAAACACCAGCGCCGGCGACGGCGGCGGCGTGGCTTTCGGCAACGACAACGTGGCCGAGTTGGTCAACTGCATCGTCAGCGGCAACACGGCCGCAGAAGACGGCGGCGGGCTGCACGCCGTCTTCTGCTTCGACACGGCACTGATCAACACGGCCGTAGTGGCCAACACGGCCGGAAATCGCGGTGGCGGGCTGTTCTGCGAGTACGACTGCCACATCGTGATCGAGAACTCGATCTTCTGGGGCAACCAAGATCCCCGCGAGTTCGAGGAGTCGGCACAGATCGCCTTCGAGCCGGGTGAAGAACTCATCATCAATAACAGTTGCATCCAGGGCTGGACCGGTAGCCTTGGCGGGAGCGGCAACTTCGGCGACGACCCGCAGTTCGTCGATCTTCTCGGGGCGGACGGCACGCCCGGCACGGCAGACGACGATCTGCGGCTGGCGGCCGGCTCGCCCTCGATCGACGCCGGCAACAACGCGGCTCTGCCGCCTACGGTGGTGGTGGACCTGGACGGCAATCCGCGGATCGCCGGCGGCTCGGTCGACATGGGGCCGTACGAATTCGTACCCCCATTGCCGCGGATGCTGTACGTCGACGACGACGCCCCGCACGACCCCGGGCCGGGCAGTCCGCATTTGAGCGACCCGCTGGAAGACGGCAGCGAGGTCCATCCGTTCGATAGCATCCAGGAGGCGATCGATCTGGCGGCCGACGGCGACACGGTGCTGGTCCGGGCGGGAGAGTACGGCATTGGCAGGTCGATACGTTTCCTCGGCAAAGCGATCGAAGTCCGCGGCGAGAGCGGGCCCGAGCAGACCACCGTGCGGATGTATCTCTCGCGGTCGAACGTCGGCCGGGCCAGCGTCGTGGTCTTCGACGGCGGCGAGACCGAGGCCTCGGTGCTCGAGGGGTTCACGCTCACCGGAGGCGCCGGCACGCGATTCGGCCTGGAACAACCGCCGTTTGCCAAAGGCGGCGGGATCATCTTCTGGGGCGGCTCCTCGGCGACGATTAACGATTGCATGATCGTCGACAATAAGGCGGACTACGGCGGTGGAATCTACTGCGGCGAAGACAGCTCTCCACGATTCGAGAATACCACGATCGCGGACAACACGGCGATTGTCTCCGGTGGCGGCGGGCTCTACTGCGAGCGAAACTCATCCCCCACGCTGATCGACTGCACGATCGCGGCCAATCAGGCCGCCGGCAGCGGCGGCGGGGCGTTCTTCGGCCACGAGAACTACCCCGTGCTAAGCGGCTGCACGATCTCCGACAACACGGCCGAGTGGTACGGCGGCGGCATCGGTATGGACGAGAACGGCTATCCGACGCTCATCGACTGCACCGTCGCGGGCAACACGGCGATCCGCGGCGGCGGGATGTCCGTCGACTACGACGGCGAGCCCGTGCTCGCGGGTTGCACCTTCCGTGAGAACACGGCCACGGAAGTCGGCGGCGCGGTCTACGCCTGGGGCCATTCGGCACTGAGCTTCGAGAACTGTACGATCTCGGGCAACGAGGCCGACCGCGGCGGAGGACTGGCCTTTCACAACGCCGACGCCACGCTGATCAACTGCCTCGTCAGCGGAAACAACGACGGCGGTATCGACGCCATGATGGCCGTCCTGACGTTGACCAACAGCACCTTCGGCGGAAACGCCGGCGTGGGATTCTACGGCGACGACGACACCTACCCGACGCTGACCAACTGCATCTTCTGGGGCAACGGCGACGGTACGGATCAGGCCTCGCAACTCGACCTCTATCAGCCGCAAGTGACGATCGACAACAGTTGCGTGCAAGGTTGGACCGGCGAGTACGGCGGGAGCGGCAACTTCGGCGACAATCCGCGGCTGTTCGATCCGGCCGGCGGCAATTATCGCCTGGCGCCCGGTTCACCGTGTATCGACGCGGGCGACAACGCGGCCGTGCCGACGTTGGTGACCGCCGATCTCGACGGAAACGCCCGCTTCGTCGACGATCCGGCCACGCCGGACACCGGCGGCGGCGAGCCGCCGATCGTCGACGTCGGTGCCTTTGAATTCCAGAGCCCACGCTTCGTTTACGTCGATCGCGACGCGGCCGGCGGCGACGACGGTTCGTCTTGGGCCGACGCCTACAACGACCTGCAAGACGCGTTGGCGATTGCCGTGGCGGGCGACCGGATCCTGGTGGCCGAAGGTGTTTACACGCCGGTCGCTTCCGGCGGGAGCCGCCACGCCGTTTTTGCGCTGGTCGACGGAGTGGCGATTGTCGGGGGTTATGCGGGTTTCGGAGAGGCGAACCCCAACGCTCGGGACGTGGCGGCCTATGAGACGATCCTTAGCGGCGACCTCGACGCCGACGACGTCCCGGTTGACCGGGCGAAGGACCTGCTGGGGCATCCCACCCGAGACGACAACGTCTATCACGTCGTCGCGGCGGTGGATTGTGGCGTCAACACCTCGCTCAGCGGACTGACGATCGGCGGCGGAAACGCCGCCGGGTCGGAGTCGATCGACCGCTACGGCGGTGGGATCTATCTTTCCCATAGCGGCCCCGTGCTGAGTGAACTAACGATTGTCGGAAACGTGGCCGTCAACGGCGGGGGCGGAATCTACGACAGGTTCGGCACAACGCAGTATAGCGATTGCACGATTAGCGGAAACGCCGCCGGGAGTTGGGCCGGCGGCGTCTCGTTGCGCGGCTGGACGTCCAGCGATACGACGCTCGACGATTGCCTGATCGAAAACAACTACGCCGGCATCTCCGGCGGCGGAATTGCGACCGGCAACGCCACCCTCAACCGTTGTATCGTGACGGGCAATCACTCCGACCGCGACGCCGGGGGGGTCGACGCCGGCGACGGCGCCCCGACGCTCGAGGACTGCGTGATTAGCGAGAACACGGCCGCGGCTTCCGGCGGCGGATTCGAGGTCCTCGACGGCTACCCGACGTTGATCGACTGCCTGCTGGAGAACAACTCGGCAACCGAGGGAGGAGCCGTCGCGCTGGAAGATACCCAGGCCGTGTTGATCGGCTGTCGGCTGATCGGCAATACGGCCCGCGACGGCGGCGGGATCTACGCCAACCAGAGTTACCCCACGATCAGCGAGTGTACGTTCTTGGAGAATCGGGCCGGCGACCACGGCGGCGCGGTCTATCTTGGCGGCGGCGGCAACGCGACGCTCGCCGACTGCACGTTCGACGGCAACCGTGCCTTTGCCGGCGGGGGGATCGAGATCCAGGATTCCGACCCCACGATCACCGGCTGCACGTTCACCGAGAACACGTCCGAGGAATACGGCGCCGCGATCGACGTCCACCGCAGCAGCCCGTTGTTGGTCGGCTGCACGTTCCTGGGCAACGTGGCCAACGACTTTGGCGGCGGCGCGATCTGCAACTGGTCGAGCAGCCCCACGGTGATTGGATGCCTGTTCAGCGGAAACGTCTCGCCCGAAGAGGGCGGGGCCATCATGAGCAACCAGAGCAGCCTCTCGCTGGCCGACTGCACGTTCGCCGGAAACACGGCCGGTGTGGGCGGCAGTTCGCTGGGATTCTATGCGTACCTAGGCCACCCGTCGAGCGACATGCAGGCGGCCAACTGCATCTTCTGGGATCCGGACGACGTGATCTGGAAGAATGACGAGACCGCCGTCACGATCACGCACAGCGTGGTCCGCGGCGGCTGGCCGGGCGAAGGCAACCTGATGGCCTATCCGCGGTTCGTCGACGCCGACGGACTCGACAACGTGGCCGGCACGGCCGACGACGACCTGCGGCTGCAATCCGACTCACCGTGCATCGACGCCGGCGACAACACGGCCGTGCCCGACGCGTTGACCGTCGATCTTGGCGGCAACGCCCGCTTCGTCAACGACCCGGACACGCCGGACACCGGCCGCGGTACGCCGCCGATCGTCGATATCGGCGTCTACGAATGGCAAGGGCCGCGCGTGGTCTACGTCGACGCCGACGCCGACGGCGGCGACACCGGCCGGAGTTGGGCCGATGCGTTTACGGATTTGCAGGACGCGTTGGCGGCCGCGGTGACGGACGCCACCGTCGAAGAGATTCGAGTGGCCGAGGGCGTTTACACGCCGGCCGCACCCGGCGGCGATCGGTCGGCGACGTTTCAACTGGTCGACGGCGTGGTGCTCGCCGGAGGATACGCCGGTTTCGGCCGGCTGAGCCCGGACGCCCGGAACGTCGATACCTATGCCACGATCCTCAGCGGCGATCTGGCCGGCGACGACGGCCCGGACTTCGCCGGCAACGAGGAGAATAGCTTCCACGTGGTCACCGGCAGCGGCACGAGCGACACGGCCGTGTTCGACGGGTTCACGATCACCGCCGGCAACGCCGACAGCTACGAAGAGTTCGACCACGTCGGCGCCGGCATGTTCAACGACCGCGGCAGCCCCACGGTGATCGACTGTACCTTTGCGGCCAACTACGTCGGCGACGACGACGGCGGCTCCAGCGGCGGCGGGATGTACAACTTGTACGCTGCCCCCACGCTGGTCGGTTGCTCGTTCGTGGGCAACTACTCGCTGGCGCTCGACGGCGGCGAAGGTCACGGCGGCGCAATCCGCAACTTGTACAGCGATCCGGTGATCACCGGTTGCTCGTTCATCGACAACTACTCCGGCCAACACGGCGGGGCGATGCACAACTACGACAGCAACCCGGTGCTGACCGATTGCACCTTCACCGGCAACTCGGCCACCAAGGAAGGCGGCGGCTCGCGGGGTGGGGCTATCTACAACTCCGACAGCAGTCCGGTGATCACCGATTGCACGTTCACCGAAAACTTCGTTTCCGCCGGCAGCAATACGGGCGGCGGGGCAATCTACTTCACCGGCGACAGCCAGCCCGTGCTGACCCGGTGCAATTTCGTCGGCAACTATGCAACCGGCACCCGGGAAATCGGCAAGGGCGGTGCGATCCACGGCGACCGGGCCGAGATGACGATCGCCGAATGCACGTTCGCCGAAAACTCCGCCTGGCACGGCGGGGCCGTCTACAGTTACGGCTCCGACGCGCTGCTGCTCGAAGACTGCACGCTGGCCGACAATACGGCCAACTACGGCGGCGGCGTCTATAGCTTTGCGGAAGCCGTGGAACTTACCGCATGCACTTTCCAGCGAAACGAGGCCGAATACGGAGGCGGCGGGCTGTACGGCGACGACGCCCGGCTGTCGCTGACCGACTGTACGTTCCTGGCCAACCGGGGCCTCGATTACCACGACGCGCCCGGCGGCGCAGTGCGCGTCGACGGCGGCACGGCGACGCTGCTGGGATGTGAATTCCTGGGCAACTCGGCCAGCTACGGCGGCGGGCTCTCCGCCGGCGGCATCACCACGGCCGTTAACTGCACCTTCAGCGGCAACACGGTCCACGAAGGCGGCGGCGCCGTCACCGCCGGCAACGGCACGACGCTGATCAATTGTACGGTCGTCGGCAACTCCTGCGACTGGTTCGACGCCGGCGGGATCGACGGTGGCGCCGGAGTCCGCGTGGTCAATTCGATCGTCTGGGGCAACTCCCTTATCGACGACTTCTCCGAAAGCGCACAGATCGGCGGCAATGTCGCCGTGTCTTACAGTTGCGTCGAAGGATGGACGGGGCAACTCGGCGGCGAGGGGAACTTCAGCGACGATCCGTTGATGGCCGACGCCGACGGGCCCGACGACGTCTACGGCACCATCGACGACGACCTGCGGCCGACCGCCGGTTCGCCGGCCATCGACGCCGGCGACGACGCGGCCGTCCCGCCGGACGTCGGCGTAGATCGTAGCGGCAATCCGCGGATCGTCGGTCCGGCCGTCGACGTCGGAGCGTACGAGTTCCAGGGGCGCCGCTGGCTTGTCGTCGACGATAACGCACCGGGCGACCCCGGGCCGGACGATCCGAACGTGAGCGATCCGTTGGAGGACGGCAGCGAAGAGCATCCCTTCGACACGATCATGGAGGCCATCGACGCCGCCGTTGCAGGCGAGGGCGTGCGGGTAGCGGCGGGAGTCTATCGCGAGCCGGTCGTGATGAAGGACGGAGTCGATCTGCAAGGCGCCGGGGCGGACGTGACGGTCATCGACGAACGCAATGCGCACGCCGTGGTCAGGGGCGCCAGCCACTGTCGCCTGGCAGGGTTCACCGTCACCGGACACGCCCAGGACGATATCGACGGCGTCTATTGCCAAGACGTGCAGGGCATGCTGATTGCCGACAACATCATCCGGGACAACACGTGGAGCGGCATCGACGCCACTCGGTCCTCGCTGGTCGTCGTCAACAACGTGATCGTGGACAACCGGTGCGGGGGCGTCGTCCTTCGTGGTGCTGCGGACGAAGAGACGCGGATCGTCAACAACACCATCGGCGGCAACGGGAACGAAGCCGGCGTGAGCGTTTGGCACGGCGCAGCGGCGGCGGTGACCAACAATGTGGTTGTCGGCAACCGCAGCGGCGGCGTGGCCTGTATCGAAGGCGGCGTGGTGACGCTTGCGCACAACAACCTGTGGGACAACGATTACATCGACTGCCAGCCGGGCCCCACCGATATCTCCGCTCGCCCGCAGTTCGTTGACCCCGCCAATGACGACTATCGTCTGTTGCCCGGCTCTCCGTGTATCGACGCCGGCGATAACGCGGCTCTGCCGGCGTCGGTGACCGTCGACCTCGACGCAAACGCCCGGTTCGTCGACGACCCGGCCACGGAGGACACCGGCGCCGGCACGCCGCCGATCGTCGACCTGGGGGCCTACGAGTGGCAAGGGCCGGACGTGATCTACGTCGACGTCGACGCTGCCGGAGAGAATGACGGTTCCACTTGGGCCGACGCCTACCGCGACCTGCAAGACGCCCTGGCGGTTGCCGTCGCCGGTGATGTGATTCGAGTGGCCCAGGGTGTCTACACTCCGGCCGAGGCGGGTGGCGGCCGCGAGGCGACGTTTCAGCTTCAAAGCGGCGTGACCGTCGTCGGCGGATACGCCGGCTTCGGCGAGGCGAGCCCCGACGCCCGGAACGTCGCGGCCCTCGAGACCGTGCTCAGCGGCGACCTGATGGGCAACGACGAGCCGATTTCCGGTATCGACAACGTCAGCCGTCACGACAACGCGTTTCACGTGGTGACCGGCAACGGCACCGACGCGACGGCCGTGCTCGACGGCGTGACGATCACCGCCGGCCATGCCAACGGCGGTTGGGGCGACGGCACGGCGTACGGCGACCGCGGCGGCGGGATGTACAACCAGAACGCCTCGCCCACGCTGATCGCTTGCACGTTCTTCGACAACCGGGCGTTCAGCGAGGAGGGCGGCATCGGCGGCGGGATGTACAACCAGAACGCGTCGCCCACGCTGGTCGATTGCACCTTCGTGCAGAACCGGGTCGACACGGCCATCCGCGACCACGGTGCCGGCAACGGCGCCGGCATCGCTCAGTCGGGCGGCAATCTGACGCTCGTCGGCTGCACGTTTTCCCGAAATACGGCCGAAGGCAACGACGGCGGCGCGATCAGCCACTACGGCGGCGCGTTGACGCTGACCGACTGCACGTTCACGAACAACTCCGCCAACGGCCACCGCGGCTCCGGCGGGGCCGTGTACAAGGGGTCGGGCGATCTGGTCGTGGCCGGCTGTACGTTCGAGGCGAATCGGGCGAACGCCGGTGGGGCGATCTACACCGGAGGCGCCGCGACATTGACCGACTCCACGTTCATCCACAACGGCGGCATCGGCAGCCACGGCCGCGGCGGCGCGATCTTCGCCCGTCACGGCGACGTCGAAGCAACCCGGTGTGCGTTTGTCGGCAACGGGGCCGTCAGCAGCGGCGGGGCAATCTACAACTGGTCCGAAGTCATCGAACTGGACAACTGCGCGTTCGACGGAAACGTGGCACCGGCGGGCGCGGCCGTCTACAACGCGGTGCCCACCCAACTTCTGATGGCCAACTGCACGCTGGTCGCCAGTTCCCACGGGGCGGCGATCACCTTCGATTCTTCCGGCGAGCCCAGCACGGCGACCGTCCGCAACAGTATTTTGTGGAACGAGGACGGGGAGATCCAAGACAACGACGATTCCACGATCACCGTTACGTACAGCGACGTCCGCGGCGGCTTCCTGGGCGAGGGCAACCTCGACGTCGACCCGATGCTCATCGACGTCGACGGCATGGACGACGTCCCCGGCAGCGACGACGACCTGCTGCAGCTTCGGCCCGGCTCGCCGTGTATCGACGCCGGCGACAACGCATCCGCCCCCGCCACCGCGTTCGACCTCGACGGCCTACCGCGGTTCGTCGACGATCCGTTCACGGCAGACACGGGCAGCGGTACGTCGCCGATCGTCGACATGGGCGCGTATGAATACGCCGGCGATCCGGCCCCGCCCTCGCGGCTGTTCGTCGACGCCGATGCGGCCGAAGATGGCAACGGCACGAGTTGGATCGATGCCTTTACGGACCTGCAAGCCGCCCTGGACGCCGCCTATCTCAGCGGCACCGTCGACGAGATCTGGGTCGCGGCGGGTACCTATCTGCCGACCGTGCGGAGCATGCCGGACGATCCGCGCAGCGCGACCTTCCAAATGGTGAAAGAGGTGGCGCTGTTGGGCGGATTCGCCGGCGGCGAAACGAGCCTCGCCCAACGGGCCCCGGCTGCGAACGAGACCGTGCTCAGCGGAGATCTGCACGGAGACGACGCGCCGCAAACGGCTGCGGATCACGCCTCGCGAAACGACAACGCCTATCACGTGGTGACCGGCATGAACACCGACGCCACGGCCGTGCTCGACGGGTTCACGATCACCGCCGGCAACGCCACCAACGGCAGCGGCGGCGGCATGTACAACGACTCCTGGGGCCCGACGGTCACCAACTGCGTCTTTCGCGGCAACGCGGCCGAATACGGCGGCGCGATGGTGCCCGGCTACTCGATCGTCACCAACTGCACCTTCACCGGCAACGCGGCCGTGGGCGACTACGGTGACGGTGGGGCCGTCTACAACCTGGAGTATTACCCCACCTTCATCAACTGCACGTTCACCGGCAACACGGCCCCCATACACCCGGGCGGTTACGTCGCCGCCGGCGGAATCGCCAGCCAGGAAGGGACGACAACCCTCACCAACAGCATCCTCTGGGGCAACGCGGGCACGCAGGCCTACGGGGCCGACGTGACGTACAGCAACGTCGAAGGCGGCATCGAAGGCGTCGGGAATCTCGACGCCGATCCGCTGTTCGCCGACGCCGACGGACCCGACGACGTCTTCGGCACGGCCGACGACGACTTGCGGCTATTGCCCGGGTCGCCCTCGGTCGACGTCGGCGACAATGCGGCGGTGCCGAGTTGGCTGGTTACGGATCTCGCCGGCAATCCGCGGATCGCCGGCGGCACGGTCGACATGGGGGCGTATGAGTCTCTGCCAACGCTGGGCGTGCTGTACGTCGACGACGACGCCCCGCACGATCCCGGCCCGGGCGATCCGCAGTTGAGCGACCCGCTGGAGGACGGCAGCCCGGCCCATCCGTTCGATAGCATCCAAGAGGCCATCGATCTGGCGGCCGACGGCCACATCGTGCTGGTCAGAGCGGGAGAATACGGCATCGCGGAACCGCTGAGTTTCCTCGGCAAGGCAATCGAGGTCCGCGCGCCGAGCGGGCCCGAGCAGACCACGGTGCGGATGAGCCCGACGCCGACGGACCCCGGCCAGGCCAGCGTGGTGATCTTCGACGGCAAGGGCGAGACCTCGGTGCTCGACGGGTTCACGCTCACCGGAGGAACCGGGAGCCGATTCGGCCCGGAAGGCCCGCCGTTGACCAAAGGCGGGGGCATCCTCTTCGGGGGCGGCTCCTCGGCGACCGTGAGCAACTGCGTGATCGTCGGCAATCTGGCGGAGCGCGGCGGCGGGGTCTACTGCGACGAAGAAAGCTCTGCACGCCTCGAGAATTGTACGATCGCGGAGAACTCGACGATCTTCTCCGGCGGCGGCGGGCTCTACGTCGCACGATACGCATCTGCCACCCTGATCGACTGCACGATTACCGGCAACGATGCCGTCGGCAACGGCGGCGGAGTGTTCCTGCACGAAGAGACCTTTCCCGCGTTCAGCGGCTGCACGATCACCGGCAACACGTCCGCGTTGCGCGGTGGCGGCCTGTTTCTCAACGAGAGCGCCTATCCGACGCTGACCGACTGCACGATCGCCAACAACACGGCGACCCGCGGCGGCGGGATGCTCGTCGACTGCGAAGGCGAGCCGGTGCTCGTGAATTGCACTTTTCTGGAGAACGCCGCCACCGAATTCGGCGGCGCGGTCTACGCCTGGTGCGGCGCGGCGCCGAGCTTCGAGAACTGCACGATCCAGGCCAACACGGCGCGCTCCGGCGGCGGGATCTACAGCGAGGAAGGCAGTCTCACGCTCAGCGAGTGTACGCTGTCGGAGAATCGGGCCGAGGACCACGGCGGCGGGCTGTACCTCACGGGCGGCGTCGACGCAACGCTCACCGGCTGCACGTTTAGCAACAGCCGTGCCTTTGCCGGCGGCGCGATCGAAATCCGGGATTCCAACCCCACGATCACCGGCTGCACGTTTGTAGAGAACGCGTCTGAGGAGTACGGCGCCGCGATCAACGTCTGGCGAAGCGATCCGCTGCTGGTCGGCTGCACGTTCCTGGCCAACGTGGCCAGCGACTTCGGCGGCGGGGCGATCTGCAACTGGTCGAGCAGCCCGGTGGTAATCGGATGCCTGTTCAGCGGCAACGTCTCCGCCGAAGAGGGCGGCGCGATCATGAACAACCAAAGCAGCCCCACGCTGACCAACTGCACGTTCGCCGGAAACACGGCCGGCGTCGGGGGCAGCTCGCTGGGGTTTTACGCGTATCGCAACGACCCGCCGAGCAGTCTGCAAGCAACCAACTGCATCTTGTGGGAAGCGGACGACGTGATCTGGAAGAACGAAGAGACGGCGATCTCGATCACCCACAGCAACGTCCGCGGCGGCTGGCCGGGCGAAGGCAACCTCGACGTCGACCCGCGGTTCGTCGACGCCAACGGGCCCGACGACGTCGTGGGCACCGCGGACGACGACCTGCGGCTGTTGCCCGGCTCACCCGCGATCGACGCCGGCGACAACGCGGCCGTACCGAGTTGGCTTCTCGTCGATATCGACGGCCATTCCCGGATCGTCGCAGATACCGTGGATCTTGGCCCCTACGAATCCCAGGCCACCGCCGGCTCGATCCGCGGCAGCAAGTTCCACGACCTCGACGGCGACGGCGTTTGGGACGACACGGAACCGGGCCTCGAAGGCTGGACGATCTTCCTCGACGACGACCTCGACGGCCGCCTCAGCCCCGGCGAACTGGTGACCGTTACCGGCGCCGACGGCAGCTACGCGTTCGAGAATCTCGACCCTCGCGACTACCGCGTGCGGGAAGTCGCCCGCGACGGCTGGCAGCAGACGTTGCCGGCACCGGGATTCGGACAGCGCACCGAGCGCGTCAGCCGGGCGTGGGACGAGTTGAACGTGGAAGAAGACCTGTTGATGCCGTCGATCAGCGCCGACGGCCGTTACGTGGCCTTCGATTCGGAATGGAATACGTCCGACGTCGTGCCCGCCGATACAAACGACCACAGCGACATTTTCGTCTACGACCGGCAGACGGGCTCCACGCAGCGAGTGAGCCTGGCCTACGACGGGGCAGAGGCCAACGGCGGCAGCCGCTACCCGTCGATCAGTGCCGACGGCCGCTACGTGGCGTTCGAGTCGCTGGCCAACAACCTCATGCCGGGCCCCGGCGGCGGCTTCGGAAACGTCTACGTGTATGACCGGCACACCGAAACGCTCGAGTGCGTCAGCCGGGCTCCCGACGGCTCGCCCGCAGACAATCGCAGCGAGGACGTCCGCCTCAGCGCAGACGGCCGCTACGTCGCCTTCTGGTCGGCCGCGACGAACCTGGTGGCCGACAGCCCCGACACCTCGGGCATCTTCGTCCACGATCGGCAGACGGGCATCACCGAGTGCGTGAGCCTGGCGTCCGACGGCACACCGACCAACGACCACTGCTACTATCCCGCGATCGGCGCCGATGGCCGTTTCGTGGCCTTCCGCAGCCAGTCGACGAACCTCGTGCCGGGCGATACGAGTCCGTCGGACGACGTCTTCGTTTACGACCGGCAGACCGACGTGATCGAGCGCGTGAGCGTGGCACCGGACGGCTCGCCGGGCAATGGCGTCAGCAGCAAGCCGTCGATCAGCGCCGACGGCCGCTACGTGGTCTTCTCGTCCGACGCCACCAACCTGGTGCCCGGCGACACCAACGAAACGCGAGACATCTTCCTCCGCGATCGTCAGACCGGCGCTGTCGAGCGGATCAGCGTGGCTGCCGACGGCACGCAGGCCAACGACTACAGCGGCGTGCCCCAGATCACTCCCGACGGCCGCTACGTGGCCTTCCACAGCCGCGCCACGAACCTCGTGCCGGGCGATACGAACGACGAGTGGGACGTCTTTGTCTACGACCGCCATACGGAGAGCACGCGGCTAGTGAGTCTGGCCGACGACGGCTCGCAGGGGGACGACTCGAGTGCCTGGTGCTCGATCAGCCCGGACGGTAAGTACGTCGCCTTCCGCACGCGCGCCACCAACATGACGCCGGACGACGCCAACGGCCACGACGACGTATTCGTACGAGACCTGGACTTCACGCTGCCGGGCACCCATACGGTGGTCGTCGGGCAAGGGCAGACGGTCGGGCACGTCGATTTCGGCAACCTGCAACTCGGCGGCGAAATCCGCGGCAGCGCGTTTAACGATCTCGACGGCGACGGTGTTTGGGACGACGCCGAGCCGGGTATCGAGGGCTGGACGATCTTCCTCGACGACGACGGCGACGGCGGCCTAAGCCCCGGCGAACTGGTGACCGTCTCTGGCGCCGACGGCGGCTACGCCTTCGAGGATCTCGAGCCGCGCGACTACCGCGTGCGCGAAGTGCCCCGCGAGGATTGGCAACAGACGGCCCCCAACCCTAACGGCATCGAGATCGTCAGCCTGGCCCGGGATGGTTCGCTGGGGTCAAGTTCGCCCTGGAGCCCCGCGATCAGTGCCGAGGGGCATCACGTGGCGTTCGCCTCGCCGGGCGCGAATCTCGTGCCCGAGGACGACCCCGCCACACGCGAGTGGGACATCTTCGTCCGCGATCGCCGGACCGGTTCGCTCGAGCGGGTGAGCGTGGCACCGGACGGCACCGATGCCAACGACGACAGTCTCGTGCCCGCCCTCAGCGCCGACGGCCGCTACGTGGTCTTCTACTCCGACGCCTCGAATCTGGTCGCCGGCGACACCAACGGCCAGCGCGACATGTTCGTCTACGACCGGCTCACCGACGACGTCGAGCGGATCGACGTACCGTCCGAAGGCAAACATCCGGACCGGGAGAGCGTGTCTCCCACGCTCAGCGCCGACGGCCGCTACGTGGTCTTCGCCTCGTACGCCCCGGGCATCGTGCCGGAGGATACCGACGAGATGCGCGACGTCTTCGTCTACGACCGCCAGAGCGGCGGCGTGGAGTGGATCAGTGCGGCTTTCGATGGTTCGCAAGGCGACGGCGAGTGCCGCTATCCGTCGATTAGCGGCGACGGCCGCCTGGTGGCCTTCGAGTCGAGTTCGACGAATCTGGTGCCGGACGATACCAACGGCGATCACGACGTCTTCGTTTTCGACCGGCAGACGCGCACCACGCGGCGGGTCAGCGTGACCTCCGACGGCGCGCAGGCCGTCGGCCACAGCATCATGCCCAGCATCGGGACCGGCGGACGCTACGTGACGTTCTCCTCCGCCGCGGTGAATCTGGTCGCCGGCGACTCCAACGAGCAGTGGGACGTCTTCGTACACGATCTCGAGTCGGGCACGACCGAACGGGTCAGCCTGGCCTCCGACGGCTCGCAGGGCAACGGCTACAGCCGCCATCCGGCGATCGGCGGCGACGGCCGCTTCGTGACCTTCCAGTCCGACGCCGACAACCTGGTGCCCGGCGACACCAACGACGACTGGGACGTGTTCGTCTACGACCGCCAGACGGAAACGGTCCGCCGCGTGAACGTGGGGCTCGACGGCTCCGATCCGGACGACGTCACCGGACCGCCGTCGATTACCGCCGACGGCCGCGCCGTGATCTTCAAGTCCTACGCCAACAACCTCGTGGCCGGGGAGTCGAACGATCGCGCCAACATCTTCGTCGCCACCGACCCCGAGGTGGTTCCGCCGGGAAGCTACTTGGTCGCGTTGGCCCCGGGCGAAATGCTCGAGGGACTCGATTTCGGCAACCGGTTCAACGTCGTCCCGGGCCAGAGCGAGATCCGCGGCAACTCGTTCCACGACCTCGACGGCGACGGCACGCGGGACGACGGCGAGCCGGGCCTGGAAGGCTGGACCGTCGTGCTGGACAACGTGCTCACGGCCGCCCCGCCGTTGACGGCCGTCACCGACCCGTCCGGCGAGTACGCCTTCACGGACCTCGTGCCGGGCACCTACACCGTGACCGAGACGCCGCAGCCGGGCTGGGTTCAAACGGCCCCGCAGACGCCACCAATCGGCGTCGAGACCGTCAGCTTCGCCTTCGACGGCTCGTCGGCGGCCGGCAGAAGTTCCCAACCGTCGATCAGCGCCGACGGACGCTACGTGGTCTTCAAGTCGCACGCCCAACTGGTGCCGGAAGACACCGATCACACGCTGGACATCTACCTCCACGACCGGCAGACGGGCACGATCGAGCGTGTGAGCACGACGTTCGACGGCGCACCGGGCACCGATTCGATTCATCATGGCACGATCAGTCCCGACGGCCGTTACGTGGCCTTTGCCTCCGACGCCTGGAACATCGTGCCCGGCGACGAGAACGGGGCCAGCGACGTCTTCCTGCGAGACCTGGCGACCGGCGTGACGGAGATCGTGAGCCTGACCTCCGACGGCCGGCAAAGCGATCGGGAGAGCCACGGCCCCGAGCTAAGCGCCGACGGCCGCTTTGTCGCCTTCTGGTCCTACGCCACGAATCTCGTGCCGGGAGACTCCAACGGTACGGCCGATATCTTCGTTCGCGATCGGCAGACGGGCACCGCGCAACGGGTGAACGTCGCGTCCGACGGCACCCAAGCCGACGCATTCTCCCGAAACGCCTCGATCAGCGCCGACGGCCGATACGTAGCCTTCTACTCGGAAGCGTCGAACCTCGTGCCGGGGGATACGAACGAGCGGCCCGACGTCTTTGTGTACGACCGGCAAACGGCAACCACCCAACGGGTGAGCGTGGCCTCCGACGGCTCGCAAGGCGATCGTGGCAGCGGGAGCTGGCTGGCGATGAGTGCCGATGGCCGATGCGTCGCCTTCCAGTCCGACGCCACGAACTTCGCGCCCGGCGACACCGCCGGCCATCGCGACGTCTTCGTTTACGACCGGCAGACCGAGACCGTCCAGCGCGTGAGCGTGGCTACCGGCGGCACGCAAGCCAACGCCGACTGCTACTTGCCCGCCATCAGTGGAGACGGCCGCTTCGTGTCGTTCTACTCGGGGGCGACCAATCTGGTGCCGGGCGATACCAACGGCGAGGACGACGTCTTCGTTTTCGATCGGCAGACGGGCATCATGCAGCGGGCGAACGTCGCACTGGACGGCTCGCAGGGCAACGGGGCGGGTTTCTACTCGGCCTTGAGCGGCGACGGCCGCTTCCTCGCCTTCCAGTCGTTTGCCGACAATCTCACGCCGGGCGATACCAACCACGAATCCGACGTCTTCGTAACGGAACTCGGCCCCTTCGGCACGCATACCGTCGTGCTCGGCGCCGCAGAGACCGTCGAGGACGTCGACTTCGGCAACCGGCGAATCGTCGGCCCGCTGGACGGCTTCGAGTTCACTACGATCGACTCGCCGCAACGGGCCGACGCGCCGTTTTCGGTGACGGTCACGGCGGTCGATGCGGAGGGCTACACAAAGACCGATTTCGACGGCTTCGTAGACCTCAGCGGATGGACGGGCAACGGAATCGCCCCCACGGTGGTGATCTCCGAGATCCGCGCCGGCTCGCCGGATGCGGTCGAGTTCACCAACGTGAGCGATACGGCGGTTGACCTCTCCGGCTGGCAGGTGCTGCTCTACGACCGCCCCTCGGGCAACGACCCGTTGCCGGCGCTGACGCTCCCGCCGGGTTCGATCTGTACGCCGGGCGGCGTCTTCCTGGTCGAGCAAAGGGGCGACGCGCCGGGCGTGTATCCGCACTTCTATACGGGCGACAACATCAGTTGGCGGGCGGACGAAGGCGGCGTCGGCGTGTTGCTGCTGGGCGCCGACGGCGAGGCGGTCGACTTCGTGGCCGCTTCGGAATTGGACCCGGCGGACGTGGCCGCCCCGATCGACGTGTTGCCCGACTGCTGGCAAGGCGACCCGGTCGTGTCGCTGCCGGATGAGAGTGTGACCTATCAGCGGATCGGCGACGTGGACCTCGACGACGCCAGCGATTGGGTGATCGGCGTGCCCAGCATGGGAACGGTCAACCGAGGATTGACGCTGCCGTTTGCCTCCACGTCGATGCCCGTGGCCGTTATGCCCCGGCGGATTTCGCTGGCCGGCGGCACGTGGACGGGTGAGGTGAGCGTGCCGCAAGCGGCCGACGAGATGGTTCTGCGGGCAGACGACGGCAGCGGCCACGCCGGGCTGAGCAACACGTTTGCGGTCGACGAGTTGGCCGTCGATCGGTTCCTCGTCAGCCCTGTCTACTCGGCCCAGGTGGTCGACGTGCCCTTCGACGTGACGATCACCGCCGTCGACGCCGCCGGCAACGTGATGACCGATTTCCAGGGCCCCTTGCAGCTTCGAGGAGTCGGCCCCGACGCGGGGGTCTCCTTCGGCGGCAGCGACTACATCGACACTTGGTCGCGGCTGGTCGACGCCTCGCGCCAGCAGAGCCGCGTGCAGACGATCGTTTCCGGTGGCTCGCTCTTCGGCCGTTCGCCGATCACCGGGTTGTCGCTCGACGTGGCCGAGCTGCCCGGCGACACGCTGCACGACTTCACCATCCGCATCAAGCACACCACGCTGAGCGAATACACCGAACCCGCCCTGCAGACCGGCGGCTGGACGACCGTCTACCGCGGCGACGCAACGCTCGACGCCGTCGGCTGGGTCGAGTTCGCGTTCTCGCGGCCGTTCGAGCACAACGGCACCGACAACTTGCTGATCGACTTCAGTTTCAACAATTCCCACGAATCGACCGACGGCGAGATCATGTGGGACTTCATGGACGGGCCAAACCGCACGATCTACGCTCGCGCCGACGGCGATTTCGGCGATCCGCTCGACTGGTCGCCCGGCAACGCGCCGCCTTTGGCCGTGACCGACGCCTTCCCTTGCATGCGGCTGACCATGGGTGAAGGCGTCGAGATCACGCCGCAGCAAACCGGGCCGCTGGTCGACGGCACCTGGACCGGGCAGATCACCGTTCACGAGGCGATCAACGCGATGTTCATCATGGTCGACGACGGGCAAGGGCGCTACTCGGCCGGCAACCGCTTCGATGTGCGCTTCGCCGACGTGTTGGGCGAAATCCGCGGCAGCCAGTTCAGCGACCTCGACGGCGACGGACTTCGCGATCCGGGCGAACCGGCATTGGCGGGCTGGACGGCCTATCTCGACGAGAACGCCAACGGACGGCGAGATGCCACGGAACGATCCACCGTGACTGACGCCGAGGGAAACTATACGCTTCGCAGCGTGGTAGACGGCACGCATCTGGTCGCCGTGGAAACGCCCGACGGCTGGCAGCAGACGCTGCCCGATCCGGCGGTGCCGAACGTCCGGCGCGTGAGCGTCGCCGCCGACGGCACGCAAGGCCACGGGGAAGCCGGCCGTGCGGCGGTCAGCGCCGAGGGGCGTTACGTGGCCTTCGCCTCCGAGGCCGCGAACCTCGTGCCGGGCGATACCAACGACTGCGAAGACGTCTTCGTTTGCGACGTGCAGACCGGCGCCGTCGAGCGAGTCAGCGTGGCTTCCGACGGCACCCAAGGTAACCGCCGCAGCTTCCAGCCGGCGATCAGCGCCGACGGCCGCTACGTGGCCTTCGTTTCCAGCGCCAACAACTTCGCGCCGGACGATACCAACTGGCACTGGGACGTCTTCGTTCACGACCGCCAGACCGACGTTACCCAACGCGTCAGCGTCACCTCCGACGGCAGCGAAGCCAACGACTACAGCGAGTCGATCGCCATCAGCCCGGACGGAAGCAGCGTGGCCTTCCGCTCGGGGGCGACGAACCTCGTGGCGGGCGTGACCAACGGCGAGTCGCAGCTCTACGTCTATGACCTGCGGACGCAATCGATCGAGTGTGCGAGCGTGGCCCCCGACGGTTCGCAAGGCGACAGCTTCTCCAGCACGCCCTCGCTCAGCGCCGACGGCCGGCTGGTCGCCTTCCGGTCCTACGCGTCGAACCTCGTGCCGGGCGATACCAACGACAAGGAGGACGTCTTCGTTTTCGACCGCCAAACGCAAACGGCCCGGCGAGTCAGCGTGGCCTCCGACGGCACGCAGGCCGACGACCGCAGCTACGAACCGGCCATCAGCGGCGACGGGCGCTACGTGGCGTTCGAGTCGGAGGCCACGAACCTCGTTTCGCCGGCGGCCGCTTCCCCACTCTACGTCTACGACCTGCAGACCGGCACCGTCGAGTCGCTCGATCTTTCGTTCGACGATTCCGTGCCCGACGTGTCCGATTCCTCGATCAGCGGCGACGGGCGCTACGTGGCCTTTGCGTCCCATTCGTCGAGCTTAGTCGGCGGCGACACCAACCGCGACAACGACGTCTTCGTCTACGACCGGCACGAGCAACGAACGCAGCGATTGAGCCTCAGCGTCGACGGCTCGCAGATCGACGACGCCGGCCGGCGGCCGTTTCCCGTCATCGCCCCCGACGGCCACAGCGTGGTCTTCATCTCGGACGCC
This sequence comes from uncultured Planctomycetaceae bacterium, assembly GCA_964472545.1. Lineage (GTDB taxonomy): Bacteria > Planctomycetota > Planctomycetia > Pirellulales > Thermoguttaceae > CAYYNP01. Next base: position 34,792 of record CAYYNP010000012.1, on the reverse strand, counting down.
GCCGGCTTTGTGCCCGGCGATACCAACGGCCTGACCGACGTCTTTCTGGCGCCGATAAGCGGCGCAGCGTCGATGGGCCGGCAGATCGTGTCGCTCTCTCCGGGCCAGATCGTCGACGGCGTCGAATTCGGCGTCCGGCGCGAGGCCCCGTGGGGAGAAGTCGTCGGGCGGCACGTCTTCTACGGCAACTCGGCGTTCGACGACCCGCAGGCCGGCCTCGGCGACGACGACGCCATCGCCCCGGACAAGACGGCGCTGTTGCCCGGCCAGGCGGCCACCGCGGCCAACTACACCAACTACAACCGCGGCATCAACGGGGTGATGATCGACGTGGCCGGCTGGGCGAAATCGGCCGAGTTTGATGACGGTGTACTCGAATCCGACGTGTGGACCGACCTGTTCGGCTTCCGCACGGGCAACGTCGACCAGCGGAGCCAGTGGGCTTCCGCTCCGTCTCCCGAGGCCGTCACGCTCCGCCGCGGCGCTGGTGCCGACGGCTCCGACCGTTTCACGATCACCTGGCCCGACTACGCCGTCGCCAAGCAGTGGCTCGAGGTCACCGTCGCCGCAGCGCCGTTCGAGCTTTCGACCGACGATGTCTTCTACTTCGGCAACGCCGTAGCCGACGCCGGCAACGGCGACGCCGACGCCATGGTCACCGCCACCGATCTGTTGCTGGCCAGAAACAACCCCCGCAACTTCCTCAACCCGGCCGAGATCGACCTGCCCTACGACTACAACCGCGACCAGCGGGTAAACACCACCGACGTGTTGTTGGCACGCAACAACCAGACCAACTTCCTCACGGCGTTTCGGATGTTGGATCTCAGCGACGTGGGCCAGGGCGGTGCGGAGGAGCCCGAGACCGAACTGGCCAAGGAAGCCGTCGACGCGCTGCTGGAGGTTCCCATTTAGCAGCCGCCGACACGATGGCAACTGGGCGTCGGCAACCACGTGGTGTTACTATGCACTGAAGCGCCCAGGCGTACTCAAACGAGCGACCTACCTACCACAATGGTTAAAACGAGCAGTGTTCCACCGTGACAAGGGTCGATGTCAGCGTTGCTTCACGGATCTTAGCGGTATCCTGACGACCAATGACCATCTGCGCATTGACCACATCTTGCCACTTGCGGAGGCCGGGACAAACGACCCAACGAACTTCCAGTTGCTTTGCGATTTCTGTAACCTCTCGAAATCTGCGGATATTGTGTTTGATGCGCAGAAGATACACACATACTGGTAGTTGTCTTTGACGAGACGAACAACGAAATGGTAATGGCGGCCAGTGGTAGGGTGCGTCTCGACGCACCATGAATCTACCGTTCGGCTTGGCCACCGGTTCGGCGGTGCGGCGAGACGCACCCTACTCACTCTATAAACAGTAGTCACCCCTCAGCCCCGAGTGACCCAATGAAAACACTCACACTCTTGTTCGCCGTTCTGGCGACGCCGTTACTCGCAGCGGACAAACCACCGCCCGACCTCGACAAGATCGAAGCCGCGCTGAAGGCTGCTCCCGACGATCCGATGCTGCACTACCGGAAGTGCCAGGCGTTGTTTGCCAAGGGCAAAGAGCAGGAAGCCGTGGACCACGCGGCCGTTGCTTTGGCGAGGTTCAAGGCGGCGGGAAGCAGACTCGCGTGGATGCGCCTTGGGTCTTTCACGACGAAGAAACACCGGGTAGACGTTCACTACAACATGGGTCCGCGCGAGCGGGCCGAGAAGAAGGACGGCATCGTACGTCCCTACAGCTTCCGTGTGTGGACCAAAGACACTAAGCCCAAGCTGGTGCGAATCCTGGATTTCGAGTTGGGCTGTTTCGACGGTAACGTGATGACGGCCGCGGTTGGCGAGACGACCGCAGCAGGGCACGCCAATTACGGCATCGTTGATCCGAAGAGCGATTTTGCCACAATCAAGAAGAAGGTGTTGGAGATCATCGGAAAATGAGAGCTAACCAGCGTATCCACAGGAGACCGAGAACGTGTGCCATCGACAATTCGCGTTAGCTGCTCTGATGGTTGTGGTGGCTGGATGCGGAACGGCCGAACAAGAGGCCGACGGTCCGAAGAAGACTGCTGAAGGTACGAGCAGCGGTATTGGGAAGACGGCCTCTCGGCAGTAGGCGGAAACCACGGGCAAGCCCGCCGTTGAAAACCCCACCCCGACGGAACCGGCCGCTGAGGACAACGCTCCGACGGTGGTCGATCTTCATCAGTTCAGCGAGATGCCGGCCTTGGATGGGACCGTCATCGAGAACACGACATTGCCGCTGGACTGGAGTAAGAACGTCTATCACAGCGCGGCTATGCCGGGGTTTCGCCTGGTGATCGAGCGTGAAGACGGGTCGCGCCTTGTCGTACTGCAAGAGGTGACCGACGCGAACTGGGCGGTAGGTCACCTGAGATCCGTCAAGCCGGGTGCCCGTTGTTCTTTCGGTAGTCTTTCGGTCGAAGTGCTGAAAGACGCTGAGTGATCGGGCTAGCGCCGCGCTGCAACGCCTATCGACGATCGGAGCGAGAATTGGCAACGCAACCATGCGTCAAGTGCGGCAAGGACAGCATGACGTGGGCAATCGACGAGGAGTTCTCAGAATTCACGTACTGGTTTTGCAGTGAGTGTGGCGGCGAAATCGTCGCTTGGGAAGACGAGAGCAAGGAACGAGACTGCCCGAGTTGCGGAAAGGAGAAGGGTCAGATGTTCATGTGGGATCGCGCTTCGGCCTTTTGGTATTGCGTCGGCTGCCGAGCGAGGATACGGCACGACGGCCCAAAGCCCGACTGGGTGGAAGTCTAGCGCAAGACGTTAGCCGCCGATCAACCGTACACGGCAACACCCCAAAAAGTCCTCACTGTGGGCCCATGCACACGACGCGTCCGTCGGCGAGCGAAAGAAAGAGCTTGCCGTTTGCGGCCGCCAGACCGTCCCATGCAGGCGGGGCGTCGAGCCTGTATTGGGCCAGCTTTTCTCCAGTGGAAGCGGAGGCCGCCCAGAGGATGCCGCCCATTCTCCCCTCGTAGGCCTTCGCCAAATCGTGCTTAGGAAACGCGACGGGAGTTCCCGCGACGAACAGCACGTCGTCGGCCAGTGCGATGGCATGGCCGGTGAGCGGAATGGAGCTGCTCCAGAGTTTCGTCGAGGGGGCCACGTTCAGCGGGGCCCGGTTTCTGGCCCGCGCGTTCTTGCCCGTGCCCTGCCTGGTAGCGCCCTGCCTGGTAGCGCCCTGCCTGGTAGCGTCCTGCCTGGCAGCGGCCGGTTTGGGAGCGCGCCGGTTGGCGCCCGCTCGCGCCGCGGCCGGCGAAGCCTTGGCCGGCTTGCCGTACGTTCCCGCGTAGAGCGTGTAGCCGCCGGTCCGCGGATCGAACCAGGCGGTCCGCCCGGGCGTGTAACCCCGCACCTCGTAGAAGCGCGAGCCGTCGATCACCAGGATGTCGCCGTGTACGCCGCCTTGGCCGGTGGGGATGTCGTAATGCAGTTTGGTGTCGATGGTCCAGAACGAGCGGTGCTGCGGGATCGCTTCGAGGAAACCGTGCGAGGGGATCAGGTGCGGCTGTTTGACGTCGGTCAGAGCGACCGGCGACAGGTCCGGTTTGAAGGCCTGATGCCGCAGATAGAGCAGCTTGTCGTCGGCGATGAAGACGTCGCCCTTGAATCCTTCGATGCTCATACCCTTGACGACCTCCCGGTTGTCGATGGGGAAGCCGTTCTCGCCGTAGGGGCCGTGCATGTGCCGCTGATGGACGACTTGGCCGGAGCGCGGGTCGAGGGCGTACAGGAAGATGCCGCCGTCGGTGAAGGAGTTTCTCCCGGCGGCGAAATACGCCAGCCCATTGCGGATGAGGATGCTACCGCAGATCGGCCACGCCGATTCCGGCTGTCCGTAGGCACAGATCAGCCGCGGCTTCAGCGGGCGGAATCGCCAGGCGAGTTTCCCGTCGGCGGCACGCAGGCAATAGGCCGATCCGTCGCGGGAGCCGAACAGCAGCAGGCCGCGATAATACGTCGGGGGCGAGTCGACGCGTCCCTCGGCCGTGAACCGCCAAACGACCTTCCCGTTGGCAGCATTCATCGCACACACGGCGTGCCCGTCGACGTCCGCTGCAAACACCATGCCGTCGGCGATGACCGGCGCGCTGACGCGGCTGCCGAGCTTCGTTTCCCAGCGCTTGCCCAGCACGGCCGGGACTTTGCTCTTCGTCGTTCCCGCCCGAGTGTTGTCGTGCCGATAGGCGGGCCAATCGTCCGGGGCATCCGAATTCGGGAAGTTCAAGTTCTCGATTTCGGAGAAGGAAGGCCCCTTCTCAAGCGTGCCATCCACGCTCACGTCGATGGGCTGGTCCGATGTGGTGAGCCCCGGTTCCGCCGCCATCGCGTTCATGCCGTTGAGCATCACGCTGTTGCAGCACGCACAGGACGGCGGCCCCACATAGTAGAGGCCGTTACAGGGCAACGGGCCGATGCCACAGGTGCTGCGGATCCAGGGATTGGGTAACTCCGTCGAGGAATTCAGATCGAGAAAATCGCTGCCGCCGGTCACGGTGTTGATGTAGTATCGGGTCGTGATTCGGTTCCGATAACAACGGTCGTGGCCCATGGGGCCGAGCACGGTCTGATCGATCTTCTTGACCAATCTTCCCGTTTCCGGATCGAAGCCGCTGACGCCCATGCGCGTGAGCCCCAGTTCCGGCGCCGGCCGCCCCGTCGAGCCGCTATAGGCGGCCGCCCAGACGAGGCCGTTTGCCACGAACACATCCGGCGGCTTGTGATGGTTGATCGTGGCGGGCGCCTCCCAGAGCAGCTTGCCGTCGGCCAAGCGGAACGCCCGCAGCCGCTCGGAGTCGGCCAGATAGGCACCGCGATCCGAAAGCACCAGCGAGGCCGCAATGCCCGCCGGGCCTTTCAGCACAATCTGGGCGGGCACGCGCCAGCGTGTCTCGCAGCTACCGCGGTCCAGGCAAACGAGTTCCGTCGAAGTGGCAAACACCACGCAATCGCCGATCACCCCGAGCGTCGCCCCCTCGTAGCCTTTCGTGTCGGCTGCGGAAACTCTCCAAAGCTGGTTGGACGACTCGGCGTCGATAGCCAAGATGTCGTTCTTCGGATCGGCGGGGCGTTTGATGATCGGTCCGTACGCCTCGCGCCGAAACATGCTCTTGTTCAACGCCGAGCGCGCGAGGTCCGCATGGGCTTCCGAGATGTCGGACTGGTCGCCCGTGACGACGTACAGAATGCCCCGGTCGTGTACGAACTCCATCGTGCCCGCGGTCGACGTGTGCGTCTTGACGATGGCGCCCGTCGCCGCATCGAACTCGGTAATCGGCGCCGAGTAGCCGGGCGTGCAATAGACCGTGTCGCCTACGGCGGCGAGCCGCCGCTGGATCTGCACGGGCATCTCCTTGTTGCGGATGTAGGTCGGGTGCCAATCGGAGAACGTGACCCGCCAGAGGACGACCCCGTTGTAGGCGTCTCGGGCCACGAGCGCCTGCTTGCCCGGCAGCGCCGGGTGTTCGGCGGAAGCCAGGTCCTCAACGGTAAACAGGCGCCCATTCGTCGAGATCATGCTGTTGATCGAAGGCATCGCTAGGTGGGATCGTTGCCACTTAGGCTCGCCCAGCCATTGATACCGCCGGGGCGGGCCGACGACCGTGTCCTGGGCCACAGCGTTGTTGTCCGCGCCGTGATAATGCTGCTCCCACTGGTCGGTGCCCGACAGTTGAGGCTTGAACGTCACCGTCCACCGGCCGTCTTGCTTGACTGCCAAGGCGCCGAAGGGCCGCAGCACGCGCATCAGTTCGCCCGGCTCAATCACACCGGCGTCCTCGCAGACGACGAGTGTCGCCAGGTTGTCGACGTAGGGGAGGGTTTTCCCGCCGTAGTGCATGACGGACACCGGGCCGTACTTGCCGGCCGCACGGATGGCCGCCCGCGCCGTTTCGACCCGTTCCGCGTCGGGCTGCAATCCATGGACGACGCAGTTGTCCGCCAGGCGCAGAGCCGCGGTGAGTTTCCCGTCCCCGCAGCCGACGTGGATCACCAGGCCACCGTGGAAGTTGGCCAACGCAGCGATCCGCTCGGCCTCATCCGCCGGGCCGGCCACGGCGGCCGGAGCCAGCGTCACCATTAGGGTGCCAAGGCCCAAGAAAACCGCGAGGGCAACCGACTTTGGGCGAAGGGAATCTGTTGTCTGCATGAGTTACTCCTCCATTAACGAGGCACGTTGGCCCAACGTCGTACAGTCACAGGTCGGGATGCGCCGGATCACGGGGCGAAGGGACTACGGGGCCTCGAGCGTCGGCGAGCCTTCCAGCCAGCCCAACGCCGCGAGGAACTTGTCGGCCGCGATGACGGTCTCGCAGTACGGCTTGTTCTCGAAACGGCCGTGGTTGAAAAAGCCGTGGGGCTTGCCGTCGAACAGCAGCAGTTCGCAGCGGATGCCGGCCTTTTCCGTGGCGGCTTTGAAGTCGGTGGCGGTCTTCACAGGGATCAACTTGTCGTTGGTGCCGAGGAAAACGATCGCCGGCGGGTCGTCGTCGGTGAGGTTGTGGACCGGGGAGAACTCGCGGTAGCGGTCGCCCACCCGCGCGTGGCCGTAGCCGCCGGGGCCGTTGTCGAAGACCGGGTTGAACAAGAGCATGGCGTTCGACTTGGCCGAGACGGTCAGGTCGTCGTTCGGGTCGTCGATCCCATCGGCCATGCCCACGAAGGCGGCCAGATGTCCGCCCGCGGAGCCGCCGCCGGAGGCGATGCGTTTGGGATCGATCCCGAGCTTCTCCGCCCGGCCGCGGACCCAACGCATGGAACTCTTGGCGTCCTGGATGCAGATCGCCGGCGGGTCCTTCGGCTTGCCGCTCAGCAAACGGTACTGGACCTGTACGGCGACCATGCCGCGGGAGGCGAAGTACTTGCTGTGCTCGGTGAACTGCCCCGGCTTGCCGCCGACCCAGCCGCCGCCGTGGAAGAAGACGACCGCGGGCCGGCTATCGGTTGGCTTCCAGTCGTCGGGATTCGTGATGTAGAGCGTCAACTTCCGTTCGCCGACGGTCTTGTAGACGTGCGGCTGGCCTACCGGAGCGCTACCCACGGCCTGTGCGGGCGTGGTAACGCAGAGGAGAATCACAAGTGCCAAAAGGGCGCAGGTGATCTCGCAAAGAGGGAATCGTCTTCGGTTCGTCATCGATGTGGCTCCTTGGTAGTCGAGTTTGTGATTATGGCAGGAGAATACGTTTGATGCGTCTACGAGAACTCCACCTCCAACGATTGCCCCTCGGCAAGTGTAACTTCCCGCTCCAACTCGATCCGGGCGAATCCGTCCTCGACCTTCAACGTCGTCGGAACGTCCTTGCCGCCGGCCGTGGCTCTGACTGCACTCGGCGTCAGTTTTTCAACGGCAACCGTTACCGTCTTCAACCGCAGACGGCCGTGTTTGACCTCGACCGTGTTGGTCTGCCGGTTGTTGCTGCGAGCCAACGTGATCGTGCCCCAACCTTCGGCCGAGGTGAACGCCGCGCGAAAATCATCCCGGGCCACACGCGGGGCGAATTCGAGGTGGCCGTCGGGGCCGTGGCAGTTGAAGCCGCAGACGGCCTGATAGACGCCGAAACTGGCCATCGCGCGGGAATAGTGGTCGCTGCACTCGATCTCGTTGTACGGATTTCGCAGAGCCGCATCGTAGCGGTCGTGGATCGCCCGGGCGATCGCCAGGCCGTCTTGCAGCAGATCGGCCTGATCGAGGCCTTCCCAGATCATATGGGCGGCGGCCTGATACTCGAAGCCGGTCATGCACTCGTTGAAGTAGCCGTATTGCCAGTGCCGCTTGAAGGCCGGGTTCTTTCCGCCTTTGGGCCAAGAACACATGATCAAGCCCGCGTTGCCGGCGGTGGCGTACCAGCGTCCCGGCACGAACCGCTCGCGGAAGGGGCCCACGTCGGGCACGAAGCTGTATTTCCAGAGCGCCCGCAGTGCCGAGAGTTGTTTCTCGCGGTCGAAGAGCCGCCCCAGGCCGACCCAATGGGCCCAGGTTTGGCCGAAGACCTGATCGATATAGCAGCCGGAGCCGATGCCGATCTTGTCCTTGTGGTTCGGGTCTTCGATCTGGATGAAGTACTCGCCGTTGAACGTTTCGAGGATCGACTGCTCGCCGCGTTTGGCGATTTCGCGGCATTGCTCGGCCAGCGGCTGGTCGCCCATATCGGCGGCCATCGCTTCGCCCGCCTTGAGCATCGCCAGGTAGAGCGAACTGATGTAGCTGATCTTGCCGTACCAATTGGCGTCGAGCGTGTTGGGTTGGGCGCCTTCGAGCATGCCGTCGGCGTTGGCGTCGCGGCGGATCATGAACTCGATCGCGCGTTTTACATTGGGCCAAAGCCGGCGGAGAAAGCCGTCGTCGGCCGACATCTGATGCTCGCGCAACACGCCCAGCACGCGGCCGCAGTGGCCGTCGTCGGCATGTTCGTTCGCGTCGGCCAGCCGGGTCCGCATGCCGATGCCGCCGTCGGCGTGTTGGCCGATGCCGAAGTTGACCCGCTCGCGCTCGAGTCGTTCGATCTCCGGAAACAGACGGCCCGGGGCCTGGGCGTAGTGCCAGACGTGCGTACAGGTGCCGTAGCAGCAACCGATGCCTTCCCACGCCCAGAAGCGGCCGTCGGCAAAGCGGTGGCAGGTGGTGGTGGCCAGCGTCGAGGTGTTGGCCATCGTGCGGTCCAAGAGCCAGTAGGGCAGCGTCGAGTCGTACCAGGTTTCGACCCACTTGCGGGTGTCGGCGGCGAGCCGCTGCAAGTTCGCTGCCATGTAGCTGGCCACGTCGACGGCCGAGTCGAACCGCGACGCGTACCAACGGCCGACCTGTACGTTGCCTACCGAGCCGATCCGCTGGTTGGGGAAGTGCCAGGTGACGACGAAGTCGACCGTCTGCTCCTGGCCCGGTTCGAGGTGCAGCTTGCGGCGCAGGTCGCCGACGAGTTCTGCCGAGAGATCGGCCGTGTCGTTGGTGCAGTCGTCACCGGCGGCGACGTTCGCCCGGCCGCACACGTTCGGGCCGGTCGTCTCCAGCAACGCCAACGCCATCGTGCCGAAGTCGCGTTGCTGTTCTAGCGCCGTGTCGGTCAGCGGGCGGTCGGTGAAGACGATCTCGTCGATGCCGATGTTGCCCCAGCCCTGGCGGAATTGATCGACGACCTGCAGCCGAGCCTCCTTGCCCTCGAACTGCGCGACGTTAAACGCCGTGCGAAACATGCGGTTGTCGTTGCGGCCGGTCGCCGAAGCGACGACCTTGCCGTCGACCAATAAGTTGACGCACGTGCGATCCTTGTGCGACCCGCCGCCGATGAAGAAGCGGATGAAACGCCGCTCGATCTTGAAGGAGCGGCTGGTGAGCGTGCCGACCTGGCCGTCCTTCTCGACCACGTCGCCGCCGGGCGCCGAGGCGTGGCTGTTGACGACCCGATCGCCCTGGCCGCCGACGTCGCCCTGATAGTCGGGGATCTCCTTCTTTGCCACCGGCCCCTCGCCGAATGCCGTGCCCTCGGTGGTCCAGGTTTCGTACTTGGTGCGCTCGAAGTCGTCGAACGTGACGTCGGGCCGCAGTTCGTCGGGGTTGGGCTTCGGCGGTGGTTCGGCCGAGCAGGCCAGCGTGGTGAGGCCCTGGCCGTGTAGCACGCGGTTGCGAAGCCGGCCGGTCTGCTGCGACTTCGTCTCCACGCATACGGCATTCTGCAGGTGGCCAATCAAGTCGGCGTCGACCGCTTCGTTGCCGGTGTTCTTCACGCGGAAGCTCATCACCGTGGCCGGCAGCGAGGAGTCGTCGGCGGAGAGCGGGATGAACGGCGAGAAGGCTTCGAGTTGTACGTCGACCGGGCACTCTGCGTCGCGATACGATACGCGCCCGATGGGATAGCGGCCGTCGAAACGTATCTGGTCGAAGCCGGATGCGTCGAGCGGGAACTCGGCATCGGCGACTTTCACTGCGAATCCGATCTGAAACGGCTGCGTGAGCGGGGCGGGTGCCAGGTAGTTCAGCCCTCGCATGTTGTTGTTGCCGCCCACGCCGATCCCCTCCGGCAGCGCGGCGTTGCGGGGCAGGATGCCGTTCTGGTTGCGGTTGAAGACGTCCCACAGCCACAACCGTCCGTCGCCGGAAAGATAGACCGTGCCGGCAAACAGCCCGCCGACCGGCATGCCGATCTGCTCCAGGGCCTTGCGGTCGGTGTATACCTGCTTCTCACCCCGGGCGAAGAGCGAGCGGACCCAGGCCGGATCGAGCTTCTTGTCGATGGGGATCGTCTCGAGATACTCGTTGGTCTCGAACGGCCCGGCCATCGTGGGCAGCGCACTCGACGCGGCCGCCGCAGCGACCGCGGCGCCGCCGAGAGCGACGAACTGCCGCCGGTTCATGCCGCCACAGTTCCCGGTAGTGCAGCAGCCCTTGTCTTCGCGCGCGTTCCTCATCCGGTCGCCGTCGGGCCGATGTGTGTTGGAGTTCATTTTGGAATCCGCCATGGTTAGGTTCGATGGGGGGATTGTCTCGCCGCCTACTCCGGCCGTTCCGGCAGCGGCTTGAAACCCGGCGGGATCGACCAGCCGGCGCCGCCGTCGGCACGATAGACGTAGGCCCCGACGTCACGCGTCGTTCGTCGTGAGATCCCACGGAAGTCATTCGCGACGGCGAAATGCGGGTTGGCACGTCCGATCAGCGCCGCGCCGCGCATGGGGTAGAAGCGATCGTCGAGGTCCGTGGCAAGTCGGCCGGCCGGATCGAAGACGCCTCGACCGGCGCCGGAAGTGAGCCCGTCCATGCCGCCGGACCCCACGTTGCCTGCCACCGTGACCGGCGCGTCGGCCGATTCGCGGCAGAGCAGCCGCAAGGCCAGGCGGCCCTCGGGCACGTAGACCGCATTGTTGGCGATCACTACCGGTCCGGTGAGCCGATCTTGATTGGAAGCCGAGATACAGATGCCCGCCCCACCCGGCCGCCGCGAGATCACCGTGTTGTGCAGGATCTGCAAACTGCCCACCCGGGCGCTTTGGTGATGATGGCTGTGGATGCCGTCGGCCCGATTGTCGATGACGACGTTGTTGCGGATGATCGCCTCGGCGGCGGCTTGGATGCCGTGGTCGCCGGAGCGGAGGATCACGTTCCGCTCGACGATGTTCGGGGCCTTGCCGTCGGTGCCGTAGACGATCACGCCGGGGTAGTTGGTGTCGTGGATCACGTTGTCGCGGACGATGTTGTTGTAGCTGCCGTCCTTGATTTCGATGCCGTCGCCCTGGCTGACGTTGGGGCCGCCCAGGTCGTGGATGTAGTTGCCCTCGACCAGGCTGTTGAACATCACGCCGGTCGTGGAGCCGTCGGCCGCGTTGTTCGAGCCGAGATAGAACCCCTCGCCGTGGCCGGACGTGTGGTGGATGTGGTTGCGGCGGAAGACCAGGCCTTCGTAGGCGTTGCCCGGGCTGTTGGCCGTGACCGCCACGCCGCCGGTGTGATGGATGTGCATCGCTTCGATGGTGACGAACCTGCACGCATGGGCATCCGACTTCATCATGCGGATGCCGGACGAGCCGCCGGTGATCTCGATGCCGCGAAGGACCAGGTGTTGGGCGCCGATGATGTTGATCGTGTTCTGTCGTGCGTCGGGCCGGTGCAGCACGGCCCGGGCGCCTTCGGCCGCTCGGATTACCACGGGCCGTTCGACCGTGCCGCGATGGCCGATTACCAGCCGGCGTGCGTCGCGATAGACGCCCGCGGCCAACACGACCTCGTCGCCGGGCTGCAGGTGGTCGCCACTGAGCACGCGAAACCAGTCGTCGCCGGGCCCGATCTGATAGACCTTGGCCGACGCCGCGGCGGGAGAGGCAAGGCCGATCAGCACGAGTAGCATCAGGTGTCGGTTTCGCAGCATCAGTCTCTCCGTTTCTCTTTCTCTTAGGTTCGTGTGGGAGCGTTCGCGTCGACGTGCCCGTGGCGGCAGGCATTCACGGCTTCAAAGAAGTCGGCCACTTTCTGCGGATCGAGCTTGCCGTCGGTTCGCACGCCGCTGCATACGTCCACACCGAACGGCCGCACGGTTTCGATCGCCTCGGCCACGTTTTGCGGCGAGAGGCCGCCGGCGAGGAAGATCGGCACGGAGAGCCGCCGGCGAATTCGCCGGCTGATCTGCCAGTTGTGGCGGCGGCCGGTGCCGCCGAGTTCTTTGACGGCGAGGTCCCGGTTGCCCGAGTCGAGCAACACGGCGTCGACGAGCGGTTCGACTTCGGCGGCCTCTTGGATCGACTCCTCACCGACCACGTGGATCGCCTGCACGATCGAAATGCCCGGCAATGCGGCGCGGATCTCGTCGTGCGTGCCTTCAGTGAGCCGGTCGCAGATCTGCACGGTGTTGGTTCGCAGTCGGCGTTGCTGGTCGATGATTTCGTCGGCCGACTGCCGGCTGGTCAGCAGAAACGACGCCACACCCGGCGGCACGACGGCCGCAATCTCCGCGATCCGCGGCTCCGGAATAACGCCCGGTCCGCTAGGCATCTCGGAAACCAGCCCCAGCGCCGAAGCCCCGCACTCGACGGCCAAGCGTGCCTCTTGCACACTGCCGATGCAGCATATCTTGACTCTGGTCTGGCGGCTGGCTTGCATTGTCTCGACCTCGACCGACTACCCAAGATCGAATTATTGCGGCTGGGGGACGCCGATGTCAAGAATGTGCGTCAAGCCCCCCGATCTTGCGGTGGCACACGCATTCAAATCTTAGAACAATGCAGGCGGCGCCGCCACGCGGTCCAACGCAGCGCGGCCCAACGAGGGCCTGCTGCAATTGCAGCATACGACACACGGCGACATAATGACGTCCACCAAGTTTCTACTGGGAGCGAACCAATGATGAATCGACCTGCCGTCCTCTTGCTGTCACTTATCGGCATACTCGCGACCGGCCGTATCTCGCTGTCGGAGCCGCCGGCGTCGAAGAGCCTCTTCAACGGCCAGGACCTCACCGGCTGGCACGCCGACGTGCCACACCTGGACAACAACCCCGACGCCAAAAGCCCGTTCGTCGTCCGCGACGGTATGCTCGTCAGCCTGGGCCGGCCCGGCGGACATCTGATTACCGACGACGAGTATCAGAACTACCGGCTGGAGGTCGAGTATCGTTTTGCGGGCAATCCGGGAAACTGCGGCGTGTTGGTACACGCCTCCACGCCGCGGGCGCTGTACAAGATGTTTCCCAAGTCGATCGAAGTCCAAATGCACCACGGCAACGCGGGCGACTTCTGGTGCATCGTCGAGGATATCGCGGTGCCCGACATGGTGCGGCGGCGCGGTCCGAAGGAGAAATGGGGGATCACCGAAGGCAAAGCCCGGCGGATCCTGAATCTGACCGACGGCTCCGAGAAACCGCCCGGTGAGTGGAACACGATGATCATCGAGTGCGTCGGCGGCGCGGTGCGCGTTCGCGTCAACGGCGACCTGGTCAATCACGGTACGAAATGCACGGCACAGAAGGGCCAGATCGCCCTGCAAGCCGAGGGCTCGGAAGTCGAGTTTCGCAAGTTGTTGCTCACGCCGATCGAGAAGCTGGGGGATTAGGTCTTGCGGGAGAATACGTCGTCGCGGATGGGTGGCTGCGTCGCGAATGGATGGGTGGCTGGGGCAAAGCGCAGCGGTGCCCCAGTAAGTCACGGAAGAGAACAACTTCGGCAACCTGGGGCATCGCTGCGCTTTGCCCCAGCCACCCACAATCAGCCACCCACAATCAGCCGTAAGAGAATGCCCATGATCGCAGACCTTTCCAGCCGGCACGAGCCGGTCGGCGACTTGCTCAACAGCGCTCCGCCGCCGGCTCCCCTCAGCCCGGAACAACTCGACTTCTACCACGAGCACGGCTACGTTTCCGGCGTGCGGCTGTTGGACGACGCGCAGGTCGATGCGCTGTGCGAGGAGTTGGAACGGCTCTTCGACCGCAACCACCCCGGCCATGGGATGTTCTACGAATTCCACAGCAACGAGTCGGGCACGAAGGGCAACGTGCTGTTTCACGCCCTGGGGGCGTGGCGGATCGAGTCGGGATTTCACGACCTGCTGTTCAACCCGGCGCTGTTGGCGCCGGCCTCGCAGTTGATCGACGGCGCCGTACGTTTCTGGCACGACCAGCTCTTCTGCAAGCCGGCCCGCCACGGCGGCGTGGTCGCCTGGCACCAAGACTACTCGTATTGGACGCGGACCGAACCGATGGAACACCTCACGTGCTTCATCGCGCTGGACGATTGCGACCAGCAGAACGGCTGCCTCGAGCACGTGCCCGGCTCGCATCGCTGGCCGCTGCTGCCGATCACCGGACTGGCCAACAACATGGACGCCATCCAGACCGTGCTCAGCGACGAACAGAAGGAGCAGTTCCGTCCGGTGCCGGCGCTGTTGAAGCGCGGCGAAGCGTCGTTCCACCACCCGCTGACCGTACACGGCTCTCGCGAAAACCGCAGCGATCGACCCCGCCGGGCCACGGTGGTCAACGTCTTTCGCAACGGCGTCCGCTCGGTGTCCGACGAGCCGCTGTTGACCGGCGTGCCGGCGATCCCCGCCGGGCAGACGATGGGTGGGCAGTTTTTCCCGTTGTTGTACCAGAAGCCGGCGGAGTAGCCGATTGCGACGAACGTATCTTGTCCCATTTGCTCAAGCGGCAGGGCCTCCACGATAGACACCCTGTTCGACCACCCTTCGACCCCGTGAGGAGACCTTCCATGCCGCGAACGAAACTCGGACTCTGGCTTCCGCTGTTGTGGATTCTGGTGGCCGGTCCATCCGCCGCCATGGCCCAGCCTCGCCCGCACGTCGTTCCCGAAGGGCCCCTCTCGCCGCAGGAACAGCTCAAGAAGTTCCATCTCCCGCCGGGTTTCAAGATCGAACTGGTCGCCTCCGAACCGGACATCTACAGCCCTTTGAGCCTGAACTTCGACGCCAAGGGCCGCCTCTGGGTGACCGATACGGCCGACTATCCGTTTCCCAAACCGGGGCCGGGCGGCGACGGGCTGAAGGTCTTCGAGGACACCGACGGCGATGGACGTTACGATTCGGCGACCACGTTGGTCGACAAACTCAGCATGCCCACCGGCGCCGAGCCGGTGCCCGGCGGGGCGTTGGTCTTTAGCATCCCCAGCATCTTCCGCTGCCGCGACGTCGACGGCGACGGGCGGATCGATCGGCGCGACGTGCTCTACACGGGCTTCGGCAACGTCGACGCCCACGGCATGAACAACGGCTTCACCCGCTGGCTCGACGGCTGGATCTACGCCTGTCATGGATATCGCAACAGCTCGCAGGTCGAGGGCGCCGACGGGCAAACGATCGCCATGAACTCCGGCAACGGCTACCGCTTCCGGCTCGACGGCTCGCATATCGAATACGTCTGGCACGGGCAGGTGAATCCGTACGGGATCGCCTTCGACTCACTGGGCAACCAGTTCACAGCCGACTGCCACAGCAAACCGGCCTATTGTCTGTTGCGCGGGGCCTACTATCCCAGTTTCGGCAAGCCGCACGACGGGCTGGGCTTCGGGCCGAAGTTGATCGACCACGCACACGGCTCGACGTCGATCTCCGGCATCGCCTACTACGCCGCCGATCAGTTTCCGCCGCCGTATCGAGAGTCGGTCTACATGGGCAACAGCGTGACCGGCCGGGTGAATCGCGACACGGTGGCCGCGCGGGGCTCATCGTTGGTGGGCACCGAGTGCGCGGACTTCGTCACCTGCGACGACCGCTGGTTCCGCCCGGTCGAGGTCAAGCTCGGTCCGGACGGGGCGCTCTACATCGCCGATTTCTACGACTGCATCATCGGCTACTACGAAGTGCCGCTGACGCATCCGCGGCGCGACAAGACCCGCGGGCGGGTGTGGCGTGTGGTCTATCGGGGGACGGAGGAGAAACCGCAACGGCTTCGCAAGGTACACGACTTGACGCAATTGGGGCTTGAGGCGCTTTGGCCCCGGCTGGGCGATCCGAATCTGTCGGTCCGCCTGGCGGCCACGCACGAGATCTGCGACCGCTTCGCCGACGAGGCGTCGGCGTCGCTGGGCGAGAAGGTCCTTGGCTCGGTCAATCCGCACCAGCGGGCCCACGGCTTGTGGGTGCTAGAACGCGTGGGGGCGCTGAACGAGAAACTCGTCGAACGTCTGGCCGACGACCCGCACCGGTTGGTCCGCGTCCATCTCGTCAAGGCGATGGCCGAACGGACCGATTGGGACGTGCCCGGTGCGACCACGGCCGATCTGGTCCGGCGGAAGCTCTTCGACGACGACCCGTTCGTCCGCCGGGCGGCCGCCGATGCGTTGGGTCGGAATCCCCACACGGCCAACGTCCCGCTGCTGTTGCGGTTGCTCGAAGAGACGCCGGCGGACGATACGTACCTGGTCCATACGGCGCGAATGGCATTGCGGGATCAACTCTTGCGACCGGAGATCCTCGCCGAACACGCCGTGTTCGACCAGCCCGACGCCCGCGTGCATCGCTTGCTCGACGTGCTCTTAGGCGTCCGCAATCCGCAGGCGGCCGCGTCTGTGCTTTCGGCCTTGGAAGCCGGCAATTTCGCCGCCGGCCGTGCTACCGAACTGATCCACTTCGCCACCCGGTACGTGGCCGACGACAATCTCGACGCCGTCGCCCGATACGTGCTCACGTGGCAGAAGGCCACCGCACTCGAGCAGTTGGCCGCATTCCGATCGTTCGGCTTGGCGACGGCCGAACGCGGCCGGCAGATCCCCGAGGCGTTCTACCCCTGGGCCGAAAGGCTCGTCCGCCAACTCCTCCGCGCGCCGAACCCGGCCCGGGTGATCGAAGGCATCCAAGTCGCCGCTGCGCTGCGGCTGGAGGCCCTCTACGAACCGCTGGCCGAAATCGCCCGCTCGAAAGCTCGGACCGTCGAAGTCCGCTCCGCGGCGATCCACGCCAGCGTGCCCACGGGCGGACAGCGAGGCATTGCGCTGCTGGATGCGATCCTCGGCGATCCGGGGCAGGTGATCGTCGTGCGCCGCAACGCGGCCGCGGCGTTGTCGGCCATCAACACCGACGAAAGCCGCGCGTTATTGCTCGAGCGGCTGAAGACGGCCCACCGCCAACTGGCGGCCGGCCTGGCCGCGGCACTGGCGAGCACGCCGCCGGGGGCCGAGTTGCTGATGGCGACCATCGAAGAAGGAAAACTCTCGCCGATGCTGCTGCGCGAACCGGGTGTGCTGCGGACGCTCGAAGCCCGCCAAGGGGCCGACTGGGCAGCCCGGGTGGCCAAGCTCACTAAGAACCTGCCGACGCTCGATGCGCTCACGGCCGGCCGCATTTCCGCGCAGCGCCAAGCGTTCCTCACCGCCAAGCCCGACGCCAAGCGTGGCGGCGAGTTGTTCACCAAGCACTGCGCCATCTGCCATCAACTCGACGGCGAGGGCAAGAAGTTCGGCCCTGATCTGGACGGCATCGGAGTCCGCGGGCTGGATCGTCTGCTGGAAGACATGCTCGACCCCCACCGCAACGTCGACCCGGCCTTCCGCAGCACGGTCGTGTTGACCGACGACGGCCTGACCCAAACCGGCCTGGCCTTGCGCGACGAGGGCAACGTGCTGATCCTGGTCAACGCCGAAGGCAAAGAACTGCGAATCGGCCACGACGGCATTGAGGAACGCTTCGCCTCGCCGTTGTCGCCGATGCCCGACGGGGTCGAGAAGACGGTCGGCGACGGGGAGCTTCCGAATCTACTGCGGTTTCTGCTGCAAGCGACGGAAGCCCCTTCGGAGAAGACGGCGGAGGATGTGCCTGAAGAGGACGCCGCCCGATAGGTGCTGCCGCTCGGGTGGCCCCGCCGCTTTTCCGCAGGGAGCGTTGCCACTTCTTTCGCTGCGTCGGAAAAGCGTCGGGGTTGCGGAGCAACAAGAGGTCTCGCGCATAATGCTGCCACCTCTTGTGGCTGCGCCACCCCGACGCCTTTTCCCCACACCCCCAAAACCCCAACACCCACACCCCCCCCCCCCAC
>CAYYNP010000012.1:5244-16783 GCA_964472545.1 uncultured Planctomycetaceae bacterium | reverse complement strand
AAATTGTGATAAGCCGGAACCCAACCCCCAAACCCCAATCCCCAATCCCCAGCCCCCTACTCGATCACAAACTCCTCGTCCACCGCCTCGTCGCCGTAGATCGGCAGATAGCGGTAGTAGACTTCGAGGATCATGGTGGCCATCGCGGTGCAGTAGAGCCGGCCGCCGGTTTGGCCGTGGCCGCCGCCGACGTACCAGCTTCCGGCTTCGTGGCCTTTGCCTTTGGCTTGCATCGCGAGCAACCAGTCGCGGATCTCGCGGTTCCACTTGTCCCACTGTTCGCCGCCGTAATGTCGCATGACTTGGGTGGCATAGTAGTTGTAATACATGTTGGTTCTGGAGAAGCCTCGTTCGCTGAGGAACTCGACGCCGCGCTCGAGCGCCGGGTTGTCCTTCTTCCAGCCGAGATACATCCGGCAGAGCAGGCCGATGGCCGTGGTGGCGGCGCCTTCGCCCGGGCCGGTGTAGCCGTAGTTGGCCCCGCTGTTGGCCTGCACGGAATCGAGAAACGCATACGACTTCTTGATCGTGATCGGCGGCACGCGCAGATACGCCATGTGGCCGCTCTTCAGCGCCATGATCTGCCAGCCGACGACCGACGTATCGCCCCGCTGCCGCGGCTCGTATCGCCAGCCGCCGCCGATGGGGTCCTGGGCGTAGCAGATGTAGTTGATCGCCGCTTGCGAGGGGTTGTGCAGCGCGCGGTCGTTGGTCATGGCGTAGGCCTCGCAGAGTGCGATCGAGGCCAGGCCGTGCGAGTACATCCGCCCGCCGGCCTCGTGCAGGCTGCCGCCCTTCATGGGGTCGAGCTTGATGGCGCCGGAGAGGAAGTAGAGCCCGGCCCCGACCGTCTCCTTGAATTGGCCTCGCTTGTGCGTTTGTGCGGCGCCGAGAAACGGCAAGATCGCGATGGCCGTGGCTCCGTGCAGTGCGTCCTTGTGATTGCCCGGGTTGCGGCATTGGCCGTTACAGGTTGGGCAGAGATGATGGGCAAACGACCAGGCCCCGTTGGGCAGTTGATGGGCGGTCAGCCACTTCAAGGCCGCCAGCACCTCCGGCTGCTCGATATTGCGGACGCGAGGCCCCTTGGGGCCGCCGATTCCGCCGTCTCCGCGGCCTGTGCCCGTGCCGTCGTGCTTGCCGATCTTGAACTCGCCGGGCGGCACCTTATCCGGGCCGATCTCGCCAGGTTCGACGAACAACCCGGCAGCCTCGAGATCGTTGGCCGGCGAGAAGTCGGGCTCCTCGTCGGCAATCGTCGAGTCGATACTCACGATCTCCTGCAACAGGTCCAGCTCCTCCAGCGGCTCGTCTTCCAACGGTTCGAGTTCCTCCAACTCCTGCGGCGGCTCTTGATACGCATGGATCGCGCCGGCGCCGTCGTCGCCGCGCAGCGACATCGGCATCAGCGCCAGCGTGAGCACCAGGACCATATGAAAGACCATGCTTACCAGCCAGCTCGGCGTCTGCCGCAGGGCCTGGTGCATCCAGGGTGCGAAACGGTCCTCTTCAGCGTCGTTTGCGCAGAGATAGGGCGTCGCCATTGTGATAGGCTCCTGTCAGAAGTGATCGCTCGCGCTCGGTCACGGCGCGCACGCATAGCCAACGACCCGTGTGTGGGTGCCACTGGCTGCTTGTCAGCCAGTGCAACATTAGCCCAGACCTCGACCGAGACACTGGCTGGCAAGCAGCCAGTGGCACCCAATCGCGAGAACCGAGCGCAGACTAGGACTGGAAAGGCACGCACCATCGTGCCGAGAACAACCGCCGGCCCAATTATCGCCGGGCCGGCCTGCCATCCGTATCTTCGGATGCGCCGCAGGTGGTTATTCCCGGATTCTGAAACTTCGATGTGCCGAGCCGCCTGCGGCGATACGGGAGACGCCTTAACGAATCTCGCATGCCGGCAATACCTGCTTGAGCCCGGCGATACCCTCTTCGGTCACGTCGGTGTTCTCCAACTCCAGGAACTGAAGGCTGGAAAGCCGTTTGAGGTGTTCCAGGCCCGCGTCCGTGATTTGGGTGTTCGAAAGGTCGACGGCTTGCAGGCTGGCCGATCTCCCAAGATGTTCCAGCCCCGCGTCGTTCACTTCCGTGTCGGCCAGAATCAACGATCTCAGGCTCGGCAGGTCGCTCAGATACGCGAGTCCGTCGTCTCTGATGCGAGTCTCGTTCAGGTCCAGGACCTCAAGACGGCTCATCTCACGCAAGTGTTCTAGACCCGCATCCGTAATCTGCGTACCGCCGAGTTCCAAATAGTCGATATGGCTTAGCCCGGCCAGTTGCGCCAATCCGGTGTCAGATAGTGCCGAATGTGCGAGCCACAATTCCCTCAGTCTGGCGAGCTTCCGTACATCCGCCACATCTTCGTCCCCGAGTGTGCCAGGGGGAAAGGGACTCGCATCAGCGGGCGGGAATCCCGACTGTCGAAGACGGTCATTCAACTCGTTCATACCGCGGGGGAAGCTGAAGTGGTCGGCAACGACGACGGCATCGCAAAAGAAATCGATGCCCAAGAAACGCCACAACCACTCGGGATCAGCCGGTTCCGTGCCGGGTGAGGGTGAACCATCGACAGCTATTTCGCAATCGTAGAGTACTACCGCGTCGGCCTGCCAAAGTGCGTACACGGTCTCCCTCTGCCTCTTCGCCTCCTGCAGCTTCACCGCCATCCAACTACACGGCACGGCCACCACCACGACCAGCACCAGCAGCGAGCGGAGGCTGAACTGGAAACGGCGGCGAAGCAGCAGGCCGGCGGCGAACCAGAGCATCATCAGCAACAAGGCCGCGCACACGCCGGCCACGGCGATCAGCACGGTCCAGCCCTTGTGTTCGTTGAAGGGGAACCAGCGAAACTGCTCCGAGAGCAGCAACGTGCCCTCGGTTGCCAGCAGGCCGATCAGGAATCGGTCGGGCGTGAGGCGATACCAACGGCGTTTCGCGGCGGGTTTCGTCGGCCGGTCTTCCATTAGGGTCCTTCCGCCAAGCGGCGTTTCGACGCAACGCGAGTCAGTCTACCACACTTCGTATCCGCAAGGGTAGGCCGGTGTGACAGCTAGCCGTCACCGCGCGGGCCTTCGGTCGGCGTCGTTTCTCCGTCGAGTGACACCAAGCTGTCACCCCGCGTTCTGTTTCTTGGGGCAATTCCCAACACGGTGACAGTTGGCTGTCACCGCGCCGAGCTAAACTCCCTGTACGCCTGTCGACGTGTACAGGCCGCATCTTTGATGAGACCACTTTGCTCCCTGATCGAACTCGGTGATGAACCCGGCCGTGACCTCGGCTACGGGGCTTCCGGCCAAACTGTGGCCGGCACGAAGCAGGGCCGAGGTCGCCTTTTCTTGTGGCGAGGAAGATGAGGTGATGCGGATCGCGCGGGGACTCTTCGGGCGGCGACTACGACCGGCGGAACTGGCGGGCCTGGCCGGCGCACCGGATCGGGCCGCGGTCAATGCGGGCACCTTCGGCCATGGACTTTATATCGACGTCAGCGATCCGCTAGACGCGTGCTTTCGACTGATCGTCGTGCTCTGGCGCCGCGGGCTCGACGTGATAACGAAGATCGTCGGGTTCCACGTACACGTGCAAAGCATGCGACGAAAAGGGCTGGGGTTGCAGATCTTCCATCGCCAGTTGCAGAATGCCCTGGCGCTCGGCGTCACGTCGATCGAAGCCACCGCCGGCCGCCGCGAGGACGAAAACGGCTACTATACCTGGCCCCGATTCGGGTTCGACGGTCCGTTGCCCGGGACGTTGAGAAGGAATCTCCCGTCGGCGCTCGACGGAGCGCAGACCGTGCTGGAGTTGATGCGTTCCGAAACCGGCCGGCGATGGTGGAGAGACCACGGCCAGCGGATCGACGTGGTGTTCGACGTGGCCGACGGAAGCCGATCGCGCAGGACGTTCGACCGGTACGTTCGGGCGCGCCTCCGAGAGTATCCGCCCACATGACGAAGACCGTAGTCGCGCATCGCAAGATGGCCCAAAAAGAACGCTTGAAAATAGGACCGTCTTTTCGTATCGTAGTGCCCAATGATGACGCACGCGAAAACGACCGGCAACGCGAGGAAAGTGGCGCAGCTCGAAACGGCGCTGGCGGAAATCCTCGCAGAAGCACTTAAGCGAGGCTTCTTCGGTACGGCCTCGGTCGAACTGAGCGTGCAAGACGGGACGATCCAGCACATCCGCCGACGGGTGGAACGCGTCGAGCGATAGTGCCGCCGGCGCACACGGCAACAGCGGGTGCCATGCCCACGCTGGCGTGGACATGGCACCCCAAGATCTGAGATTGACAGAACACTACGTCGGTATTCGGTAGGGCCCGAGTCGCCTCGGGTATCTGCCTGAGCCCACCGCGAACCGCACGGTTCACGGCGGGCTTTTTTTCGTTCTTGTGACCAATCAGGAAGGAGACGCGATGACTGAAACGCTCCAGGAGTTCTGCGACTCGCGCGGCGTGGCGATGCGCGTCGATCGGCAGGCGGGCGTGATCCGCGGGGCCAAAATCCTCGGGCTGCGCAGCCGCAACGGCCGGGCCTACTTGCCCGAGACGCTCAAACAGGCCGCCACGCTCTACGAAGACGCCAAGGTGAACGTGAACCATCCAAAGGGCAATCCGAACGCACCGCGCGACTATCGCGACCGCATCGGCGTGATTCGCAGCGTGGCGGTCCGCCCGGGAGAAGGCCTGTTTGCCGACTTCCACTTCAACCCCAAGCACGCCCTGGCCGAGCAGCTCCTCTGGGACGCCGAACACGCCCCGGAGAACGTCGGCTTTTCGCACAACGTGCAGGCACGGACCGCACGCCGCGGCGAGAACGTGGTGGTCGAGGCGATCACCAAGGTGCAGAGCGTCGATCTGGTGGCCGATCCGGCCACGACGCGGGGTTTGTTCGAGTCGAAGGCACGCGACGAGGCCGATCCGGCGGATGAGAATCTGACCGTCGACACGCTGCGGCGCGACCATCCTCGGCTGGTCGAAGCGCTCTGCCGCGAGCAGGCCGCGGAGATCGGGCGATTGCGGGAGGAAGTCCAACGGCTTTCCGCCCGGGAAACGCAGCAGCAACGGCGGCAGTTGATTCGCCGCACGCTGTGCGAATTCCGGCTGCCGCAACCCGATGCGGACGACGCCTGGACGGACGGCCCGTCGACGGGCAAACCACACGCGGCCGTACTCGGCGACCGGTTCCTCGAATCGTTATTGACCGCCGCTGACGAAAAGGCCGTACGCGAGTTGATCGAAGAGCGGGCCCAATTGGTGCGGAGTCTCTCGGCCCGCCGAAGCGAATCCGGAGCATCCGACGGCCGGCCGCTTTCGCGAGACCAGCACGTCTTCGGCCGTACCGAACGCACCGATACCAAGGCCTTCGTCGAGGCCATTACGTAGACCGCCCGCGTGAGCGAAGGTTCACGACTCCCCAAGACCAATAATCCAGAACCCCCAATCCTGATTCCAGGAGAGAGACAGAATGAGCGACAAAATGCGATGGCGATACGGGGACACCAACCCCGTGGTGGCGGCGGTCGATTCGGCCACGGTGATCGAGATCGGCGACCTGCTCTGGCAAGATACCGACGACGCCAAGCCGGCCTCCGACCAGACCGACCAAGGCTCGGAGACGGCCAACCAAGAGACCTTCGCCGACGGATTCCTGGGCGTGGCCATGCAACGCAGCCGCAGCGGCGACACGTCGCCAATCCGCGTGGCCACCACCGGGGTGTTCGAGATGGATTGCCCCAGCGGCACCTTTGAACTGGGCGACCTGATCGGCGCCGACGAAAACGCCGGCGGCGACGCCCTGCTCGACCAGCAGGTCGCCTCGGTCGCCAGCAGCGTCTACGCCATCGGCCGGGTGGCCAAACGGGAAGCCGCCGCCACGACCAGCGTGTTGGTCGACGTCCGCTCCACCGTGATGACCGGCGGCATCGAAGGCAGCAGCCCCAGCGGCGTGTAGCAGCAAACCAAGATGGCCGGGTGCCATGCCCACGCTTGCGTGGGCATGCCGGAAGCCGCGGTCAACATGCCCACGCTTGCGTGGGCATGGCACCCGAAGTTCCGTGTTTGACACGCATCCGGCCATGCCCACGGCAACCCGATTTCGCAACCATCCAAACGAAGGAGACGATAACGTGAGAGCGATCAAATATCGCGAATTGCGACGCATGTACGAAGCGAACGGACCGGAGAAGACCGTTCGCCATTTGAACGAGGCCCTGCAAGGGGGCGACCTGAAGCCGGAAGATTTCAGCCTGCGGGAATTGGCCGAGGCGACCATCGGCGGTGAACGCGTGCGGCAGATGGACCCCCGCAGCGGCGGCGCCCAGTTGACCGAAGCCGGCGACGGCGTCGACGTGACGGCCTTTTCCAACATCACCGGGCAGATCGTGCAGTCGAGGATTCTCGAAGCCTACACGCAAGAGGCGTTCGTAGTCTCGAAGCTGGTCGACACCGTGCCCACCCGGCTCGACGGCGAGAAAATCCCCGGCGTGGGACGCGTTAGCGACGACGTGGCCGAGGTGCAGCCCGGCATGCCGTATCCCAACTTGGGTTTCGCCGAAGACTACATCGAGACGCCGCAAACGACCAAGCGCGGGTTCATCGTGCCGGTCACCAAAGAGGCCGTCTTCTTCGACCGCACTCACCTGGTGCTGCAACGGG
Organism: uncultured Planctomycetaceae bacterium; assembly: GCA_964472545.1. Taxonomy (GTDB): domain Bacteria; phylum Planctomycetota; class Planctomycetia; order Pirellulales; family Thermoguttaceae; genus CAYYNP01. Next base: position 10,122 of record CAYYNP010000012.1, on the reverse strand, counting down.
CGGCCGAGGTCGGCGAAGTGCTGGGGCTGAACAAGGAGAAGCGGCTGCTCGACCTGTTGATCGGCGCGACCAACAACTACAAGTGGAAGGGCACCGACTACAACACTTACAGCGCCAACGGCACCGGCGTGGCGCCCGACGGCGATTGGATCAACGCCACGACCGACGAGTTGATCGATTGGACGGACGTCGACGCCGCCGAGCAACTCTTTGCCGACATCCTCGATCCGAACACCAGCGAACCGGTGCTGATCGGGGCCACCACCGTGCTGGTGATGCCCGCCTATCGGCACGCGGCACATCGCGTGTTCAACGCCGCCGAGATCACCTACACGGCCGCCAGCGCCGAAACGGCGACCACCGCGGCCAACCCGCTGGGCAACTACACGGTGGCCGAGAGCCGGCTGGCCTATCGGCGGATTATCGCCTCGGGTACGGCGGCTGCGGCCGCCAAGAAATGGTGGTTCATCGGCGATTTCCGCAAGGCCTTTGCCTACATGGAGAACTGGCCGATCACGGTCACCCAATCGCCGCCGAACAGCGAGGCCGAGTTCAACCAGGACATCCTGGTGCGGTTCAAGGCCAGCGAGCGCGGCGCCGCCGCGGTGATCAACCCCCGCTACGTCGTCAAGAGCGACGGCACGGCGTAGGCGCGTCCCTTGGGATTCTCGTTCCCAAGCTCCGGCTTGGGAACGGGACTCCTCGAAGCTCCGCTTCGAAGGGCGTCGCCGAAGGAGCCAAGCAGAGCTTGGCGGACGTTGCGTTACCAAGCTGGAGCTTGGTAACGAGTGATGATCTCAGCCATCTTGCCAAACTGGAGACCAACCAAGTGGCCAACGTGAAACATAAGTACGGCGCCAGCACGACAATCACGGTCACGCTGGCCAGCCTGGCCGACGCCGCATGGCGGCAGGCTGCGGCGGTCGACAACAGCAGCGACCTGTTCACCGACGCCCTGGTCGGCGGCAAGATCAAGACCGGCGCGGGCTCGGGGGCCGGCGACTACGTCGACGTCTACGTGGCCGCGTCGGCCGACGGCGGCACGACCTACGGCGGCGACTGCTCCGGCAGCGACGCCGCCTACGCCGGCGAAGCCGACAACCTCATGCATCTCGCCCGCATCGCCACCGACGCCGGCGCCACCACGTTCGAGTTCGGCCCCTTGAGCGTCGCGACGGTCTTCGGCGGCGCGTTGCCGAGGAACTGGACGCTGGTCTTCGACAACGAGAGCAACTCGACGCTCGATGCCACGCCGGCCAATCACGACGTGCACTACATGGGCGTCTATCACGGGGTGGAGTAGGCAGTAGGCGGCAAGCGGACTTCACGGATTCCTCGCTCTGCCTTCTGCCCAAGCAGCCTTACGCCATACCGCCGCGCTCCCTACTCCCTACTGCATACCGCATACCGCCTACCGCATACCGACTCATGCCCCTTTCCAAGCCCCATCGACCGACGCTGCACACCGGCCACCCGCTGGGAAAAGGCCTTGGCGCCGCCTGGCTGTTGCCCGAGGGAGTCGGTGCGGCGACGCGCGACGCCTCGCGCTTCGGCAATCACGGCACTCTGGTCAACGATCCGACGTGGATCACCTCGCCGTACGGCCGGGCGTTGAACCTCGACGGCGTCGATCAATACGTCAACGTGGACTCGAACGACGCGCTCGACTTCACCGACGGTACGATCGCCTGGCGGATGAAATGGAGCGGAAACGCGGCGAGCTTCGACGGGATCGCCTCGCGCGGTGCGGCTGCCGTCGGGAACGACGGGACCTGGTCGATCCGCGTCAACCACACTGCCTCCGATCGAGTGCAGCTTCGCATCTACGGCCAGTGGACGTTCGACTCGGCGGTGACGCCCTCGACCGACTGGGAGTCCTGGGCGATGACCCTTCGCGGGGCCACTTTCCGCTGGTACCGCAACGGAATCCAGGTTGCCGAAAACACCAACGCCGTCGACGGCCTGTTGCACCAGGGAGACCTCTGTCTCGGCCGCTACGTGACCGGCGGGGCGACTTACTACTTCGAAGGGCAGATCGACTACTTCCTGCTGTACGGCCACGCCATGAGCGCCGCGGAGATTTCCCGTCTCCACGTGCAGCCCTTTGCCGCCTTTCGCCTGCCGCGCCGGGTACCGCGTGTGATTCCGGGCGTGGGCGGTCCGTACGGCGTTGCCGAGGGGCAAGCGTGGCACACCGGGGCCGCGGCCGGCGAGTTGCATGCTGCCGGCGCCGCAGCCGGCCAAACCCTCTAACCGACAACACGACGTAGGACAGATCGATGGCAGACGCGGCGGATATCCACGGCACGGCGTTTCGCAACGGTTCGGCCACGCTGATGGCCCGAGTGGTCGGCAGCGACGCGCAGGCGATCGTGCAGGCCGACGTCGCGTCGGCCAAGTACTCGGTCTACCTGCTCGACGACCAAGACCCCGACGATCGCACGGCGGTCAGCGGCCACACCGACGTGGCCCTGGTCGTGGCCGACTTGATCTACGACAGCCTGCAGACCGACGCCCGATGGACCGTCGACCAGACCGGCTACAATTTGCGCCACGAGCTGGACGTCTCGTCCAACGACGCGTTCGCGGCGGCCGGGCGGTATCTCGCCGAGGTTGAACTGACCCCGGGCGTGGGACAAGTGATCCTCGTTCGGTTCCGCATCCACGCCATCTGAGCCCAACGCATCGGAGGACGACCATGCCCAGCGACGCCCAGCAGATCGCCACCGTCAAGACGCAGACGCTGGCACGCATCGCCGAAATCACCGCCGAACCGAAGCCGACGTACAACGTCGACGGACAGAAGGTGGCATGGAGCGAGTATCTCAAACAGCTCCGCGAGACGGTCGATTGGTGCAACGAGAAGCTCGCCGGCGAGGAGCCGTTCGAGTATCGCAGCCGGGGGTATACGTAGGGGAGGAGTGGTGAGTGGAGAGTGGTGGGTGGTGAGTGGAGAGTGATGAGTTGGGAGTTGGGAGCGGGGCTGTGTCTTCGGGGCGTCCGTCGAGCGTGAGGTTGTGGGACCATGACTGTGGACTTTGATCCGGCGGGTGACTTGGCGGACGTGGCGGACGGGAATGAGACGGTGACGTTTCGGCGCCGCGGCAGCGGCTCGGGGTCGGACACTTCCGTCGCCGGCGCGTTGCGCCGCGCCATGAGCGTTCGCGAGGCGGCCCAAAGCAACGGGCGCTATACGGCCAGCGACGTGACCTGGCATTTGCCGGCGGGCGAGTTGAACGATCCGCCGCGGTTGGGCGACTTGATCGTCGACAACGACGGCGGCCGCTGGACCGTGCTCGACGTCCAATCGGCCACGATGCAGACGCGATGGCGGTGTGCCTGCCGCAGCCTCACGGTGGTCTACGGCCTGGACGATACGATCGACGTGCTGGCGGCCACCTACACCAAAGACGGCGGCGGCGCGGCCGAGCCCACCTGGCGGCCGTGGAAGACGGGAATTCGAGCAAGAATCCAACCGGCCTCGGCCAAGATGGGCACCGAACACGGCGCCCGGCGGACGGTCACTCGGTACCACGTCTTCGTGGAAGAAGACCTCACGCTCGACCATACACATCGCATCCAATGTGCCGACGGCACGGTCTACAAGGTCGTCGGCACCAAGGCGGCCGAGCGGATCGGGGAACTGCAAACGATCGAAATCGAAGCCACGCCGTGGCCGGCCGGATGAGCGCGGGCGGGAGTAGACAACGAACGCACGCCGTCAAAGTAGGCGTCTCGCTCCGCGAGACAGCCAGACCTTGCCAAGGGAAAAGGGGCCAAGGCAAAAGGGGGACAGGCACCTTTTGCCGGAACGGCCCGAAGGGTGCTTCGCACAAAAGGTGCCTGTCCCCCTTTCCTCCGACTGGAAGGAACTCGCAGCCATGAACCTAATCGAAGTGATCCACGATCGTTGGGCCGCCGCGTCGTCGCTGGACGACCTGCTGCCGGCCTCCGCCGTCACTACGGGGCTGTGCGTTGACCCGACGATGCCCTACGCCACGATCGCCAAACGCGGCGACCGGCCGGTCGCCCGGCTCAACGACGGTTCGGCGGTCGACGCGGTAGCCGTGCGGATCGAGGTCTTTCACGACGACCGCGACGCCGCGGCGGAGATCGTCGCGCAGATCAAGACGGCCTTCGACCGCACCGAATTCGCGCTGGACGGCACCGACCGCGTCGTCAACATGCAGCGCGTCGGCGACAGGGAACGTCAGCACGGCGACGGCACCTGGCAGATGACCGTCGACTTCGCCTGCACCGTCTACCTGGCCACGGGAGTATGACATGACCTTCAAAGCGGAAATCAAGGCCTCGCTCGGCTGGAACTGGGCCGACGGCGCCACCGACAACGATCGGCTGGACTACGCCAAGCAACTCCTCGACGGCAACGCCGACAACCAGGCCGAGGCCGTTTGGCACGCCGAAGATCAGACGTTGCTCAGCGGCAACTCGACCACGCTCGATCTGACGGCGCTGACGCGCACCGTGCTGGGCGACGTGAACACCGTCACCCTGCTGACGGTCAAGGCAATGTTGATCGCCGCCGCCGCCGACAACACCGGCCAGTTGCTCGTCGGAGGTGCGGCGGCCGACGAGTGGTCGGCCCCCTTCGGCGCCGACGGCGACCAGGCCGTCATTTCGCCCGACGGCGTGTTGTTGCTGGTCAACCGGGCCGGCGGCTGGGCCGTCGACGACTCGAACAAGAACCTCGAGTTGGCGGCCTCCGGCGGCGACGTGACGTATTCGATCGCGATTGTCGGGACGATCACCGCCGCGAGTTCCGGATCGGGCTCGGGGGCGTAGAACGGCATATGGCTTGTCGGGTGGCTGGGGCAAAGCGCAGCGGTGCCCCAGGTCACGGGCGTCTCGATAGGCCTT
>CAYYNP010000012.1:0-5234 GCA_964472545.1 uncultured Planctomycetaceae bacterium | reverse complement strand
GTGGGCGGGGGGGGGTGGGGGGGGGGGGGTTGTTTGGGGGGGGGGTGGGGGGGGGGGGGGCCCTCCCCCCCCCCCCCCCCACCCCCGCCCTTCTGCAACGTCGGGCTCAACACCAAACACCTACCCTGCTCGCAGGAGAAACCCACGATGGCCGTACTCAGCGGAAAAGACGGAACACTCTATCTCGGCGCGGTCGAAGTCACGCCGGTCTCCAACTGGCGGCTGGCGATCACCAGCTTCAACCCAGACTACGCCGCCAACGACACCGGCGGCTGGAAGCAGCGGGCGGCGGGCGTGAAGGATTGCTCCGGCTCGTTCGAGGTCAAGGCCGAAGACGACGGTAACTGCCCGGTCGAAGAGGGCGACGCGATCAGCCTGAAGCTGCACGTCGACGCCACCGGATCGAACTACTACGCCGTGCCGGCGATCGTCGACCGCATCGAAGTCGACGTGGACGTCAACCGCGGCCGGATCGTGGCCTTCGCGATCGACTTCTCCGGCAACGGCGCGATCACCACCTACGGCGTGGTGGCCAAGTCGGGCGCCGGGTCGGGCAGTTGAGCACTGCGTACGCCGCCGAGCAGCCGATCGACGTCGAGCTTCGAGGTTTAGCTGCCGTCGGCACGGTGGCTTTTGCGAGTCGTACCATTACCCGCTGCCACAGAAGCCGCCGTGCCGGCGGCAGCTAAACGTTCGATACTCAGCGGCATCCCGCTGCGCGCGGAAGCACCCGACAGAGGACGCACACCAAGAAGACAATGACCATGCACGGTCTTAGCCAACTGACCGCCGCGGAACAGACCGTCACCGCTGCCGGCCGCACGTACCGGCTTGCGCCACTGACGCTATCCGATTACGGCGAGATCGAAAACCGGATCCTCGCCCGGCGGCCCGATCCGTTGGCGGTTGCCCTCCAGGCACTCGACGGCCTGGACGAGAAACAGCAGGAGTCGCTGCTCGGCCGTGCGTACGACCGGGCCGTCTCCGCACGGCTGATGACGGCGGCCGAATTCCAGAAATGGCGAGAGACACCCGACGGGCTCTGCTACCGCTTCTGGCTGATGGCCCGCAAGGCACAACCAGGGCTCACGCTTGAAGAAGCCGCCGAAGCGGTCGGGCAATTGCTCGATGAGGACGAAACACTGCTCCGCCGGAGGATCGACGATTGCAGCGGTCCGCCGGTGGGAAACTCGCCGGGCCGGGCTCAGCCACCGGCGACGCAGACCCCGATGCCGCCTTGCCGTGGCACCGCTGGGCCCGCGAGTTGAGCCTGGCCTACGGATGGACGCCGCAACAGATCGCCCGGATGACGATCGGCCAAGTGTGGATCTACCTGAACGAAGCCGTCGGCCCCGGCCAGCGGCAACGCACGTCGCCGTCCGACGCCCGGATGCTGTGCCGCCGGGTAGCCGAACGACGCAACGGCTGGATACGCCGAACGATGGAGGAAACCAACCGTGCCCAATCATGCCGAACCACCACCGGATGAATCGTCTCGGGACGAGGAACTGGTCGAAGTTACACGGCAGTTGATCGACGCGCTCGACGCGCTCGGACGCCCGGCGCCCGGCGGCCTGCCGGCAACGCTCGGTCCGATGCAGAACGCGAACGCTTCGCCGCAACGGCCGACGACCGACGCCGGCGCGGCGCCCCAGCCGGTCGCTCCGTCGCTCGAGACGCCGGACCCGTCCGGCCAGATCACCCGCGGCGAGGCCGAACAGATCCGCGAGCTGCGCAACCTCGGCGGGAAGCTCGACGCATTGAAGGAGGCCGTTGTGGGCCAAGAAACGCGAGCCGCGCACTGGGGCCCTTAGGAGAACGCCATGACCACCGCATTCAAAGAACTCGCCGGCTCGCCCTGGGAATCCTACGGCCCGGAGGGCATGAAGGCCCAACGGCGGCTGTTGGTGGCTTGGGAAAGCCGGCACGCGTTGGTGGCCGAGCTGCTCGGCACGGGCTACGAGTTCGGCGGCGCGCTGCCGGTGCAGTATCCCGACCGGCCTTACGTGGTTGCCGTTCGCGTGAAGCTGCAGCCCTGGCCGAAATGCCCGGACGAGCAGGGCGCCTTCACCGACGTGCAATCGGAGCTAAACAGCTACAGCGGCAAGTACGCCGAACTGACCGCCGACTACGAACTGATCGACGCGCGGAATAGCCGCCCCGACCTGCCGACGATCGAAGACGAGACGTTCCTGACCTACCGGATGGACTTTGGCGGGGAGTACGTCGAGTTGCCCGTACACAGCATGGCCTGGGACTCCGACGCCACGATCCCCGTGCCGCCGGAGGCCGTGGCCACGGTCCGCGTGCCGATCGTCGAGCATCACGTGACCTGGCATCACGTCGTCAACCCGCCGTGGGGCGCGATCCGCCAGAGCGTCGGCACGGTCAACGAAGGCCAATTCCTGGGGGCGGCGGCCGAAACGGTGCTCTTCGACGGGGCCCGGGCCGACAAGCAGTTCATCCGCGTCGACGAGCTGCAACAACCCGAGTTCGGCTGGCAGATCGCCTACGTCTTTCGCGAGAAGGCGATCAAGCACAACGGCCAGACCTACGGCTGGAACCACGCCTATCGTTCGCTCCCGGCCGATGATCCCGGCTGGGACAAGCTCGCAGACGCGGCCGGCCAGACGCCGTATCAAACGTCCGATCTGTCCACTCTCTTTCAATTCGCGGCCATCGCATGACCATTCCCCACGTTCGCCACGGCGACCCGCTCAGTGCCGAGCAACAGAACGCCCTGATTTCGCAGGTCAACGCCCACGCCCACCCGGGTACGCCGGGGTTGAGCCAATACGGCACGTCCGGCGCGACCTTCCACGCCCCGCCGGCGGCGCGGCTCGGGCTGTTCGAGTTGACGCAGAAGGTCTGGTATCCCAGCGACGACGATCCGCCGGTTCCGCCCGGATTGAGCACCGTGCCCGACGTGCCCTACACGCTGGCCGCCCGCTGCGTTTGGGTCGACCACCCGGACAACGAATACGGCGAAACGAGCCGTTCGCCCGACGTCGTGCTCTATCAGCCCACCTGCCTGCGCGATACCGACGACACAGTCTGGAGCACGCCCAGCTACGGGATCGGCAGCCGGGTCTATGCCGCGTACAACCTCCCGGCGGGCCGTTGGGAGATCGTCCAGCGGCCGCCCTACGTTGCGCGGATCGAGGTTCGCGACGGCGTGGTCTACATGCCCGGCGACGCCAGCGTCGATTGTCACCTGGCCGACGACCCGGACGAACCGATCGTTACGGTCTACCAGCCCACGACGCACCACCGCTTCGGCATTGCCCGCGGCGGCAGCAGCACGTATTCCCACGCCGGCGCGGAGGGCTACGCCTATTGGCATCCGGTTCGCCGCCGCTGGGAGTTGATGGTCCTTGGCGGCAAGCTGCTCTGCGAGGGCGTGGCCGACGACACTATCGACGTCACCAGCACCGGCACGGTGTCGCTCTGGTGGAAGGACTACGCCACCGGCAATATGGCCGACGGCGGCGAGAACGTCGAAGCGCTCAATTGGTGCGGCCCCAAGATCCTCTACGGCGATCGGGTCATCGTCAGCTACGACCGCCACGAAGACCGCTGGACGATCGTCGAGCAGCCCGGCGGCGTGGTCGTCGACGACGGCGTGACGGTCAACCCGGCCCGCACGCTGGACTTTGTCGGCGCCGGCGTCACCGTCACGCTGGTTGGCACGGAGACGGCGCGCATGACGATTCCGTAAGGGGGTGGCTGGGGCAAAGCGCAGCGGTGCCCCAGTGATTAGCAGGACGATGGCCCCAGCATCCTGGGGCACCGCTGCGCTTTGCCCCAGCCACCCGTCGCACACCCACTCATGAACGCTCACGTCTTCGTCTGCGGCTATCCCGGCCACCTCGGCGGGGCCAATACGGAACTCTGGCACACGGTCGAGCTTTGGCGGCGGTACGGGCTCGAGGTAACGCTGATCCCCACCTGGAAGGCCGATCCGTCGTGGCAAGATCGGCTGGAGACGATCGGCTGCCATACCGTCGAGAGCCGTTCGGACGAACTGGGCCGCGTGCCGAGATTGCCCGGCAGCATCGTGGTGTCGATGTGCAACACGCTGATGCTCGACGCCGCCGAAGCATTTCGGCGTTTGCGCTGCCGAATCGTCTGGGTAGGCTGCATGAACTGGCTGTTTCCCCAGGAGCGGATGCACTATCGGCAGTTTGGGACGTTCGAGCGATACGTCTTCCAGAGCCGATACCAACGTGACCAACTCGTGCCGCAGCTTCGCAAGTTTGGCTACGACGCGACCCAAGGGCGGATCATCCGCGGGGCGTTGACGCTTGACGAGTTTCCCTTTCGCCCGCTCGCTCATCGCCCTGGCAACGTGTTGACGATCGGACGCATCAGCCGCGCGGCGGCCGACAAGTTCTCGCCGCAGACCTGGGAGGTTTACGGCCGCGTGCCGCATCCGGTCCGTGCCCGAGTGCTCGGCTTCTCGCCGGAGATCCGCCGCCGGCTCGGCCCCACGCCGCGTTGGGCGGAGTGTCTGTCGGCGGGAGCCGAAAAGCCACGAGAGTTCCTCGCCACGCTACACGCCATGGTCCACGCCGGCGGCCGGGCGACGGAGAATTGGCCCCGTGTGGGATTGGAGGCGATGGCCGCCGGCGTACCGGTGGTCGCCGACAATCGCGGCGGCTGGCGCGAGATGATCCGGCACGGCCAGACCGGATACCTCTGCGACACGCCGGATCAATTCGCCTATCACACCGCCCGGCTGGCGTACGACGAAGACCACCGGCTGGAAACGGCCCACCGGGCACGGCGGGAGTTGGCGCGACGCCTGGCCCATCCGGAGACGCTTTGGGCGGCTTGGCAGGCGCTATTCGACGCATTGTAGGGTGCGTGAAACGCACCGATCGGCAATGGCCAGCCCATCGTGATGGGTGGCTGGGGTCGAGGTGCGGCCCTGGTAAAGTGTCAAATACGTCATAGTGGCCGAGCGGGGCAGGCGTGACCGGGCTTAGCATCGAACGGCGGGGATTGCCTCTGAAGTCCCCAGAGAGTCGCAGAGCCTCAGATAGAAGCCTGCATGGACGGATTTAGCAGGACAGGCTGTGTAGGGCCAAGATGGTCAGGGGACGGGTTAACTTGTGTAAGTATCTCCCGCCCCCTGTATGCCTTCCCTGCTCAGTTCGTGAGGGCCAGACGCTTGTACGCCTGTTTTGTTTCAACGGGTTTGGCACAAAACCGTGGTCCAGCTAAGCAACAGT
>CAYYNP010000011.1:0-72000 GCA_964472545.1 uncultured Planctomycetaceae bacterium | reverse complement strand
GCTTGGGAGCCCGCCTGCTGCGAGCCGGCTGCCTGTGAGCCCGCCTGCTGCGATCCGTGCGGTGGCAAGGGCAAGATCGGCGGCTGTGGCCTGTTTGCCGGCCTGAAGGCCCGCTTTGCTGCCAAGAAAGCCGCGAAGTGCTGCGAGCCCGCCTGCTGCGAGCCGGCTGCTTGTGAGCCCGCCTGCTGCGAACCCGCCTGCAAGTAAGTTCTGTTGCAAGTCGACTTGCACCTGAAACGGGTTCGAGCAGACTCCTCTGCGAGAAACCACGGCCCGTCCCGTGAAACGGACGGGCCGCTTCATTTCTTGCTCGCTTGAATACCCGAATCGGCGCGCCGTGTCGTTCGGGGACGTGTCACTCGGGGAAGAGCCGGGTCGAGAGATACCGTTCACCCAAGTCGGGCAGGATGGCGACAATCTGCATGCCGCGGCTTTCTCGCCGCGCGGCGATCTTCAGCGCGGCCCAGGCCGCCGCACCGGAACTGATCCCACACATCAACCCTTCCCGTGCGGCCAACGCGCGCGACGTCTCCAACGCGGCTGCGTCGCTCACGGCGACCACGTCGTCGATCAGGTCCAACTCGAGCACGTCGGGAATGAAGCCGGCGCCAAGCCCTTGGATGGCGTGCGGGCCGGGCTCGAGCGGCTTGCCCGCGCGATGCTGGGCGATCACCGGGCTGCCGGCCGGTTCGACGGCCACGATCTGCACGTCCGGGTTGTGCGACTTGAGCCCTTGGCCGACGCCCGTCAGCGTGCCGCCGGTGCCGACGCCGATCACCACGGCGTCGACGTTGCCGCCCGTATCCCGCCAGATCTCCTCGGCGGTGGTTTCGCGATGGCATTGCGGGTTGGCGGGGTTGTTGAACTGCTGGGGCATGAAGTGGTCGGCATTCTGGTCGACGATCTCTTCGGCCCGCCGCACCGCCCCGTTCATCCCCTCGCCGGCTGGCGTCAAGACGACGTCGGCCCCGAACGCCCGCAGCAGCCGCTGGCGCTCGACGCTCATACCCTCCGGCATGGTCACCCGCAGCCGATATCCCCGCGCGGCACAGGCACACGCCAGGGCAATGCCCGTGTTTCCGCTGGTCGGCTCGACGACGACCGTCTGCTTGGTGATCAGCCCCTGTTGCTCGGCCGCGTCGAGCATCGACTTGGCGATACGATCCTTGACGCTCCAGAGCGGATTGAAGCTCTCGATTTTTCCCAACACGGCCGCGTCGCAGCCCTCGGTCAGCCGCCGGATCCTGACCAGTGGCGTATTGCCGACACACTGGATCACGTCGTCGAAAACTCGTGGGGGTCTTGCCATCGGAGACTTCACCTCTAGTGGATAGCTTTTGCCAGGTGGGCCGGGACGCTGGTTCCGGCGCAGCGTTCACCCGGTCGGCGCGCATCATAGCCAACGTCGCAAGGTCCGTCAATTGGGAAGACAACGGAACCGGGGGTGGAGGGAACCAACGGAGATCGCGAGATGGGCGGCGATGCCGGCAGATTTCCGCGATCGCTTCGGCAGGCACGTCCAGTAGATCGGTGACGATCGGCAGGATGCCGTCGCGGGGCGCGCAACGCCAACTCTCTCGTTGTGACGGCGCGAATCTTGTGCCGAACAGGATTGGTTATGCCCTCTTTATTGCCCTTAGGGGCGGCCGATGAATAACTTCCCCATTTGGGGTGGCTGGCGGCTGAGCGCAGCGAAGCCCCAGGACCCGGACAACTGGGGCACCGCTGCGCTATGCCCCAGCCACCCATCACTGACACCGGAAAGTTATTCATCGGCCGCCCCTTGGCGCCTTTGCTATCCGACGCCTGCTTACTCCGCCGGAACCAGGGCTACGCGAAAACCGGTGCCGGTGCTCCGATAGTCGGGAGCGGCCCGGGTCCGGATGGCAGAACGGATGTACGCCGCGCTGGCGCCCCAATGGGCGCCGCGTTCCACGCGGTACAAGCCCGTGGAAGGTCCCGTCGGATCATCCGTCGGGGAACTCGCATAGTAATCGACCTGATACCAGTCTGCACACCATTCCCGCACGTTGCCGAGTACGTCGTACAAGCCCCAGGCATTCGGCTTCTTCTGGCCTACCGGATGCGTCTTGGCGCCGGCGTTCTCGTCCCACCAGGCGTAGTCGCCAAGGAGTGATTCGTCGTCGCCGTAGCAATACGTCCCTGTGCTGCCGGCGCGAGCGGCGTACGCCCACTCCGCTTCCGTCGGCAGGCGATAGCGCCGGCCCATCTTGATCTCTTCAGGCAAGTCTGACAGCTCCCAGCAGAACTCATCGGCTTCCTCCCAGGTCGCCCGGTCCACCGGTGCCTCGGAGCCCGACGCCTTGTGGTAGCTGGGGTTGTTCCCCATCACCTGCTCATACTGCGCTTGTGTCACCTCGTACATACCAAGATAGAATGGCTTAGTGATCCGAACTCGGTGTTGTGGCTTCTCGGCGTCTCGGGCGGCTGAGTCCGCATCAGGCGAGCCCATCATGAACTCGCCCGCCGGGATCCGCACCAGTTTCATCCCGATCGAGTTGGTGAAGACTTTGTCGGTTGGGAAATCTGTCTGCGTCTCATCGGGAGGCGTTGGCGAAGGATCCGTTGTCACGCCAGGAGCGGGGGGAGGTGATGGCTTCCCCGCAGAGGTCTCGCTGTCCACCGCCGCGGTTGTCCCTTCCGTCGGTCCGGTTACGTCGGCCTCTTTTCCGCAACCTGTGGACGACACGGCCAGCCCGAGCACTACCGACCAGATCGCTAAGCTCCGCATGGCAATCCTCCTCCCAGGAAATGACCTTGCCCCACGCCGGCCAGTCTACTGCAACCTGCGAGCATAAGGCAAGGCATCGTGACGTCCCGCACCCTTCATCGTCCCCGTGCCATGCCCAGGGGACAAACGGGGGCAACGGCAACGTAAACAATCCGGGCCGAGAAGTCCCTTGACCACACGGCCGGAATTCCTTAACTTCCATCCTTTCGCCAGCCGCCGACATGTCCCCAGCCTCGAAACGAAATCGCCTTCCGTCGGAAAGCACGCCATGAGCATCCTCGTTATCAACGCCGGTTCGAGCAGCGTGAAGTTTGGGCTGTTTGGCTTCGATACGCTCGAGCCGATCGCCCGGGGCATGCTCGACTGGGCCGGCGAAGCGCACCGGGCCGTGGTCACGCTTTCGCCGCAAAAGGGCGAGCCGCTGCGGCGGGAACTCGATGCGCCGGATTATCGGGCCGGCGTGGTGGCGGCGTTGGAATTGTTGCGAGAGTCGGGGCTGGTCGGCACGGGGCACGCTACGGGGCACGTTGGCTCGGGCCGTTCGATCCGGGTGGTCGGCCATCGGCTGATTCACGGCGGCAAGGAGATCCGCCGGCCGGTGCGGATCGACGCGGCGATGAAGCGGACTATCGCCGGCAACGCCCACCTGGCCCCGCTGCACATCCCGCCGGGGCTCGAGGCGATCGAGGCCACCGAAGCGGCCTTGCCCGGCGCGTTGATGGTGGGGCTGTTCGATACGGCCTTCTTCGCCGACGTACCGCCGTGTGCCTACGTCTATCCGTTGCCGTACGAATGGCTCGAGCAATGGGACGTCCGCCGCTACGGCTTCCACGGCACCAGCCACGCCTATTGCACGTCGCGGGTGGCGGAGATGCTCGGCCGCGACGACGAGAAGCTGCGGACGGTGATCTGCCACCTCGGGCGCGGCGCGTCGGCCACCGCCGTCCGCGGCCAAACGGCCCTGACCAACACCATGGGCTTCACGCCGCTGGAAGGCCTGGTGATGGGCACCCGCAGCGGCACGGTCGACCCGGGCATTTTGCTCTACGCGATGCGGGAGAAGGGGCTTTCGGTGGAAGAACTCGACGAGGTGTTGCACAAGCGGTCCGGCCTGCTGGGTATCTCCGGCGTGTCGTCCGATTTCCGTCAGGTGGAAACGGCCGCAGCGGAAGGCCACGCCCGGGCGCAGCTCGCGCTGGACGTCTACGCCTATCGCGTGAGAACCACGATCGGCGCACTGGCCGCCGCGCTCGGAGGGCTCGACGCGCTGGTCTTCACCGGCGGCATCGGCGAGAACTCGGCCCGGCTGCGGCGGGAGGTGTGCCGAGACCTTGGCTTCTTGGGCGTAACGCTCGACGACTCTCGTAACGACTACTGCCGCGGCGACGCCGATATCGCGGCCGACGTTTCGCCGGCCCGGGTGTTGGTGATTCACACCCGCGAAGATCTGATGATCGCGCAGCAGTGTCGGCGGATGGCGTTGGAAACGGCGTAGCCGAACTGGTGACCGTTGCTCCTACTCCGCAACGGGTTTCCAAGCTCCCGTTTGGGAACGGGCGTCGGCCAGGCTCCGCATGGCGTTCTGGGGAACCGATAGCGGTACGTCGATGACGTGCGTTCCCAAACCGGAGTTTGGGAACGAGGTCATGCCCCAGACGGCGAGCTTTCCTGGGGCACCGCTGCGCTTTGCCCCAGCCACCCCGTGTGTTCCTACTCCCCGCCACCTCACGGCCGGGCGGCCTGCAAGACCGGCTCGGGCTCGGGTTCTTCATCGGCCGGCTTGAAGAAACGGTCGTTGTAGATTCGCAACGCGTGCAGGGCGTGCATCACGGCCCCGATCTCGCGCGTGCCGTAGGTTCGCACACTGCTGCGGTAGCGGCTGGAGTTCAGCAGGTTGGTGACGTACGTCAACGAACGGGCCACCCGCGCGTCTTCCAACTGCTCCTCGGGCAAGGAGACCGCCAACCACTCGAGCACGTGGCCGTTGGCGCGAAGTTGGGCGACGTGGTCGCGGCCGGTTTCGCGCGAGGCCAGGAATCGCGGCCCCCAACTCCCGTCGGCGTTTTGCAGTTTCATCGCGTACTCGTGGTACTCGTCGATGAACTTCTGCGCCCGCTGGTACTGGCCGTCGATCGGCTTTTTCAGTTGTGTACGCCGCGCGACGGCGCAGCTCACACCCATCAGGCGGTGCATGCCGCCGTCGACTTCGGTGATCACCGGCTTGGCGATCTCCTCTTTGATAATCCGCTCGATCGACCAGGTTTCGCCCCGATCGTTCTGCCAGGTGGCGTCGCCGTCGACGTAGCGCGCCAGGCCGACTAGCTTCAGCGACAGGTCGGTCCCGCTACGGCAGGTGAGCTTCTCGTGCTCGACCAGATCGGCCACGCTGCGGACGTCCTCGCCCACGCGCATCGGGTAGTCGTCCGGCACGCGGGCCAACGCCAACACGGCCAACAACTGCGAGGGCCGCTCTTGCAGCCCGTAGCCGATCTTGGCGGCGATCGTGCCCCGGCTGACCACCAACGGCTGATACCCGCCGCACGCGTAGTTCCAGCAGAGGCAGGTCACCCCGTTGACCTTCTGGCCGGCAGAAGAGCCGCCGCCGCGATAGACGTCCGTCTGACATCCAAAGGCCAGACACGCGTGCATGATCTCGGTGGCCGTGTTGCTTCTGGTGGAGAGCATCAGCCGATGGTGATGGTCCAGCGTGCGGCGGACTCGGTCGCGCATCTTGATCATCTCGGGCGAGAGGACCCGTTTGGGCTTCGGCTCGGGCTCGGGCGGAGTCTGGGGTGTTGCCTCGGTGGTGCCATCGTCGCCGGGATCCTCGTCGCCGGCATCTGCGTCGACCGCGTCTTCATCGACCGCTTCATCGGTGGGCTTGGATTCCCCGGCCGCCGGTTCGTCGGAGGCCGGTTCATCGGTGGAGTTCGAGGCCCCCGGCGTTTCATCGCCGGGATCTTCCGCGGGGGATTCGGCCGCGGCAGAGTCCGCCGGCTCGGCCGTATCCGGCGCGGACTCCGGGATCGGCTGGCTGCGATAGGCCGGATCGGGCATTACCAGGATCGGCCCTGGTGTGGCCGCGGCTTTCTCCGTCTCGGTAGGCGTCGGCTCGCCGGAGGGGACAATCGCCACCGCACCGACCGGCAACGCGATCAACAGCAGGATCAGCAACGGGGCCTTCATCGTACGCAACATGGCAGGAGTTTCCTCGCAGGAATTGGCTCGTGCAAACAGTAGGGCTGAGTTTCGGGGCGACGGTCTAGTGGCGTGAGCTTCCAGCTTGCGGTTGTGGTGAGGCTCCAATTGGCAAGCAAGATGCTTGCCCCACGTTTACGATCCGGAAGCGGTGCGGGCGATCGGCTTGTCGGCCGTACCGTTGGTACCGTTGGTTTCGGTCTGCTTGGGGCGGTCGATCAGGAAGCCGCCGGACGTGTAACGCGTCAGGTAGCTGTTGTTGCGGGCACCGCAGCCGTACTTGTCGGTGCCGCCGTAGTCGACCACGAAACTGAAGTTGCCGCCGCAGTAGGGTAGGTCGTGGTAGGAAATCCCCGACGAAGCGCGGCCCTGCTTGGTGCCCAGGTAGACGTCGTCCCCGTCATAATCGAACAGCACGCCCATGCCCATCTGGGCCCCGTTGCCTTCGGTGCCGCTGTAGCGATCGTCTCCGCCAAAATCACAAAGGTATCCCACGGCACAATCCCAGGCGTAGCCAAGCGACATGATCGTGCCGTTGTAGGTATCGTTGCCCTTGTCGTCGAACAGGAATCCCAACGCGTAGTGGCAGCCGAAGCCGTTGCCGAACCGTTGATAGCGCCGCTGCGTCCGCGGCCCGCCGGCGTAGGCCCTGCGCGTGGCGCCCAGCCGCTGGTCGTTGCCGCCGAAGTCGCGGGCGAAACCGACGCCGCACCAATAGCCGCCGCCGTGCGAAAGGTAATCGTACTCGTAGACGTCGTCGCCGTCGCCTTCGAGCAACACGCCCACGCCGCCGTCGGCCACCGCCCGCAATCCGCCGCCCATCCCCTGGCCCCAACCTTCGTAGCCGGGCGTGGGGGCGTCGTCGTCGAGGTAGGAGTTCAGGTACATGCCGCCGGTGTAGTAGGTGTCGTTGCCGGCCACGTCGTCGAGCATGCCGAAGCCCCAGGGATTGCCGACGCCTTGCGACCACAGGGCGGCGTGATAGCGGTCGTTGCCGGCCCGGTCGATGCAGATCCCCAGGCCGCCCATCGCCACGCCTTGCACCCGGCGGACGCCCACGTAAGTGTCGTTTCCGGCGTAGTCGACGAGAATCCCCGCTCCGGCCAGACAACACCCCTGGGCCATGTCCTTCGCCCGATAGACGTCGTTGCCGTCGAAGTCCAACAGCATCGACACGCCGAGGATCGCCGAGCCCTGCACGCCGGGCGTCTGAGCTTCGTAGGCGTCGTCGCCGGCCAGATCGATCACGATCAGCACGGGCCGCTTCAGCGAGGCGCTCCCTTCGTAGTAGACGTCGCCGCCGCCGACGTCGATCACCACGTTAACGCCCGGCATCTTGTCGAGTTGATAGACGGTCTTGCCGGGACCACCGATCACGATCGCACCGCTGGGCGTGTCGATCCGCCGGGCCACGTCGCCGGTAACGCCCTCGACGGTGGCCGCCTCGTCGGTCGACAGCGAGCGGAGGTGTTCGAGCAGCTTCCGATCGGCAATCGGCACCAAGGCTTCGGCCGCGCGATGCAGGGCCACCCGATCCATCTTGCCCAGCAGCCGCAGCAGCATCCGGCCGGTACTGCGGCTTTGCAGCGTGTGTCCCACGCGGTTCTGCGTGGTAAAGATCGGGTTGAGCTTCGTCGAGAGCGTGAGGATCTCGCTCTTGGTCAACGGGGCCAACGCCGCACAGTACTCCAACTGGGCTTCGGTCAACGCTCGCTCGATCACTTCCAGGGCGTCGTCGCTCGAGGCCACCTCGACATACGCCTTCGGCTCGCGACGCCCAAGGTCGAGCTTCTCGGAGGCCACGGCCATCACCTCCGCCAAACCGTCGCGGCCGTCGAGCACCGACATGTGCAGCTTGCGGGTGAACTCCTCGGCTTCGACCGGCGCCTTCAGCGGGTTGCGCAGCAGGTGGGCGTACCACTGAAGCCGGCAGTAGCCGGTCAACTCGGAGCCGGACGGGCGGGCCGTGGCGCTGAGGCGGTTGCCGGCGTAGGTGCGGAAGCGGGAGAATTTGCTGTCGATCTTGCGCCGCTGCAAACCGTCGCGGATCTCCTTGGTCAGCAAGTCGACCATCGCCGCGGCCAGCCGCTCGCCGACCCACTCGGGCACCTGGTCTGCGGCGGCTTCCTCGCCAGCCGCCGAATCGCCAGCCGCCGCATCGTCATCGGCCGCATCGTCATCGGCCGCATCGTCATCGGCCTCCGTCTCGCCCGGCGACTCCGACGTTTCGCCCGACCCCGCCGTACCTTGCGGCTCCGACTCGCCGCGTGCGTCTTCAGATCTCTCGGAGATTTCGGGGTCTTCGGAGATCTCGGGACGCAGGTCCCTATCCGGCGTCGGATCCGCCGGAGCGTCGCCACTCGAGGTCACCGCATCTTCCCCGGAGACGGCCGCCAGCGTGCCGGACACCAGCACCACGGCCAACGCGGACGCGGCCAGCACGACAAGAATGCGCAGAGACCGGGACCACGATGCACAACCTGCTCTCATTGCAAGTCTCCTCTGGTGTTGCTCACATCGCTGTATCGGCGCCGCCCTCACGCGACGCCGCACGCGGCCGGACTGGAATGGCTGGCGATTTACAGGTGGGTAACGTTCGGGGGGATGCCGAAGGTCGGCTTCGACGCAAGACCCGGCGTGGCCGGCCGGGCTATGACCATTCTAGGGAGGGGCTACGTCACGGTCAATCCGCCAACGGGCTGCACGTGGAGTACCGATCATAGGGCGTGGATCGGCGCAACACGTGCCTTGCCTTGAGTCGTAAAAGCGCCTATCTGCCGCACAATAGTGAAACTGCATGTGAAGCCGTCAGGTAAACATGACTAGGCAACTTGGCTAGACAGTACCGGCTCGCTTCTCCCGCCGTTTGCCGGTGGGCTTGCGGCGGAAGGGGCGTTGCAGCGCGGCCACGCAAAGCTCCTGGCGGTTATGCACCAGTTGACGCGCCCGCACCACGTTGTAGCCCCACCCGCGAACCCGTTCGAGAAACTCGGGCACCTGTTCGGCCAACTTCCACTCGGGAAGCTTCAACGTCAGCAGAAGCCCGCGGATGCTGATCTCACGATGGGTCACAATCCGCCCGACGGCGTCGAGCGTGTACGACGGCGCGACGTTCATGTCGGCCGTCAGCCAGCGGATCTTGCGGAACTCCCGGCGGCGGACCTCCTTGACCCGGCGACGCAGGTGCGTGAATTCCGGATGGGCCAGCACGTCGGCGTGCATCTCGGCCGGATCGATGCCGGTGACCCTCAGCCGGCGGTCCAACAAGGCCTGGCTGGCTCCGCCGGGTGCGCTGCCGATCTCGGCCACGCGGGCGTCGGCGCGGATCGGCAGTTGCGACCACCGCAGGGCCTCTTCCATCTTCAACCACGCCCGGCTGACGGCGTGTTCGGGCAACTCGAGAGGGAACGTCCCGCCGGGCCATCGCGACGGCACGGACACGGCCCGATGATAGCCCACCCACCACTGGTCGGGCTCGACGAGGATGCAATCCAAGACCAAGTCGCCGCGTTCGGCGGGCGAGGGATCGGGGGGCGAGGGATCGGGGGGCGGGGGTTCGTCTCCGGTGTCCGCTGCCAGGTCGTCCGGCCGGGGACATTGCCGCCGGATCGCGGCTTCGGCCTCCGCTGCGAGACTGGGCGTGGCCGTTGCGACGTCCTCACCGGTCGGTTCTGTGGATGGTCCGACCGAGTTCCCCTCCCGTTGCCAGACGTGAATCCGCTGCACGGGCACCTCGCCGACGATCTGCCAAACCTGACGGGCGCGCTGCTGGGCGTCGTTGCCGTCGGCCTTGCCCAGCGAGAAGCCGAACGTCCGGGCGAACACGCTCCGCAGATCGAACGCCGCCGGCAGGTGATGATCTTCCGGCAGCCGAAACGTCAAGAACCCCGGCCGCGAGAAGGCAAAGCGAAACTCCGGCCATCGCCGCGTCAACTCCCCCTTGACGGCCCGCTCTGCGCCACGCTGGCAGGTGGCGAACAGGAATTTGGGGCGATCGGGCATGGTTTCTCCAAGGCCCCATCACCAGTATACTGCGAACGGCTGCGGCCACCAGGACCGCACCAATGGAATCGGAACTCTGCGACCACGGAAGACCGGCGGCAACGGCCGCCAAGGAGTGACCACACCGTGCCACCTCGCATCGACACACTACAGAACAAAGACTGCATCGCCGGGATGAAGAAGATCGACGACGGGGCGATCGATCTGGTTTTTGCCGATCCGCCGTTCAACATCGGCTACGAATACGACGAGTACGACGACCGGATCGAGGCGGAGAAGTACCTCGATTGGAGTCGCGAATGGACCGCCCAGGTGGTTCGCGTGCTGAAGCCGGACGGGACCTTTTGGCTGGCGATCGGCGACGAGTACGCGGCCGAACTGAAGGTGATGTTGCAGCAGGAGCACGGCTTGACGTGCCGCAGTTGGGTCGTGTGGTATTACACGTTCGGGGTCAACTGCAAAGCGAAGTTCAGCCGGTCGCACGCCCACCTGTTCCATATGGTGAAAGATCCGGAGGCGTTCACATTCAATCTCGACGCCATCCGCGTGCCGTCGGCCCGGCAGTTGGTCTACGGCGACAAACGGGCCAATCCCAAAGGCCGCCTGCCCGACGACACGTGGATCCTGCGACCGCAGGATTTGCCCAAAGGGTTTGCGGCCGATGAGGATACGTGGTATTTCCCCCGTGTCTGCGGCACGTTCAAGGAGCGCAAAGGCTGGCATGGCTGCCAGATGCCCGAGCAACTGCTGGGGCGGATTGTCCGCGCGTGCAGCAACGAGGGCGAGGCGGTCCTCGATCCGTTTGCCGGCAGCGGCACGACGCTGACCGTGGCCAAGAAGCTCCAGCGGCGGTATCTTGGGTTCGAGTTGTCCAAGCAGTACGCCCAGCAAGTTCGCAAGCGGCTGGGGGGGATCACGCCGGGCGATCCGCTCGACGGCGCCCCGGAGCCGCTGGTCAGCGCGCCGACCACCGCCAACGGCCGCCGACTCGACAACCGCCATAAGACCCCTAAACGCAAACGCTCGAAGCGCGCCCCCGCCCGTGGGCAGCAGGAGTTGCCGCTTCACTGACCGCCAGGGAGAGAGAAACGATGAAATTCGCCGTCTGCAACGAGACCTTCCAAGATTGGCCGTTCGATCGGGCGTTCGCCTCTGCGGCGGAGTGCGGATATACGGGGATCGAAATCGCCCCGTTTACGATCTCCGACTACGCCACCGATATCTCCGCGGCGAAACGGGCCGAGGTTCGCCGCCAAGCCGACGCGGCCGGGCTGGAGGTCGTGGGGCTGCACTGGCTGCTGGCCAAAACCGAAGGATTCTATCTGACCAGCCCCGAGGCCGACGTGCGAAAGCAGACGGTCGACTACCTCGGCGAGTTGGCCCGGCTGTGTGCCGACTTGGGCGGCAAGGTGATGGTCTGCGGCTCGCCCCAGCAGCGGAACCTGCTGCCGGGCGTAAGTCGCGACGAAGCGATGCGCTACGCGGCCGAGGTCTTCCAAGCGGCCGTGCCGGCGCTGGAACAGACGGACGTGGTGGTTGCCCTGGAGCCGCTGGGGCCGGCCGAAACGACGTTCATGGTGACCACCGACGACGCGGTCGAGTTGGCCGAGATGATCGCCTCGCCGCAGGTCCGGCTGCACCTCGATTGCAAGGCGATGGTCACCGAAACGGCGTCGATCCCCGAGTTGATCGCCGCGAACCACGCCATGCTGGCCCACTTCCACGCCAACGACGCCAACCTGCAAGGCCCCGGCTTCGGCGAGTTGGACTTCCGCCCGATCCTTCGCGCGCTCGGCGAGGCCGACTACCCGGGCTGGGTCTCGGTCGAGGTTTTCGACTACACCCCCGGCATCGAGCGGCTGGCCCGCGAGAGTATCGAGTATATGCAGCGGTGTTTGGCGGAGTTGGCCGAGTCGTAGGGAAAACGCGGACACGCACGCGCCGTCATCGGAGTGCGCACACCGTGATCACGCCACCGATCATCCTCTACGAGACCGACGGTTGCGGCGTGGAGATCTACGCCTCGGTCGAAGCGGCGGCATATCATCTGGAAGCAGACTACCTTGGCCCCGCCGACAAGTACTACGACGGAGAAGGACGACTGCTGACTATCGCTTGCGACCACGAGCACGGAATCACGTTTCAGGCAAGCGAGGAAGTGCCGTCACACCAAGAGGAACTGCGCGGCTTGCTGGTGCATTGGTTCCATGGGTGGTTTGTCGGCCGCTCAGGGCGGGCTGAAGCCTCGGTGCGCGACACGATAGGCCATTCACGAGACGCGATTCCCACGCTGCCCCTATCGCAGTTGATGGAGATCTGCCGGCGGATTGCCCTCCCGCCACCAAAGCCGCGGCGGTGGTTTGGGTTCTAGTCGGCGTATCGGCATCGAATGGCACGCACACAGCGACGGGTGGCTGGGGTCGAGGTGCGAGGGACGAGCACCGAGCCCCCAGGTTGTGTCGTTGAAGACGTGAAGCATCTGGGGGCTCCGCACTCGTTCCTCGTGCTCCGACCCCAGCCACCCATCGATTGTAGCCAACTCTGGCCGTTCTACCGCGTCACCAGCAGATTGTCGCGATGGATCACTTCGTCGTAAGGGCAGTGCCCCAACGCGGCGGCAATGCGGTCGGTCCGCAGGCCGATGATCCGCTGCACGTCGGCCGAGGCGTAGTTGGTCAACCCGCGGGCGAACTCGTTACCGTCGGCGTCGCACAGCGCGAGCACGTCGCCTTTGCTGAAATCGCCTTCGGCGGCCGTGATGCCGATCGGCAACAGGCTGCGGCCGTCGTGCTCGACGGCCCGGCGGGCGCCGGCGTCCAACAGCAGCCGGCCGCGGGGTTGCACGGTCAGGCCGATCCATCGCTTGCGTGCGGCAACCGTCTGTCCTTCGGCAAGAACCAACGTGCCGACGGGCTCCCCGGCGACGATCTTCCCCAGCACGTTGGGGACGTGGCCGCCGGCGATGATCACGTTCTCGCCGGCCGCGGCGGCCAACCGCGCCGCCCCCAGCTTGCTGGCCATGCCCCCTTTGCTGAGGCCCCCCGGCTCGATGCCGCCGTTGTCGACCTCGGCCAGAGCGAGAATCGAGTCGTCCACGCGATGCACCACCGGCACCAGGCGGCTGTCGGGCTCGGCCGGGTCGCCGTCGTAGAGTCCTTCGACGTCGGAAAGCAACACCAGCAGCGGGGCCTGAATCAGGTTGGTGACGATCGCCGCCAGCCGGTCGTTATCGCCGAAGGTGGTCTGCAGCTCGTCGACCGCCACCGTGTCATTTTCGTTGATCACCGGCACGGCCGGGAGTTCCAGAAGCGCCAGCAGCGTGTTTCGCGCGTTGAGATACTGCGTGCGATGTTCGAGACCGTCGGCGGTCAACAACACCTGGGCAACGTGGTGGCCGTGCGTTCGCAGCGTCCGCTCGTAGGCTTCGACCAACGCGCTTTGGCCGACGGCCGCCACCGCCTGAAGCGTCGCCAGGTCGTCCGGCCGGTGCGAAAGTCCCAGCCGGCCCATGCCCGCTCCGACCGCACCGGAACTGACCAGCACGACTTTCCGGCCGCTGGCCAACACTCGATGGACCTGTTCGGCCAGCCGCTCGATCTGCACCGGGTCGAGCCGTCCGTCGTCGTGGGCGAGCACGCGCGTGCCGACTTTCACCACGATCGTGGTGGCGGTGGCGGCGATTTCTTGGCGGAGGAGATCAGGCATGGGAGGAGTGGGCGGTAAGCAGTAGACAGTAGGCAGTACGCGGTGGGCAGCGTTGTGGGCCGAAGGTTGCCGAGTTGCCCATCATCGCGGGGGGGCACACGAGTCTTCTGCGGTGGGCAAGACTCGATGATAACGCAAGCTGTGGCGGCCGAAAAGGTGCCGGCCGCGGTGCCCCGTTGTCGGAACCCACGTGGGGATCTAGAATGGATAGAGTTGTCGCGAATGAGCCGCCGCACGGAGGTGTTGCGGTCGCTACCGCGCACTTCGGGCGGTTCCTGCCGGCGGCCGCGCCCGTTGCCTCCTTGAAGTTCCGGCTTCCACTACGTCAGCGCCCGTGACCTATGAGCGAAATCCGAGACGAATGCGGCGTAGCGGCGATCTACCACCTGCCCAATCGGGGGACCAGCCCTTTGTGCCCCGCGCAGGGGCCGGAAGAGGTGTCGCGGTTGATGCCGCGGATGCTGCTGGACATCCAGAACCGCGGCCAGCTTTCGGCCGGCATGACCAGCTACGACCCGGCCCGGCGGCAGTTGATCGATACGCATAAGGATATCGGCAGCGTCAACGCCGTGTTTCGGCTGAGCCATAGGGCGAAGTGCGAGGCGTTGATGCAGGAGTATACGGGCCGGGCGGCGATCGGCCACGTCCGCTATGCCACCTGTGGCCGGGACGACCGCAGCTACGCCCAGCCGTTCGAGCGGCACCATATCAAGAAGCACAAGTGGTTCAGCTTCGGCTTCAACGGCCAGTTGGCCAACTACGTCGACTTGCGAAAGCGGCTTCTCGGCGACAACGACAATTACCTCTCGCGAGAGACCGACACCGAGATCATCATGCACGAACTGTGCAGGGCTCTGTCGGTCGACCGCCGCCGGCCGCTGTTGGACGTCTGCCGCGAGTTGGGCGAGTCGTTCGACGGAGCCTATAGCCTGGTGTTTCTCGACGCGCTGGGCGATATGCTCGTCGCCCGAGATCCGCTGGGCATCAAGCCGCTGAGCTACGCGCTCGAGGGGCCGCTGTTTGCCGCGGCCAGCGAGAGCGTGGCCTTGTTGAACCTGGGGTTCGCGCCGGAGAGCATCAAGTCGTTGCCGCCGGGCCAGGCGGCGATCGTCACCGACGGGCGGCTGGAGTTTCGCAGTTTCGCCCCCACGTCGGGCAGGGCCCACTGTTTCTTCGAGTGGGTCTACTTCTCGAACGTCGCCAGCACGCTGGACGGACGTAGCGTTTACCTTTCCCGCAAGGCGTTGGGCGAGGAACTGGCCCGGCTGGAAACCGTGCCGATCGACGAAGACACCGTCGTGGTGCCCGTCCCCGACACCAGCAAGGCGGCCGCCGATGCGATGGCCTTCGCGTTGAAGATCCCCAGCGTCGAGGGCCTGATTCGCAACCGCTACACGGGGCGAACGTTTATCGAAGGCAGCGGAAATCGCAAACGCAAGGCCGAGACGAAGTACACGCCGCTGGGAGAAGTTCTCGAAGGCAAGCGAGTCCTGCTGGTCGAGGATTCGATCGTTCGCGGCACCACGTTGCGGGCGTTGGTGCAGCGCATCCGCCATCTCGGCATGCCGAAGGAGATCCACGTTCGGGTGGCGTGCCCGCCGATCGTCTCGCCCTGCTTCTACGGCATCGATATGTCGACCATCGGCGAACTCTTCGCCCCACAGTTCCTCAAAGGCCAAACGCCGACCGAACAGACCGAGCGCGAGATGGCCACGGCGCTGGAGGCCGACTCGCTCCGCTATCTGCCGGTCGAATCGGTCGCTCGGGCGATCGGGTTCGAGCCGGAGAGTCTCTGCCGGGCTTGCATCACCGGGCAATATCCTACTCCCTGCGGTCGGAAATTGGCCGAGATTGCCGCGGAAAACTACCGCAATCAGGTCGACGGCCGGACGTACGAAGCCGCCCGCAGCGGGCAGTAGACACCCGAGAAGTTGCCTGCCGCGCCGAAAGGATTCCGCGATGCCGATCCACCCCGCCGAAACGAGCGTGTTCCCCGCAGACCTGCTCGAAGAGCCGCCCTTGGGGCCATCGCAGCGGTCGTGGCAGGTGATCTACACCAAGGCGCGGCAGGAGAAGGCATTGGCGAGGGAACTGGTGAAGTTCGAGGTCCCGTTCTTCTTGCCGTTGATCCCCCGAGACCACCTGATCCGGGGCAAGCGGGTCCAGTCGCACATCCCGCTGTTCGCCGGCTACGTGTTCCTCTTCGGGTCGGAGGAGGAACGGCTGCGGGCGCTGAAGACCAACCGGATCTCCCGCATTCTGCCGGTCGAGGCCCAAGACGCGTTGGTACACGATCTCGGGCAGATTCGCCGTCTGATTGTCGCCGATGCGCCGTTGACGGTCGAGCGCCGGCTTCAGCCGGGCCGGCGGGTTCGCGTCAAAGGGGGATCGATGATCGGCCTGGAAGGGACGGTGCTCTCGCGTCGCGGCGACTGCCGGTTGTTGGTCGCGGTGAACTTCCTGCAGCAAGGCGCGTCGGTGGCGATCGACGATTTCATGCTCGAGCCTATCGATTAGACGGAAGAGCGTGGTACTTGCACAGTAGCCATCTCGCTCCGCGAGATGTGGCCCGTCTCGCGGAGCGAGACGCCTACTATGCGCCGTGCAAGCACTATCAACTCCCGCTTGGCCTCAATAGCGCCAGGTGACCATCCCGTACGCCCCACGATCGACCTGTGTGGCGAGCGCGTCCTGGCCGAAGAACTCGTAGTGGTGGCCGTCAAGAAGGTTCTGTCCGACCACGGCCATCTCGAAGTGGTCGCTGGGGCGCCATCCCAGCCGTACGTCCATCGTGATGTAGCTGGCGAAGGGGTTGCGCTGGACGACGATGCTGTCGACGTAGCGTAGCGTCAGGTCAAACTCCAGATTATGGACCAGATCCCAAGACGAACGGAGATAGACCCGATTGCGAGGGCTGGCCTCTTCGGGCGCCTCCAGCGCCGGATCGATCCCCGGATCGGTCTGGAGCGCCATTCGCAGAAAGCTGTACGATCCGGTCACTCGCCAACAAGGGTTGATCGCCAACGTGGCCGTAAGCTCCCCGCCGTAAGTGTCGCCCCTCATGGCATTCATCGCGTCCCACGTCCAGATCAGCGGCGGAGGCGGCGTAGGAAAGACCGCGTTGGGGACGAAGACCACGAGGTCCTCGTAACGATTGAAGAACAAGGCCACGTCCCAAGAGAAGCGGTCGGTGGGCTGGGCCCGATAGCCGGCCTCGAAGGCCAGCATGTCTTCCGATTCGATCGAGCGGTCGCCGGTCAGTTGCACGTACATCGGCGGAGCCGGCGGAGGCCCGAGTGGGATGTTGCGGATGCGGTTGCGCATATCGTCGTCCGCCCGAGCTGGCGACCGCACGGCCCGCGAAACGGCCCCCCAGACCGCACGGCGCGGATCGGGACTGAACAACAGCCGGGCGCTGGGCTGGTACTCGAACGGCGTGTAGCTGCTATGCTCGAACTTCGAGCCTACGGTGAGAAACAGCCGCTCTTCGCTGAGCGTGATTTCGTCCTGTACGAAGTAGCTGAACAGATTCGTGTCGCGGCGGTCGGGGTCGAAGCGGACCGAAAACCCGCCGGGTAAGTGATCCGTATGGTAGCGGTAGCCGCCGCCGTAGATCAGTTTGTGGCGGGCGGCCACGGGAATCTGCTGCTGGAAATCGACGTCGATCGTGTCGAGGCTTTCCTCCAGCACGCTGAGTTCTCGCGAGAACCGATTGTAGTAGCACTGCAACGCCCAACTCCGGCCGTCGCCCTGGTCGCGATCCCAACGCATCAGGACGTTGCCGCCGGAGAGCCTCACGTCTTCGTCCACCACGCGCGAATAGGGCGCGACGCCAAGCTGCTCGGGATATCGCATCCCCTGATCGCCGACGAAGTAGTCGCCCTGCACGGTGATCGTATCGCAGCAGTTGGGCGTCCAATCGGCCCGAAAACCGCTTTGCACCAGTCGATGATCGTCCGCGGCCGTGGCCCCGGGCACGGTGCCTCGATCCCGGTCGTACTGCTTCGTGTAGACGCGCCATTGCAGGTCATTCGAGCGCCGGCCGCCGTAGCGCAGCCCGGTGAATCCCCGCTCCTCGTTGCCCGCACCGCCGCTGAGCAACAAGCCCTGCGTGTCTTTGGCCTTCTTCGTGATGATGTTGATCACACCGTTGACCGCGTTGGAACCCCAAACCGTGGCGCCGGGGCCGCGGATCACTTCGATCCGTTCGATGTCCTCGAGCATTACGTCCAACGCTTCCCAAAACACGCCGGAGAAATTCGGCGTATAGACCGAGCGACCGTCGATCTGCACCAGCAGCTTGTTGGCAAATCGACTGTTGAAGCCCCGCGCACTGACGGCCCAACGGCTGGAATCGATCCGGGCGACCTCCAAGCCCGGCGCCATCTGCAACGCCTCGGGAATACAGCGGGCGCCGCTGCGGCGGATCATCTCCTGGTCGATTACAAAGACCGCCGCCGCCGACCGGCCCACCGTGCTCTCGGTCCGCGTGACCGACGTGACCTCCACGTCCATCGCCGGTACGACCACGTCCAGACGGCTGAGTTGCTCGATATCCATCTCGAGGATATCGTCCGAGTCGGACGCTTCAGACGTTTCGGAGCCGTCGGGAGTGTCGCCACGAGGCGGCATCGGTGCGACGGCGCCGGCGGATCGCTCCTCCTCAAACGGCGTCGCCGGCTGGGCCAACGTGGCAGACGTCCACCACAGGGCAAAGCAGAAGCCGCACATTGCCCCAAGTTTCGATCGGACGGCCATCGTCGACGGCTCCGCAAGGTTCATTCGACTTACCCCGAACAGTATCGATCGTATCGATCCTTTCCTATGTATCGGACCGTCGAATTCCACGCCATTGATCGATTATTCCGGTTGTACGCAAGTTTCCGC
Organism: uncultured Planctomycetaceae bacterium; assembly: GCA_964472545.1. GTDB lineage: Bacteria > Planctomycetota > Planctomycetia > Pirellulales > Thermoguttaceae > CAYYNP01. The sequence continues at coordinate 53,456 of CAYYNP010000011.1, read as the reverse complement.
GCGACTTTGCGGGTTGCGCAAACTCGACGGCCGAATTCGCCGATCGAGTCGCCCGCGGAGCCAGTGTTCGGCGAAAATGCACTCCGGCGATGCCCGATCCGTAAGACCTTGCGACGCGCAACTCGCCGCGGGATAATTGGCATCCACCGTTGCTCTTACTCCCCACGAAGGACTATGTAATGCCCCGCCAGTTTCTCGACTTCCGCAGCGACACGGTCACCAGGCCCACCCCTGCCATGCGGGCCGCCATCGCCGAGGCCGAGGTGGGCGACGACGTCTTTGGCGACGATCCGACGGTCAATCGCCTTCAACAGCGCGTGGCCGAGATGCTCGGCAAAGAGGCGGCAATCTATGTGGCCTCCGGCACGATGTCGAATCTGATCGGTGTGCGACTGCATTGTCGGCCGGGCGACGAGTTGATCTGCGACGCGAACTGCCACATCGTCTATTACGAGCAGGCGGGTTATGCGCAACTCAGCGGGGTAGCCCCCAGGCCGATCGAGGGAGAGGGTGGCGTGTTGCGCCCGGAACAACTCGACGGGCTAATCCGCCCGGACGACGTCCATTTTCCCCGCACGCGGCTGGTCTGCCTCGAAAACACCCACAACCGGGGCGGCGGCCGGGTGCTGCCCTACGAAACCGTGGAAGACATCTGCGCTTGGGCCCACGACAACGGCCTGCGGACCCATCTCGACGGTGCCCGGCTGTTCAACGCGGCGATAGCCAGCGGTATCGAGGCGTCGCGCTGGGCACGGCATTTCGACACGGTCAGCGTCTGCTTCAGCAAGGGGCTCGGAGCGCCGATCGGCTCTGCACTGGTGGGATCCCAAGAGTTGATCGACGAGGCCCGCCGTCATCGCAAGGTACTCGGTGGGGGGATGCGCCAGGCCGGGATCGCCGCCGCAGGCGCCCTATACGCCTTGGAGAACCACGTCGAGCGTCTGGCCGAGGACCACGCCAACGCCCGCCGTCTGGCCGAGGCGATCACCAAGATCGACCATCTTGCCCTCGATCGCGGCATGCCCGACACCAACTTGCTCTTCTTCCGTGTCGATCCGCAATGGGCCACCGCCGAAACGTTCGCCGAGCGGCTGGCGCGTCACGGTTTACACGTGCTGGCTCTCGGCAGGTCGGCCATCCGCGCGGTGACCCACCTGAACGTCGACGCCGACGACGTCGAGCGTGCGATCGAGATCCTCCGCGAGGAGTGCGGTCGCTAGCGGTTCGTTCAGAGAATGGCAAGACTGGGTCCCACTGCTTCTGCGGAGCAGTGGCACACACTCGTCTCATACTCTGCGGTCTGCCCAATCGCTCTTGCCCCAGCCAAGGTGGCTGCCTATACTTGCCCCGCCTCTACGGTGCATGGATGCCACCCGTATGTGCGCAAGCGACTGATAACCAACGGTTTACGGAGGAACCGCGATGAACGGGAAGCGATGGACGGGCTTGATTTCTCGCGTCAAAGGGCGCAGGGCATACCTCGGCATGATCGTCGGCGGCGTGGCGGTGGTCGCCGCGAGCTTGGCGCTTCGGAGCTACTTCGGCAGCCAGCCGGCAGCCGCCGATGGGTTTGGCAAAGAGGTTTCCCAGCCGGCCCCTGAGGCCGGCCGCTCTGCGACGGCTCCGGCTTCCCAGCAGACCACGACCAGGCGGCTCGAAGTCGTCGCCACGGTCAACGGCCATAAGGTTTCCGCCAACCAACTGGCCCAAGAGTGCCTCAACCACTATGGCGAGGAGGTGCTCGATCTGTATCTGAATCGGCTGCTGATCGAACACGAGTGCCAGCGCTACAACATCACCGTCAGCCAGGAGGAAGTCGACGCCGAGATCAAACGCAAGGCCGAACGGTTCAAGCTGCCGCTCGATCAATGGCAGAAGCTATTGAGAGAGGAACGCGGTATCACGCCCTCGCAATATGCCCACGACATCATCTGGCCGCTGCTGGCGCTGCGCCGGCTGGCCGGCACCCAGTTGGAGGTAACGCCGCAGGAACTCAACGAGGCGTACGAGACGCAATACGGACCGGCGATTCGCGCCCGGGCCATTCTGATGAAGGACCCGCAGAAGGCTGCAGCGGTTCGTGCCCAGGCGGCCGCCGCTCCGGAAAGCTTCGGCGAATTGGCCAAAGAGCATTCCGAAGACGCCAGCGCCGCCACCAAGGGGCTGATCGAGCCGATCCGCCGCCACAGCCGCTACCAGCAGATTGAACTGGCCGCCTTCAACATGCAGGACGGCGAAGTCTCCCAGGTAATTCAAGCCGGCGGCCAGTGCGTGATCCTCAAGCGCGAAGCGGAAATGCCGGCCGTTCGGGGCGTGAAGCTCGCGGAGGTCAAAGGGCAGCTCGAGGAAGTTATCCGGGCCGGCAAGCTGCGGCGTACCGGGACCGAGATCTTCCAGCAACTCAAGACGCAATCCAACGTGCGGACCTACTACGAAGACCCGACCTTGGCACAACGCTCGCCGCCCATCGCCGCAGTGGTCAACGGCCAGCCGATCTACTTCCCGCAGCTTGCCGAAGAGTGCGTCAAGCGGCACGGTCAAGAAGTGCTCGAAGGGACCATCAACCGCACGCTGATCGAGCTGGCCTGCGCGCGGGCCAAGATCGCGATCACCGACGAAGATCTCGACGCCGAGATCGCCCGGGCGGCCTCCGTCTCTCTGCCGCTTATAGACGGCAAGCCGGACGTGGCCGGTTGGATCGACATGGTCACCGAGCGTCAGGGCGTGTCGGTCGCGAACTACCGCCACGATTCGGTCTGGCCGACGGTGGCGTTAAAGAAACTGGTGGGCAACGGCGTGACGGTCACCCAGGAAGACATCAACAAGGGGTTCGAGTCGAACTACGGCCCCCGGGTGCGCTGCCTGGCCGTGGTGACCAACAACTTCCGCCGCGCCCAAGAGGTCTGGGAAATGGCCCGCGACAATCGTACGGCGGAGTACTTCGGCGAGCTTTCCGAGCGCTATTCGATCGAGCCGAACGTCCGCGCGCTGCGGGGCGAAGTCCCGCCGATCCGCCGCCACGCCGGCGAGCCGCTGTTGGAGAAAGAGGCCTTCTCGCTCAAACTGGGCGACCTGTCGGGCGTGATCCAAATCGAGGAACGCTTCGTCGTGCTCTATTGCCTGGGCCACACCAAGCCGATCGACGTGAAGCTCGAAGAGGTCTATCGCGAGATCTACGAAGACATCTACGAGAAGAAACAGCGACTCGAGATGGCCAAGCTCTTCGAGCAGCTTTTCGACACGGCCCGCATCGACAACCATCTGGCCGGCACCAGCCACCGGCCACAGGCGGCCGCCGCCCGCCCGGCTGCCGTGCCGGCGACGCCGCGGTAGTTGCCGACGGATCGCTACCCGCGTCTTATCTCGTCAACCTTGCTCCCAAACTCCGGTTTGGGAGCATTTCTCATGTCGAATGGTCATCGTGTTTCCAGACGCCGGTTCGGCAACGCACTCACGCGAAGCCCGTCGGCTAATAGCGTGCTTCCTTCGTGAGAATCGGCTATGATGCGAGGATTCCCCAGACCCCAGGAGAATCTCCATGTATCGCATCCTCCCGCTGCTTCTCTTCTGCACCCTCATCGCGAGCGCCGCCCGCGCGGCCGAGCGGCCGCCGAACGTGCTGTTCATCATGTCGGACGATCACGCGGCTCCGGCGATCAGCGCGTATCGTGGTTTCCTCGCCGACGCGGCCCCGACGCCGCAGATCGACCGGCTCGCCAAGGAAGGCATGCTGTTTCGCAACTGCTTCTGTACGAACTCGATCTGCACGCCCAGCCGGGCGGTGATCTTCACCGGCACGTATTCCCACGTCAACGGCGTCTACAAGTTCACCGCGCTCGATCAACGCCAGCCGACGTTGCCGAAGATCATACAGAGCGCCGGTTATCACACGGCGATCGTGGGCAAGTATCACCTGCACTCGAATCCGGTAGGCTTTGATTTCTTTTCGATCTTGCCAGGCCAGGGGCGTTATCACGACCCGGTGCTGGTCGAAATCGGCGACGAAGATCCCAGCGGCCAGGTGCGCCGGGGCAAGACGACCGCGTATCGCGGCCACTCGTCCGACGTGGTGGCGGGCAGGGCGCTGCACTACCTGAAGAACGTCCGCCCGGCCGACAAGCCGTTTATGCTGTTCTGCCACTTCAAGGCCCCGCACGACCCGTTTGACCACGCCGAGCGATACGATGCGTTGTTTGCCGACGTCGAGATGCCGGAGCCGGCGACGCTGTTCGACGACTACGCCACGCGCTGCGATGCGCTGCGTACCACACTGCAATACATCGGCAGCCGCTGGGGCCATCACACCGACTACGTCCGCGAGACGGGCCACCTTCAAGGCGCCGCGCGGAAGAAGGCCCAGTATCAGCTTTACATCAAGAATTATCTGCGTTGCGTGCGGGGCGTGGACGACAACGTGGGGCGGATTCTCGACTATCTCGACTCCGCCGGACTGGCCGAAAACACGATCGTCGTCTATACGGCCGACCAGGGTTTCTTTCTCGGCGAGCACGGTCTCTACGACAAGCGGTTGATGTACGAAGAAGCGTTGCGGATGCCGCTGTTGGTGCGCTGGCCTTCGCGCGTCGCGTCGGGCACCGTCAACCACGACATGGTGCTAAATCTCGACTTCGCCGCTACGCTTTTGGCGGCGGTCGGGCAGAAGGTGCCCGAGGTGATGCAAGGGCGTAGCTTCTTGCCGCTTTTGGAGGGCAACACGCCGGGCGACTGGCGGCGTGCGATGTACTATCGCTACTACTTCTCCCACTTCCAATTGCCGCGGCACTTAGGCGTGCGGACGATGACGCACAAGTTGATCCACTTCGACGGCATCGATCAGTGGGAGTTGTTCGACCTGACGAAGGACCCGAATGAGTTGAACAACGTCTACGCGGATCCGGCGTATCGTGAAGTGGTGACGGAGTTGAAGGCGGAACTGCTTCGGTTACAGCGCGAGTTGAGGGACGACCCGGCCGACGTGGGGGATCGTCCGCGGACGGGGTTTGAGGCGCAGCGCTAGCGCGTTGGCGTCGACCTGCGCGCGGGGCTGTGGTGGGGGCCGTGGATCACCGGGGTGCCGCGGCGGGCGGTGGCGTCGGTTTCGGTCGACGGTTCGCTCTGGAAAGCGTCGTCGAGCACTTGCTGCGTCGTTTCGTCCGGCGTTTGCCGATCGCGGGACTTCGGCGGCTTCCGCCGGGTGCGGAAGAAGCGGCCGATGGGGCTGGAGAGGACCGCCGGCAGGAAGATCAGGTCGCCGACCAACGCGGCAGCCAACAGCGTGAGCATCAGGTAGCCGAAACGCTGCGTGGGCGTGAACGTGCTGAAGGCGAACATGGCCAGGCCCAGCCCGCCGATGATCGTGGTCTGCGACATCGCCGTGGCGCAGCGTTCGTAGGCCCACATCACGGCCCCCTTGCGGTCGAGGCCGTCGTCCAGCCCCTTGCGGAACCAGGTCAGATAGTGGATCGTGTCGTCGACGGCCACGCCCAGGGCCACGCTGGCGGTCATCATCGAGCCCACGTCGACCAGGATCCCCAGCCAACTCATCATGCCGAAGATGATCACCACGGGAAAGGCGTTGGGGATCATCGCCAGCAGGCCCGCCGAAACGCTGCGCAGCACCAGGATCATCACGATGGCGATCAGCACGAAGGCCAGTTTCAGGCTATCGAACAGCCCGGCGAGCAACTGGTGCTGGGCCTTGTAGATCAAGGGCACGAGGCCCGTGTAGGTAACCGAGATCCCATCGATGCCGTGTGCCTTGTAGGCCGCGATCACCGGGTCGACCTTGGCCTTGATCTCGTCGACGAACTCTCCGTAGTCGAGGTCGCCCAGGGCCTCGACCCGGGCGCTGACGCGCCAGAGTTCCTCGTTGGCCTCTTTGTCTACGGCTAGGAACTCGGCCATTTCGTGGCGGTGCGCTTCCAGTATTCTGTTGGTTTCGGCATCTTCCAACGGGCCGAATATGCCGCCGCGTCCTCGCCGTTGCACTTGGGGAGCATAGGTGGCGGCCGACAGCGCCCCGCCGACGTCGTCGAGGCTCTCGACCACAGCCTCCACGTCCATCGTCAGCCGCATGCGGTCGACCATGCTCAGTTGGCACTTCTCGTTGTCGACCCGCACCACGACTTCCATCGGCACCAGCGGCCCGAGGCGCTCTTCCAGCCAGGTGTAGTGGCCGATGATCTCGGCCTCTGGCGAGAAGAGCTTCATCAGCTTCACGGAAGTCTGAATCTGCGGGATACCCAAGCGCTTCGAGCCGGTGATGCCCAGGACGAAGAAGCCCATCATCAGCAGGCAGCCGACGGTAACCAGGCCGTTGTGGCGGGTGACGAAGTGGCCCATGCGGCGCCAGAAGCGGAGGAAGATCGTGTCGCCGAGATCCTTGGCGGCGTTGCCGTTGCCGCCACCGGCGCCGGGCGTGGCGGCCACGCGGGCGTCGGCGTAGCGAATCAGTGCCGGGGCGCGAACGACCCGGACGACAAACCCCCGCATCAACTGGCCCATCTTGCCGTAGTAGTGCAACAGCGCCGGCAGCAGCAGGAAGATCATCCCCAGCGTGGCCAACACGCCCAGGGCCGAGTAGAGCCCGAAGTTGCGGATCGGGACCAGCCCGCTGGCCAACAACGACCCCAGGCCGATGGCCGTGGTGATCGTGGCGATGGTGCAGGGCTTCCAGCCGTGGCCCAGCGCGCGGTCGGGGGCGGCGTGCAGTCCACCCTCGCGGACGGCGTCGTGGTAGTAGTTGACGATATGGATCGCGCCCGAGATCGCCAGCACGTAGACCAGCGAGGGCATCGTCAACAGGATGGCGTCGACGATGCCGTCGGTGAAATAGACGATCGCCATCGCCGTGCCGGCGGAAAGCAACGCGCAGGAGAAGACGATGTAGGTCAAGCGGATGCTGCGGAAGCAGAACCAGGAAATGCCCAGGCCGACGATCAGCGACAACACGGCCAACCGGATCAGCGTGCGCTGGCCTTCGTAGTCGATGGCCGCGTTGTCGACCGGCGGCCCGCCGAGGCGGATCTCGTCGGCGTCGACGGCGCACTCCTTGGCCGTGCTGCGGATTTTCTCCAAGACGGCTTGCAGTTCCTTGCCGCGGTAGGTGTCGTTGAGCGTTACGACCAGACACGTGTTGTAGTCGTCGTCGCCGAGCTTGGTGCCGATCAGCGAGCCCTTGAGCCGCTTGATGGCCTCGTCGCGCGAGAGGTCCGGATAGCGGGTTAGGAGTTCATCCAGCAGCGTGCTGCCGGTGATCACCGACTTGAAGTACAGCGGGTTCTCCTCGGTGGCCACCTCTCCCGGCTTCGGCATCAGCTTCTTGGTGAGCATCTGCAGCCGGGAGTCTTTGTCGTTCAGCGTGCAACCTTCCCAGCTCATCAGCACGAATTGCTCGTGGGGGAAGTGCTTCTGGAACCAGCGATGGTCCTCGGTTTCCTGCATGCCTTCCGGCAGCCACTTGGTCACGTCGTTCTGGTTCTTCAGCAGCGAACGGCGCGTGCCGGCCCAGATGAACGAGAGCAAGAACGTCACGACCAACAGGATCGTAAAGCTACGGCGGGCGAAGAACGATGGCTTCATAGTTCGGCCGGCTTGCCGGGCTAACGGGCGGGAACCGGGCCGCCGACGCGGCACCGGCACGGGGTTTCCCGGACAACGGTAAGGTAATCCAAGGCGATTCGGTCAACGAGCGGGCTGGCGGGGGCCGTTGCCGACGCCTCGGGAGATGTTCAGACTCCAAACACCCTTCCAGCTTAGTCGGCCGGTGGCCGTTCGTCTATCCCGTCATCGACCGTTGTGGCTCGATTCCTTCGGCTCAGACGTCATGCTTCCCCGGGCTTGGCTGATCGGCACGTCTTGCCTAAGCTATACGGAGACTCGGCCGTCTTGCGTAACGACGGGGAGGAGGTAGCTGGATTCGCCAGAATTCAGCACCGAGGCCGGCAGGAGAGGGTCTCTGAACTCCTGCGAGTTCAGCGGCGTTCACATGCACGCCCACCTTTAGCGGGGGCATCTAACGTCGTCGCGACCCGGGTGCCATGCCCACGCTTGCGTGGGCATGCCGGGAAACTCAGGCATCATGCCCACGCAAACGAGGGCATGTCACCCGCAATCCAATGCTCGCTACGGCTCCCACAACCGCGGACGCGACCCCCGCGAGCGGCGCTCGATCAACGGGGCGTCGGTGAGCTTCTGCGGCAGGCTGGAAACGTAGCCGGGGAAACCCTGCGCGATATCGCCCACCTCGACCATGAAGGCGTCGGGCGTCTTGCCGTAGAGCACCGCCTCGTAGTGGTCGCCGTTGCGGCGCATCAGCAGGTGATACCACATCAGGTCGCGCCAGGCGTCGTCGTCGCTGTAGACGTACCAGGCTTTGACGGATTGGACTTTGGCGTCGCCGTCGATCTTCGCCCGAAACACGCTGCGGTTGTTCTCGCGGCGGTGTTCGACCTCGGTGATTTGCGTCAGCGGCCGGCCGTCGAAAACGTGGGCCACCCACATCATGAAATCCGTGTATTGGATCTCGCTGAAGTTGGAGTGGCAGTAGTTGGGGATCAACTCGACGGTCATCGGCCGCTTCAGACGCTCTTGCATGACGTTGACGTTGAACATCGTGTAGCCGTCTTCGTTGGTGGCGCCCAGATAGAAGACCGGCACGTTGACTTGTTCCTGAAAGAAGGCGTGGTGGAACGAGAGGTGCCATTGGATGCGGTCGGTGGCGTAGATCCCCTCGTTGCCCATCACGATCACCGAGGCCACGCGGGGATCGATCGCGGCGGCCACCGTCGCGCTGCGTCCCCGCTTGGAGTGTCCGCCGACGACCGCGTGCAGATTGTCCAGTCCGAGAAATTCCTGGAAGACGTCGAGCGCCCGGATGTAGACCACGGCCAACTGGCAGTTCATGTTGTAGTAGTTCTTGCCGGTTTCTCGACGTAGCGTATTGAGGATGCCGATGTCGCGTTCGATGTCGGTGCCGTCGGGGTATCGGCCGGGGTTCGAGAGCACCATCGTCGGATAGCCGGTCCGCGTGGCGATCGGCTCGCCGTACTTGTCGACGTGTACGGAGAAGTAGTCGCGCGGCGGCGTGCCGACGATCACCACCTTGCCCTTACGCTCGGGCGTGAGGTTCGCCCGGTTGTCTTCCGGCAGGAAGATCACGCACGGGTGGCCCCATTTCTTGCCGGCCAATTCCTGGCTGTAGAAATGGGTCTCGACCCGGCGGAGCTTCTTGGTGGGGTCGGTGTCGCTGGTGACGATCTCGTCGGAGAGGATTCTGAACTCGGCGGGAATGAGGTGTTTGGCTACGTGCGGCCAGATCTCGCGAGGCTTGGGCACGTCGCGCGAGGCCGCAGCGAAGTCGAACGGCACTGCGTCTGCCTGTTCCTGAGCCGATACGCTGCGGGCTGCTAACGGCAGAGCAACCACCAATACGGATAACCACGTTAGAACGCATCGGATAGACATCGGCGCCGTCGTATTGTGCATGGGCCTCTCCTTCTTAAGTGTGGCAGGGCCGGCGAAATCGGCCCGGGCGAGTCTAGCCGTCCCTGACAAGCGCGTCAATCTCCCGACACCGTATAACGCCGACATCCAACGGGCCCCCCCGATAGACGACCGTTGTCGTTATGATTAGTACGATGGACAGGTATTGGGGCCGGCCACCGGCCAGATCGTTCAGAAATCCCCATTTTTCTTTTGTGGCGTACCTGCGACAACCTATCTACCTGTGGAGACTACCGGAAAGACCGTGGGGAGCCGACCGATCACACTGCCGATAGCCCTCGGCAGAGGTGCCTGGTCTGCGGCAAAGTGGATTCACAACACTCGAATCGGGAGGAAGGTCCTGTCATGTCCTGGAAGAACGTGAAGCTTGGGAAGAAGTTGGGCGTCTGTTTCGGATTCGTCGCTGTTTTGTTGGCTGGTGCCGGAGCGCTGGCCCTCTGGTCGCTGCAGTCCACTACGGTATCGTTCAACGAACTGCTCGATAACGACGTGGCCGTCGCGACTCATGCCGGCAAGATCGAATCCTCAATGCTCCAGTGCCGCAGAAACGAAAAGGACTTCTTGCTGCGTCGCGACGTCAAGTATCTTCAGTCGCTCAACTCAAACTGCACCGCGCTGACCGACGACGCCCTCGCCCTTGCCGGATTGGCCGAAGCCGATGGCAACGAAGAGAATCGCCGGCAGGCCGAAGAGATCGTCCGCCTGGCGGGCGAGTATCGAGACGCGTTCGAAGCACTCGTCGTTGCGTGGCAGGACAAGGGGCTGGATCACGAGTCGGGATTGCAGAGCCAGTTCCGCGCCGCGGCCCATACTCTCGCCGAAGCCATGCCGGAGTACGAAGTCAACGACCTGCGGATTGCTCTGTTGGAACTCCGCCGCTATGAGAAGGACTATTCGCGTACCAAGTCGGACAAGTATAGGAAGAAGTTCACGGACGCCATCGAGAACTACCGCTCGCTGCTGGCACAGACGACCTGCAACGCCACGGCCAAGGCGGCTCAAGAGAAGGCGTTGGAAGCCTACGCCAAGGCGGCCGTCGCGTTCGTGAATCCGGACAATCCGGAGGACGTTCTGGGCACGATCTACGAGCAGATGCGCGCCCATGCCCACGACATGGAGGGTGCGCTCGCCTCGGTGAACGTCGCCGGAGTTGAAGCACTTCTGCTGACGATCCGCAAGCACGAGAAGGACTATCTGCTTCGGGGGAGCGAGAAATACGTCGAGGCGACGCGCCGGACCGCGGCCGAACTGATCGAGGCCTTCAAGGCCGCCGGCGTTTCCGATGAACACGTCGAGGTAGTGACCCCACAAATCACGGCCTACAGAGAGGCGTTCGACGCGCTGGTGGCCAAGGACGCCCAGATCGCTGCGCTCACGGCGACGCTCCGCGGCGCCGTGCACGAGATCGAGCCGATTGTCGAGCAGATCCGCCGGCAAGCGACGTCCGACAGCACGGCAAACTCGCAGACCACCAGCGAGACGGCCAATCGTTGGACCGGCATCACCGTGTTTGTGGAAATTGCGGCGCTGGTCGTCGCGGTAGTGTTCATCCTCGTATTGCCGCGATCGATTACCGGGCCACTGAAGAAGTGTGGGGAAGCCGCCAAGGCGATCGCCGCCGGCGACCTGAACCAGCGGGCGGAAATCGACCAACGGGACGAAGTGGGCGAACTGGCCCGCGCCGTCAACGACATGGCCGACAGCCTGCAAAAGACGATTCGGGACGTCGAAGACACGGCCGAACGCGAGAAGCAGGCCCAGGAGGAACGGGCCAAGGCCGAACGGCAGCAGGCCGAGACCGAACAGAGGCGCAAGGACGAGGAGGCGGCCCGAGAACGCGAGGCGGCCGAGGCCGAACGGAAGCGTCGGGAAGAGGAGGCCGAGCGGGAACGCCTGGCGGCCGAAGAAGAGCAGCGCAAGGCGGAAATCCTCCGCGGCAAGGTCGACAAGTTGCTGGAGGTCGTCAACGCGGCGGCCGAAGGCGACCTGACCCGGCAGGTGACGGTCGAAGGCGAGGAAGCCATCGACGAGTTGGCCGCCGGCATCAAGCGGATGCTCGGAGACCTCTCCAACATCATCGGACAGGTCACCGAAAGCGCCGCTCAGTTCACCGAGGGCTCGCGCGTTATCGCCGAGAGTTCCCAGTCGTTGGCCTCCGGTGCGCAAACCCAGAGTTCGACCGTCGAGGAAGTCAGTGCGTCGGTCGAGGAGTTGACCGCGTCGATCGACGGCGTGAAGAGCAACTCCTACGAGGCCGACTCCGTGGCCAAGAAGACCAACCAACTGGCCGAACGGGGCGGTCAGGCGGTGCAGAAGTCGATCGAGGCCATGGAGCTGATCCGTACCAGTTCCGACCAGATCGCCGAGATCATCCAGGTGATCTCCGAGATCGCCAGTCAGACGAATCTGCTCGCGCTGAACGCCGCCATCGAAGCCGCCCGGGCCGGCGAACACGGCATGGGATTCGCCGTCGTGGCCGACGAGGTCCGCAAGCTGGCCGAACGGTCGAACCAGGCGGCCGGCGAAATCACCTCGTTGATCAAGGAATCGAGCAACCGCGTGCAGGAAGGGGCCCAACTGAGCGACGAGACCGGCAACGCGCTGAAGGAGATCATCACCGGGGTCGAGGAGACCGTCACGAAGATCTCCGAAATCGCCACGGCAACGGTCGAGCAGGCCTCCAACGCCCAACAGGTCGGCGAGGCGATGCAGGGCATTGCCGACGTCACCGAGCAATCGACCGCCGGCAGCGAGGAGATGGCCTCCAGCAGCGAAGAACTCGGCGCCCAGGCCACCGCGCTGCGCGATCTGGTCGCCCGGTTCAAGACCGACAACACGGTAGCCGTAGGATAGCCGACGGCGGGCGCGTTGGCGTGCCCCCCACTGTGACGGAATTGGTCGCCACGATTATGAGAACGAGCAGGTCCCACGATGCCAATGGAGTTGGTCTTCCACATCACCGAGGTTTTCCCTTGCGTTGGCCCTTCGGCGACCTATCTAGATGTGGTGACTACTGGCGAGGCCGTGGAAGGCGGCTACTCCGTGGGGCATGCGTGACTGTCGAACCTAAGCCCCGCCGCCGCGTGCGGACCGCGCCACGTGCATCCGGCGGGTTCGCCGCCGGCCGCGAGGGCTTAATATACCGTAATCGTGCATAACCGATCGGATCACTTCTACGAGAGATAGATTTAGGAGGCACTCGATGTCTACCGCGACCGAAGAAACCACCGTCCAGGAAAGTACGCTCGCCGAAGCCACCGGGACCATGCAACTGGTCAGCTTCCGCCTTGGCGAGGAAGAATACGGCATGGAGATCACCAAGATCCGGGAGATCATCCTGATGGGTGAGATCACCCAGATCCCCCAGACGCCGGCCTTCGTGAAAGGACTGATCAACCTTCGCAGCACGGTCATCCCGGTGATCGATCTGCGGATCCGCTTCGACCTGCCCGAGCGGGACCTGACCGACGAGAGCCGGATCATGGTGCTCAACGTGGCGAACAAGACGATCGGGATCATCGTTGACGCGGTCAGCGAGGTGCTGCGTATCTCGCAAGACCAGATCGCCCCGCCGCCGCCGACCGTTACGGGCCTCGGCCACGAGTACCTCACCGGCCTGGTCAAGCTCGACGACCGGCTGCTGATCCTCTTGGACGTCGACAAGATCTTCGGCCATGAAGAGACGGCCGCGATTGCCTCGGCCATGGGCAGCGTCTGAGCGACCCGCCCCGGCCCGCGAGACATGCCGCGCTACCCGTTGGGGATGATTCCCAACGGGAGCGCTGCGTGCGTTTCTTGTCGCATCGCCCACGATCTCGGAGAATTCGAGGCAGAATTTGACATTCATGGGGCGATCCTAGTACACTTAGTGGCGATGAACGTGTGATTCTAAGGGTTACATCGCCCGAGGCAGCGCGGCGGCCAATCTGAGTTACCATCCAAGCACGGTGGATTTCTCTCGCTTGGCCCGCCTTCTTTCGGCCGCTTGGTCACCAGACGCGGTCTTCCTTTGGTCTTGCCGGCGGGGGGACGGCTGCGCGTCGATTTTCATTTGCGAATCGCCCTGTCGCCGGCGTTTGAACGATCTCTTCATGCAACGACCGTTTGGGCATTGGACAATCAGACACGAGGCAAGTCATGCTGCGACCCATCATTCTGATCACAATCGCTGTTGCGTTGGGTTCCACCGGACATTGGGCAAACGCCGAGTCGTTGGCGTACAAGCTGGAACTGCTCTACTTCCCGGGCGATACGGTCCACGGCCGAACGCTAACGGGCGTGGGGCGTGGCCCGGCCATCAACGACCTCGGAGAAGTTGCCGTCAAGGGCAGTTCAGATGAGGGCAGTTCAGGAGAAGCGAGTTGGTTCATCCTCACGGACGACGGAATCGTCGTGGAAACTGGGCAAACGCTCGGCGGTGGGACACTGGATTCGATGCAGTATCAGATCGAATTGAACAACGCCGGAGACGTCGCCTTCATGGGCTTACTGGAGGGAGATCCCGACTACGGTATCTACACGCCATCCGGTCTTGTTGCTGGGCCGGGCAGCGTTATCGACGGCAAGACGCTGGACCGCCTGTGGGGCGGTTTCTCCATGAACGCGTCCGGACAGGTCGCGTTCCAAGCGAGGTTCTTGCCCGGCGAGAGCGAGGACTGGGGCTTCTTCACTCAAGATAGACTGCTCGTCAAGAAGGGCGACGAGGTCGACGGCAAGTCGATCAGGTCGCTCGGCGCACCGCCCACGATCAACGACTCCGGCGAAACCGCCTTCGTCGCCAGATGGCATCCTACCTCCTCCAATTTCATGGCCCTCTTCTCGCCGACCGAGGTCTTGCTCGACCGCAACGAAGTGATCGACGGGGTCACCATCTACGACCTCGATTCGAGTACGCCTCCGGCGATCAACAACCACGGCGACGTCGTCTTCGCCACGTTGAATCCGCACCGGATCTTCAACTTCAACAAACTGCTGGTCGACGACGGCGACCTAATCGACGGACGGATCATCACGGACATTCACGGGGGAGCCAGCCAGAATGACGCTGGTGAAATCGTCTATTTCTCGGAGTTCGTTCGCTTGGACGATTTCAGCGACGGCAAAGGCCTCTTCTCGCAACACCACCTGATCGCAGAGGTTGGCGACACCATCGACGGTAGGACCCTGACCGACTTCGTCCTCAAACATACGGGCCGGCCGCCGGACATCAACAACCGGGGACAGGTGGTGTTTACCGGACGCTTTGGCGACCAAATGGGAATCGTCTTGGCGACTCCCATTCCCGAACCTTCGACCGTCGCGTTGCTGATACTCGGCGCGACGGCGTTGGCGTTTCGGCTGCGGCCTCGGCGCGCCCGATCCGTGTGCCGACGAGCCTGCCTGCCGATCATCGTCTTGGCCGCACTCCTGTCGCAGGCGGCCGAGGCGGACGTTATCTCCTGGGACGGTGACGGTGCCGCTTCACCCGGCGGGGCGTTTACCGAAGCGGCCAACTGGAACGCCGACCAAATCCCCGGGGAGACCGACGAAGCACGATTCGATCTGCCCGCGGAGTATACGGTCACCTTCGACCGCATGATCGAGACCCAGGCGTTCAACGTGTCGGCCGGGGCCGTGACGTTCACGGCTTCCACGCCCGACGCGATCTACTGGTCGGATTATCGGGGCGACGTCGGCAGTGACCTGACGATCCGCGGCTTGAAGATGATCGTGGGCGACAACTTCCTGGTGCAACACAGTAACCTGAGGATCGACGGCGGCAGTATGCTGTTGGACGATTACGGCGGCATTTGGTATGGGACGACGGCCGTCGTGGACGGTCCCGGAACGCTCTGGAAGAGCACCGAGTCGCTCAGTGTCGGCAGCGGCAGCACGGGGCTATTGACCGTTCAGAACGGGGCACGCGTGGTGGCCGATCGCGCCCACATCGATAACACGCGGCCCCATCCACCGGCCGAGGTCCGCGTTACGGGGGCCGACTCCCGCCTCGAAATCCACGACTCACTCAAAGTCGGCCTATGGGATGACGGAGAACTGTTCCTGCTCGACGGCGCGACGGTCGCCACCGGTAAGGTGATCGTCGGCGATCAGACGGATTCCGTGGGGAGCGTGACCATCGACGGCCCGGGATCGACCTGGGTAAGCAGCGGTAACTTCAACGTCGGCTCGAGGGGGAAAGGCACGCTGACGATCTCCGGGGGAGGCACTTTGGAGGCGGCCTGGAACGTAGGCATCGCATCGCAGGGAACGCTCCACTTGCTGGATGGAACGATCACGGCAAAGAGACTGTCTCGAAGCGACGGCGGTGTGTTGGACTTCCAAGGTGGCCGAATCAGCGCGGAGGAGTTTGACTTCGACGTGGTCGACAACGGAGGCACGATCGCGCCGGGCAATCCCCTGGGCACGACGCTGGTCGACGGCACGCTGACGATGCGCTCGGGAGCCATCGAGATCGAATTGGGCGGGCCGGACAACTACGACGTGCTCGATATCGAGGGAAACGCAGCCTTCGGCGGCACGCTCGAGGTACGACTGCTCGACGGCTTCGTGCCCACTTTCGACCAGCAGTTCTCGGTCCTGACGTTTGGCTCCCGCTCCGGCGATTTCGACAGCTACGACGGGCTGGACTTGCCCGGCGGATTGTACTTCGAGCCGGAGTGGACCGACACTGCACTGCTGTTGCGAACGGTGCCCGAGCCCTCCACGCTCGCCCTGCTGGCTCTGGGAGTGCTGGCGCTGGCCTTCGGCTGCCGTCGTCGATCGGCATCCTGATGCCGGCCACTTCGACCCCCAGCCACCCGACGAATCACCCACCCGACGAACTCGACGACACTACTCCGGCAAATCCTGGAACTCCCACATGCGATGGGTCACCAGGGCGGGACGTTTCAGGCCGCCGGCGGCGTTCTCGTCGTCGAAGTAACTCTCGCTGGTGTAGCTCCGCACGACCTTGAGCACCTCGAGCACGGTGTCGACCTGGTCGAGTATGCCAGCCACTTCGGCCGGGTCGTCCGCGTCGCCGGAGGCGCCCGGTGAATCGGCCATGATCTGCCACGCCGCGAACCTCGCCCAGGGCGTCGCCGCGTCGACCAGACCGGCCCAATCGAACAGCGTTGCCGAGGTTCGCGGCCTGGCAAGATCCTGCAATACGCCTTTGGCGGCCAGCGGCGTGGGTTTCAGCAGCCGGCGGGTGTGCTCCCGCGATGCGGAGGCCACGCCCATCGAGTCGGACAGCCCGATGTTGGGCACGATCCGCGGATCGACGCCCGCCGCCTCCGGCAACGCCCAGCCCCAGATTGTGCCCGATTCGTCCTCGGTCATCTCCGGATCGTAGAAGCGGAAGCTCTCGGGAATCTCGCCGGGGGCAAGTTGCCGGACGGCATCCAGCGCGGCGTCGAGCACGTCCCGATATTCGCCGAACGCCCGGCGGAGCAGATCCGCGTCGCTGACACCGACCACCGCCGCCGGTTCGAGCATCGGCATCGGCTCGGGCGTCGGCGGCAGCGCCTGGAGGAACTGCCGGCTGGTGAGCTTGGCGTCGATGACCAGCGCCGCCTGGCCGTCCTCGAGCGACGGCAGCAGCATCTCGCGCGTGGCCTTGTCGAGGCGCGCCAGCAGCGGCAGGAACAGCTCCACCCCCCGATCGAACTCCTCGCGCTGTGGCGGCGGCGTGTTGGGCAGGCCGTAGCGCTCGAAGTAGCCGTAGCCCACCTTCAGCCACTTCACCAGCATCTCGTAGCGCTGCGGCTGGGGCTTCGAGCGGCTGGCAAACACCAGCAGCGGGTCGCCGCCGACGTGGTTGAGCACGTCGAGCGGCTTCGAACCGTCCAGCGAAGCGTGTTCGCGCCAGTCGTACGTATATCCTTCCAGACCGCGGTCGGTGAGGAAGCCGAAGGAGGTGATCGCGCCGGGCTCGGAGAGAAGGGTCTTGATGTCGTCGGCCAACGCGGCGGCGTCGCCTCGAATGCGGTCCATCTCAGCCTCCGGAAGCCCGGTCGCCGGCAACAGCATGTCGACGTAGCCGCATATGCTGTCGATGTCCTCCGGCGCGTAGCTCAATTGAGCCATCAGTGCCTCGCTGACGTAGTTGATCGAGGTCAGCCGCTGCTGGGCGAACGGCTTCAGTGGCGCGAGTTCCGGCCGGTCGACCAGCAGTCTGCCCTTGCCCAGCCGTGCCAGGGACTTGGTCGAAGGGCCGATCGACAACAGCAGGTAGTCCTCGCGAATGCCCAGGGCGACGACCAACTTCATGTTCCGGATGTGGGCCACGACCTTCTCGACCTGCCCCTCGTTCCAAGGCCGATCGGCCAGCCGGAAGATGTCCGTCTGACGCCAGGGGATCATCCGGCCGTTGAGCGTGAAGGTGAGATACTCGTGGCCGTCGACCGTCTGCCGCTTCAGGCGGCCGCTCAGCTTCGGTTCCTCTTCCAGCGCGGCCGACGCGATCTCGTACAACTGATCGAGCAGGTCGGCCGCCCGGCGCTTGTCGGTCAGCTTGAAGCCGACCGTCACGCCGGGCACTTTCAGCCGATCGAGGTTGTCGGCCAGCGTGGTAAAAAGCAACATTGCCTGTTGGTCGCCGATCGGCATGCCCTCGGCCGCGTTGCCCAACTGCATCATGGCCGGACCGTATTGGGCCGAGCCGAGCAACCCCTGGAATAGCTCCAGGGCGTCCACGCAACTTGCGTCGCCGTAGACGAAGACTTCCTGCGAGAGCATATCCAGCACGGTGTCGACCACCGGCCGGCCGGCCGGGTCCTGCACGGCCGCCAGCACCTGGCCGGGAACGCTGCGCGGATCGGACGCTTCGGCCTTCAGGGCGTCCAGCCCCATCTGAACTACCGGCATCGCCATGATCTTGGCCCACGCCCGGCTGTTGATAACGGCCTCGATCTGCTCGCGGTTTCGCAGCCCCGCGCTATAGAACGCCGCGTCGGCCGGCGGCAGCACCAGGGACGTGTCCTCCAGCCCGGCGGCTTCTGAAGATGCGACTGCCGGCGGGCCGAGCCACGCCGCAGCCAGGATCGTCGGGACCACAGCCAAACGAACAACACGCACAAGAAGCACACTTCGCATGGGACGTCTCCTTAAGCAGAGTGGGATGGCACAGCGTAGATTCTACCCGACCGACGATCGCGGGGCCAGCCGCGGGGGTCTGCCGGATTCTGTGGCGATCCCTGACCTGTCGAAAACGTGCCAGGTTTTTCGAGTCCCAAAGGGACGGTAGTCAATAGCCAGGGGCGTTAGCCCCTGGAAACGGGATCGTCGTCTTGTCGCGTGAGCCCCGAAGGGGCGACAGAAATGGTCGCTGCCATAGAGGATTGTCAGACCAGCCGCGGGCAGAAGCCGTCGGAAGGTGGACGTCTCGGCTGCCGCGTGGGGCTCACAGGCGCTGACCGTCCGGGGGCTTCCGCCCCCGGCTAGTTGCTCCTGCCGTTGCGCAAGCGATCGTCAGCCGGTCTTGCTTTCGCCCTTCGATTTGCCCTCGCCCTTGGCCTTGCCCTTCGGCTCGACGTGGGGCGGCTCGTACTCGAACTCTTTCCAGACCATCGGCCGGCGGAGTTGCGGTTCGATCCGCAGCACGACCTCGCCGTTTTGAAAGATGCGGACGGTGCCGTTGGTCTCGCTAACCGTGACTGCCACGGCGTTGGTTGCCCGGCTGACCGCGGCTGCGGCCCAGTGACGGGCGCCGAGCCCCTTCGAGAGCGTGACGTCGGCCGCCGAGCAATCGAGGTAGCGGCAGGCTGCCTCGACCGTACCGTCGGCCGAGACGACCACGGCGCCGTCCATCTGCGAGAATTCTTTGACGCCCTCGCGTACCCGGTGATCGCCCAGATTCCGCTCGCGGCGGTTGTAGCCTTTGACCGGGTCGAAACCGGCCGGACGGCTGCACGCCAGCACCTTGCGGGCGTCGCCGACGACGAACAACGTGCCCATCCGCTTGCCCTCGCGGCCCTCGCGGCCGATCTCGACGGCCAGGTCGACGACCACCTTCAGCGTGTCCAGCGGCACCCGAGTCTCCAACTGCCGCAGATCGCGACCGGTGAGCCGGTTGAGATGTTCGTCGAGGTTGATCAGGCTGACCGAGTCGAGCGTGTCGGCGTCGAAGCCGCTGTAGAGCGAGACGACGCTCGAACCGGGGGCCAGCACGTCGTCGGCCACGGCCTCGAGCACGGCCTGGGTAAGCCGTTCGTAGACCGGGCTGTCGGGCATATCGATCCGCACCGATTCGAGCCCGGCCTCTTTGGCCTCGTCGGCCTGCTCGGCCGTGTCGGCGGCGATCACGATCTTCTCGTCGCCGGCCATCTTTTTCAGCCGCTGCCAATCGGCAGACCCTTCCAACAGCAGCAGAATCGCATCGGCACCCGACGATTCGTTCAACTGAAGCGCCAGGTCATAGAGCGTCTTAAATTGCTCGGTGAAACGTAACGGCTGCATTCCCGTGGTTCCGGCCTGCTGTCGGGAGTCGTGCTTCGCGGCGAGATGCCCCGAAGGCTGCCGGCCGCTGCGATGCGATTTGTGCCAGCGCTTTCCCACCGATACCACCCCATCTTAAGGGCTTCTGTCTGAAAGGGCAACGGCAGCCTGACGAAACAGGGCCAACTGTGTTTGGTCGTGTGTGCCACGGCTTCGCAGAAGCAGTGCTTCTTGTAGCGAATCGAAGCGGCACTGCTTCTGCGAAGCAGTGGCACACGCATCTTCAACAGGACTCTAAAACACGCCGCGGCCGCGCCCCGCAATCGAAGAGCCCCCGGACCCCGGCAACTCGCCGCGAACGTATTGCCGCCAGCGATTGACGTCGTTGCCGAGGTCTTCGCCGGTGAGTTCGCGCAACGACAACACGGCCTGGTATTGCAGGGCCGGGTTTCTGTCTTCCAAGGCGCTGCCCAACGCATGGACGGCCGACTGGTCCTTGATCCGTCCCAGTGCCCGGGCGGCGCCAATGCGGACCTGAGAGTAGGCCTCCTCGTCTTCGACCACCCGTTGCAGGACCAACGCCGCCTGGCCGTTGCCGCGGCGTCCCCAGGCTTCGCAGGCCGCTTGCTGCACGTCGGTGCTGGGATCGCCCACGGCCGCGTGAAGCACACCGTCGGCCACGTCGCCGGGATAGAAGCCGAGCGTACGCACGATCTCGGCACGGATCGACGGGTCGCCTTCACCGCGGATGGCCGTGGCCAATTGAATCACCGTCTCCTGCTTCTGCTGCGGGGTCTTCGACCCGGCCCGTGTGGCGATCTTCTTCAATTCCGCAATCCTCTCATCCGGCGGGGTGATGCCCGGAATGCTGGGCGACGACCGCTTTGCGAACGGCATCCACGACGGCGCCGAGAAGAAATCGGCGCATCCGCCCGACGTCACCAGAATCAGACAGGCCGCCACGGCCAAGATGCGTTTGACTTGACTTCCATCCATCGAGAGACCTTGAGAAAGCGGGTGCAAGGAGCGAGGAAAATCGCGGGGGGACTATAACAGGGAGGGTTGGGCGTGCCAATAGGAATCGGATTGGAGGGCACGTGAAAGTCGGGGCTTTAGGGGGAACAGGAAGGCATCTTCCGGCGCCTTCGCAAGATTGCCGCGCCCGCAGCGAATAGCACTGCACAGTAACTGGCGACTGGGACCGGCCGCCGGGGCTGCGGTGTCTGTCGTTCCCCCGCAGCGTTCGGTCGGCCGGCTTCCGCGGCAGACCGCCTCAGGCTATCATGCGTTTGGCTGGTCGGGCCAAGGTAGATACGCATTCGATCCGCCGGAATGGGTGGCATAGTATGGGCTGCTCTGTAGGGCGGCTTTTCTCCACCAGAAACTGCACAGAGGATTCGACCATGATCGAGCCCAGAGACCATACCGAACGCCGCGGTTGGATCGAGACCATTTTGCGCTACATTCCCGGCTTTCGGGGGTATCTGGAGAAGGAATACCGCCGCGAAGCCGACGACCTGCAACGCGACTGGCTGGCCGATCGGCTCGAGCGGAGCAAGCGGGGGGTCGATAACCTCACCCGACCGCTGGCCGAGGCGGGCCAGATCGACCTGCTGCCGCAGATCGACCGCATTCGCGGCCGGCTCGACAAGCTGATCGGCCGGATCCGCGGGGCCATGCAAGGCTACAGCGGCTTCTTCGATCTGGTGCAGGTCAAAGAGGACCTGCTGGATCGGGTCTACGAACACGACGCGGCGCTGATGCAGCACGTCGAGAAGCTCGCCGAGGCCGTCGAAGACCTGCCGCAGAAGCAGGACGAAGTGGCCACGCTGGTGCCCGATTTGCTGCGGCAGACCGAGGAACTGGAAGAGCATTGGGACACGCGGGAAGACATGCTCAAGGGATTGGAGTAGGCCTCGTAGGGTGCGTGCAACGCACCGCCGGGCAAGTAGTTTGCTGGGCAGATGGTTTGCGTCGGTGCGTTTCACGCACCCTACGACCGACAAGACGACCGAACACGAAGGGATTGAAGATGGCCATTCGCTTGGAAGTCATCCAGTATTTCGACGAATCGAACAACTCGCTGGTCCACCGCGAGCCGCCGCAAGGATCGGCCGATATCAAGATCGGAGCCCAGTTGATCGTGCAGGAGAACCAGGAGGCGATCTTCTTCCGCGACGGCAAGGCGATGGACTCCTTCGGCGCCGGCCGCCATACGCTGACCACGGCCAACGTGCCGATCCTCACGCGGATTCTGACCATCCCCTGGCAGAAGTCGCCCTTCCAGGCCCAGGTCTACTTCATCGGCAAGCAGACCTTCCTCGATCAGAAGTGGGGCACCCGGCAGCCGATCCCCTTCCGCGACAGCGAGTTCGGCATGGTGCGGCTGCGAAGTTTCGGCAAGTACTCGTTCCGCGTGGTCGACGCCAAGCTGTTGATGAGCACGCTGGTCGGCACTCAGGGCAAATACACCACCGACGAAGTCACCTCCTTCTTGAAGGACCTGATCGTCTCCCGGCTGCAAGACCTGCTGGGTACGCTGGGTATCAGCCTCTTGGATCTGGTGGCCAAGTACGACGAGGTGGCCGCGGGCACCCGGGCAAAGGTTGCTGAGGAGTTCGGCAAATACGGCCTGGAACTGGTCGACTTCTTCATCAACGCCATCACTCCGCCGAAGGACGTCGAGGAGAAGATCGACGCCCGCAGTTCGATGGCCGCCGTGGGCGATCTCGACGCCTTCATGAAGTTTCAGGCCGCCAACAGCATGGCCAAGCTGGCCGAACAGGGCGGCGGGGCGATGGGTGGCAGCGCGATGGGCATGGGCATGGGCGCCGGATTCGGCATGATGATGCCGGGCATGATCCAGCAGTCGATGCAGCCCGGCGGACAAGCGCCCCCCGCCGCGCCGCAGCAGCCACCCGGCGCTCCGGCCGCAGCCGCCGCGGGAGCCGCCGCTGCCGCAGCCGGGCCGGCGGGCCCCGATTTCGGCGAATTGGCCCCGGCCGCGCCGGTGGCCAAAGACCCCAAGGCATTGGTCCGCTCGGTCTCGGAGGCCGCCGGACACAAGATCGAAGAGGCCGGCGAAGTATTGCGGATCACGGTGCCCGTCGGCTCGCTAAGGAAGCAACTCGTCAGCGTCGAGTTCGGCCAGACCGACAAGTCGGGCCATTCGATGGTCAACTACTGGTCGATCTGCGGCCCGGTGACCGAGAAAAACGCCATGACGTTGCTCCGCTACAACACCAAGATGCTCCACGGCGCGTTCGCGGTCCGCCAAGTCGACGGCTCCGAGGTGGTCTGCATCCAGGCCAACCAACTCGCCGAGACGCTAGACCCGTTGGCGGTCAGCCGCGTGCTCTCGGCCGTGGCCTGGCAGGCGGATAAAGTGGAGCAGCAGTTGGTGGGCGGGGACGAGTATTAGGTCACATTTCTACCAACCGTAGCCGAATTCGCCAGAATCTGGCGTTTTCCGTGGTGCCATCCAAAGTCTGGCGACTTCGGCTACGGGGCGTGCCGTCGGCCGCCTACGCTGGTTCCCAAACTGAAGTTTGGGAACCAGGATTGGCAGCGGCACACGCGTTTCCGCCGGCCCGCTAGAAAATCCCCAGCCCCGTGAGGCTGTAGCGGACGATCAGCCCGGCCACGACCACGCTGACCATACTCATCAGCTTGATGAGGATGTTCAGGCTGGGGCCGCTGGTGTCTTTGAACGGGTCGCCGACCGTATCGCCGACGACGGCCGCCTTGTGGGCGTCGGTGCCCTTGCCGCCGTGGGCGCCGCCCTCAATGTACTTCTTGGCGTTGTCCCAGGAACCGCCGGCGTTGGCCATGAAGACGGCCACACAGAAACCGCAGCAGAGCGCGCCGACCAACAGGCCCATCACGCCGGCCACGCCCAGCAATAGCCCGCCGGCAATCGGCGTCAGCAGCCCCAGCAATGACGGTATGATCATCTCCTTTTGGGCGGCCTTGGTGCTGATGGCAACCGGGGCGGCATAGTCGGGCTTGTCCTTGTAGTCCATGATGCCCGGCTTCTCGCGGAACTGCCGCCGCACCTCCTCGACCATCCCGAACGCCGCCCGTCCCACCGCCTTCATCGTCATCGCACAGAAGACGAACGTGGCCATCGCCCCGAGAAAGACACCGACCAGCACTTTCGGGTTCATCAAGTCGCAACGGTAGTAGCCCATCCAGTCGAACATCGTGGCGGTGGTGACCGGAACCAACTCGGCGTCGGTGCGGTCGAATTGAGGCGTGCCATCCTTCCCCAGTTCCAGCAGATCGCCGGCCGCAACCGGCCCGCCGCTGAAGTCCAACGCACCCCACGTGTCGGCACGGAGCGTTTCGGCCTCTGCGTCCGTGGCGGCATTGATCGCGTCTTGTTCCTTTTCGGCCAATTCACGAAGCTGCAACGGCATCGCCAAATAGCCGGTGACTTCGTTCTCACCGTCCTCGTCCTTGACGACCGACGCGACAAACTGGTCGTTGAGCTTGTAGAGGCCCGGCTCGACCGATTCCAGCGCCGAATCGCCCCAGTGGACGAATCCCATGCGGACTTCTTCGACGTAGGCTGCCAGCAGGGCAAGGGCCGTCAGCGCGGCCGAGCCGATGGCGAATCCCTTGCCGGTGGCGGCCGTAGTGTTGCCCAGCGAGTCGAGTGCATCGGTCCGCTCGCGGACGATCGGCTCCAGGCCGGCCATCTCGGCGTTGCCGCCGGCGTTGTCGGCGATCGGGCCGTAGGCGTCGGTGGCCAGGGTGATGCCCAGCGTGCTGAGCATACCCACCGCGGCGATGCCCACGCCGTAGAGCCCCATGGCGAAGTAGTTTACGTCGCCGTAGTGCCAGTTGGCGGCGAAGCCGAACGAGAGCAAGGTGGCCGCACCGACGACAATCACGGGGAACCAGACGCTCTTCATGCCGTCGGCGATCCCGATGATGATGATCGTGGCCGGCCCGGTCAGCGCCTGGTCGGCCAGTTTCTTCGTGGGACCAAACTCATCGCTGGTGCAATACTCGGTCCACTTGCCGATCAGCCAGCCGGCCGCCAGGCCCACGATCACGCTGTACGCCACGTTCATGAAGTCCGGCAGGAGGATATAGGTAAAGCCAAAAGCGGCGGCGATAATCGCCAGGCTCGAGACGTTTACGCCCCGCGCCAGCGCCTTCAGCAGCGTCTTCTGGTCGGCCTGCTCTTCGGTGCGGACCAGGTAGATTCCCAAGATCGAGAGCACGATGCCCACGCCGGCCATCACCATCGGCAGGAACAGCGCCCGCATCTGCATCTCGGTGTTGCTGATGTCTCCGGTTACCTGGCTCATCAGCCCCGGCCCGGCAAACGCGGCCACGCCCAACGCGGCGGTGGCCAGGATCGAGCCGCAATATGACTCGTAGAGGTCGGCTCCCATGCCGGCCACGTCGCCCACGTTGTCGCCCACGTTGTCGGCGATGGTGGCCGGGTTACGCTTGTCGTCTTCGGGAATGCCGGCTTCGACTTTGCCGACCAGGTCGGCCCCCACGTCGGCCGCCTTGGTGAAGATGCCGCCGCCGACACGCGCGAACAGCGCTTGGCTGCTGGCACCCATACCGAAGCAGAGCATCGTGACGGTGATTTCGACCAGCGTCCATTCGATGCCGAACAGGGCAGGCGAAAGCCACTTCAAGGCGGCAAACCAAAGCGTAATATCCAGCAGCCCCAGGCCGACGACCGTCAACCCCATCACCGCCCCGCTGCGAAACGCGACCTGCAAGCCTTGGTTCAACGACTTCTCGGCCCCGGCGGCCGTGCGGCTGCTGGCCCAGGTGGCCGTCTTCATACCGAACCAACCGGCCAGGCCGGAGAAGAACCCGCCGGTAATAAACGCGAACGGGACCATCGGGTTCTGCACGTGCAGGCCGAAGGCCAGGTACAGAAGTAGTGCGAAGATCACCACGAAGAAGCAGAAGACGATCTTGTATTGCTGCCAGAGGTAGGCGTCGGCGCCGGTGCGGACGTGCTCGGCGATCTCGATCATCTCCTCGTTGCCCTCGTCGGCTGCCATCACCGACTTGAAAAACCGCCAGGCGAATACCAACGCCACGATCGACGCCGCAAAGGCCAGCAGCCAATAGGGGCCAAAACGCATCAACTCATCTGTCATCGTCGAGGCGTCTTCCTCGGCGGCCAGGCAGGGGCTGGCCGAGAGCAGCAGCACAACGAGTGTGCCAAGCGTGCCGAGCAATGCGCGGCGCGGTTTGCGATCCAATACAACTCGAAAGAACTCCATCGTGCAACCTTCTCTTTTTCCTGGGGCCTAGAACCGGCGATTTCCAAATCATATAAACCCGCCAATGTAAGGATTCGCCGGGCAGTTTGTCAACCATAGCATGCCCACCGCCCGCGGCCTCACGGCTATCAGCCCGAAAGAGGGGGTTGTCCTATCTCCCACGGCAGGCGTCTCTTTCGGCAAGCCAACACGGCTCTTCGCGCGGAACAATGCAATGCACGTCTTCGTGGAAACGTGCCCGAGAAAACACTCTATAGTATTACACAGACACCCCCCAGATTACGCATGAACCAGGCCCCCGAAGCACACCCACATTCCCCTGGCGTTTTCTACTTGGCTTTCTTGCCTTGGCCGGTTACTCTAGAAGGAGTGTGGAGAAGTGGCGGGAGGCTCCTGCTGCGCACGGACAGAGATTCCCTATCGGAGGAATATGAAGATGACTCTGCGTTGGCGATCGTTGGGGCTTTTGTTGGCCGTGGTGCTGATCGTGTTGCCGGCGCTTGCCGTGGCGGGTGACCGTCCGACCAAGCCGCCCAAACCGGGCCAATACAACCCCGATCACGAAACGGTCGAGCTCTTCTCGGCAATCGAGCAGGACCAGATCGACGTGAAGTTGATCCCCCGCGACTCGAAGCAAGCCCGCGTGCTGATCGAGAACAAGACGAAGAAGCCGCTGAACATCAAACTGCCCGAGGCGTTTGCCGGTGTGCCCGTGTTGGCCCAGCCCATAGGCGGCGTGGGTGGTGGCGGCGGTCGGCGTGGTGGTATGGGTGGCGGCCAGGGCATGGGCGGGGGAATGATGGGCGGCGGAGGAATGATGGGCGGCATGGGCGGCATGGGAATGGGGATGATGAACATCCCGCCCGAGAAGGTCGGCCGCTTGCAAGTCGCCACGGTTTGCCTCGAGCACGGCAAGCCCGAGCCCCGGCCGGCGATGAAGTACAAGATCATCCCCGTCGATGAGTTCACCGATCGTGAACCGGTTCACGAACTGCTGCGGATGTTGGGCACCGGCCGGATCGACCAACGGGCGGCCCAGGTTGCTGCCTGGAATTTGAACAACGACATGAGCTTCGAGGAACTGGCCGCCAAGAGGATCAACCGCGCCAACGGCGTCTCGTACCCCTTCTTCTCGCCCATGGAACTGCAAGCCGGCATGCAACTGACGACCATGGCCAACACCCTGGCCGAGCAACGCAAGGCCAGCCCCGGCGAAGAGGACAAGGTGAGCACGAACTAGGCTCTGCCGGCGGCACCACGGCGCACCGCAGCAGACCTCCCACACCGCAGAAGCCCGTCGGCCACCGCCGGCGGGCTTCGCTATTGCGCTACTGTACCATCCGCTCGATTGGTATCATGAGGTCATCGGGGAGGCATGGACTGCCGGCCGGCTGGCTCGCCGCGCAGCGGCCCGTGCCCCCAGACCGGGACATCCCGCAGAACCTTCGATGAAAGGGAGAGCCATGTGGACCGGGTATGCCATGAGCAAGTACTTTGGAGATCGTTACCGCGAGACGATCGACGAGAAGATCGAACGATACCGCCGCCGCCGGGCGAACGATCCCGGGATTCAGCTCGTCGACCGCGTGCGTCAACTCGAGGACGATCTGGGTCGGGCGTTGCTCTTCATCCAGGCACTCGCCGAGGCCTGTATGGCCAAGGGCGTGCTGACTCAGGAAGAGATCGCCCGGATGGTGAAGAAGGTCGATCTGGTCGACGGCGTCGAAGACGGCAAGCTCGCCCCGGAATGTGTCCGACCCAAACGCCGGCGAAAACGGCCCGCGTCTCCCGAAGACCACATGCGACAACTGGAGGAGGGTGAGGGCTAGTGCCGCCTTGCAGCTTATCTTGTGGGTAGCTGGGGCAAAGCGCAGCGGTGCCCCAGTGACTCACGGGCTGCGAAAGGGCTGCCAACCTGGGGCACCGCTGCGCTTTGCCCCAGCCACCCCAACTGCCAAGATTAGCCGCAATGAGGTACTACCGAACCGTCGAGCGCGCTCAGAGAAGAAACGCGACGACCTATTCGATGCCCTCGTCCACGCCAGTCCACTCGGTGTCGTAAGAAGATTGCATTCTTGGAAGGACAGCTTCGCGCCGGTAGGATCATCCTCATCCCTGCCCTACCACGCCCGCCGGTCAGTATCCCAACGCGCAGCCGTCCTTGCGGGGATCGGAACCGCCGAAGTAGCGTCGCGGGTCTTCCTCGCGCCAGATACCCTGGTAGCCGCCGAAGACGCCCACGCCGGCCCGAACCGTGTGGCCCATGGCCGCAAGCCGCGCGCGGACGGCGTCGCGATGATGGCGTTCCAGGCCGATGCTGCCCGGCCCGGCCATCTTCCCCCCGGTGGGTGTCGAACTCTCGAAATGGGCCACCCGAGGCTGTTCGCCCGCCTGCTGGACCGACATGCCGAAATCGATCAAGTTCATCAGGACCTGAGACTGCCCCTGCGGCTGGAAGTCGCCGCCCATCACGCCGAAAGACAAGACGGGCCTGCCACCGCGGGTCACCAGCGCCGGAATGATCGTGTGGAACGGCCGTTTGTGTGGCTCGAGCCGATTCGGCGCGTGCGGATCCAGCGAGAAGAGCCGTCCCCGGTTCTGCAGGCAGAAGCCCAGTCCGTCGGGCACGTAGCGCGAGCCCCAGCCGTAATAGACGCTCTGGATGAGCGACACCATGTTGCCGTACCGGTCGGCCGTCGTCAGGTAGGTCGTGTCGGCCTCGCTTCGCAGCCGCCCCGGGGCCACCGACTGGGCGGCACGCCGCGGATCGATCAGTTTGACCCGCTCTCGAGCGTACTCCTTCGAGATCAGTTCTTCGACCGGCACTCGGGCGAAGTCCATGTCGGCGTAGTAGACGGCCCGATCCTCGAAGGCCAGCTTCTTCGCCTCGATCAGCAGATGCAGATGCTCGGCTCCGTTGGGCTCGAGTTCTTTGACGTCGAAGTGCTCGAGCAGGTTCAAGATTTGCAGCGTGGCGATTCCCTGGCCGTTGGGAGGCAACTCGAAGACGTCGTAGCCGCGGTAATCGGTGCTGACCGGTTCGACCCAGTCGGCGCGGTGATCGCGAAAGTCGCGCATCGAGAACCGGCCGCCATGCGCCTGGGAGAACTTGACGATTCGCTCGGCGATTTCGCCCCGATAGAAGGCCCCTTCCCCGCCGGCGGCAAGGATCTCGAAGAAGCCCGCCATGTCGGGGTTCTTGAAGACGTCGCCGAAGCGGACCGGCTTCCCGTCCGGGAGATACGTCGGGGCCAGAAGGCGGTCCTTCTGGGGATCGATCGACCAGTCACGAGCGATGACCGGCGAAACGGCAAATCCGTCGCGAGCATAGGCGATCGCCGGCTGAAGGACTTTGCCCAGCGTGAACTTGCCGAAGCGTTTCAACAGGGCCTCCCAGCCGCTAACGCAGCCCGGCACGCTCCAGGAGAGCGGGCTGAGCGTGGGAATCTCCTTCAGGGCGAGTTTCGCCGCGTCTTCCAGAGACCAGCCGTACGGCGAGCGGCCGCTGGCGTTCAGGCCGTACGACCTCTTGTCCTTTTCACTCCACACGATCGCGAACAGATCGCCGCCGGGCCCGCACATCATCGGTTCGACTACGCTGAGCACGGCATTGGCACACACGGCCGCGTCGACCGCGGTGCCGCCGGCCTTGAGCACGTCGACTCCTGCCATTGCGGCCAACGGCTGGCTGGCACACACCATTCCGCCGCGAGAAACCACGGTCGACCGGTTCTGGTTTCTGGATTCCACCATCCCGCGTTCCAAAGGCACCTCGCGCCGGCCGGAACGACTCTCGCGGCCACCGGCCGGGGTGGCCGGCGATGCCATCAGGGCCGATGCACAGGCGCTTCCGGTGATCTTCAGGAACGAACGTCGTTTCATCTTTTGTCACTCCGCAAGAGTTCGCCAGGTTCCTCTCGACACGCCGTCGTCCGGTTGTCTCGGTGCCAGGATAGACTGCCCGACGGCATTATACCACATACCACTTTGTGCTTTGTGCGCTGGCCGAGGTGCGCCGTGTCAAGGTCCGTTGTTCCAGCAGGTAAGAGCTCTCCCGTCGTTGGCCGGCCGTGGTTGGCCTGCTGTGGGCAGGTCGGCGATCCTCTTCGTGATCAGCTTGGGCCAGTTCACTCTGGATTCCATTCGCGGCTGGGCGGCCATCCGACCGGCTCCTTGGCTTCGAGAAAAACGCCCTGCCCGACATTGGCCGGAGGCAAGCTGAACCGCCTGCCGGAATCGCCGTTCCTTACATGTCGAACCTCAAGGGCCAGCATCCACTGGTCCGAGCCAGAATCGGCTGTCTCTTGAAACGCGGCCCAGAATCGTGGATGCCAGCAGCCCCCCCGCCAGGGCCGTTCTTCGAGAATCCGCCCCACGCCCAAAGAACTTCGTTGACCACGGTCCACGGCCGTGGTAGCGTAACAGGCGTTCCGAGTTCACGAGTATCTGCCCGAGGCACGATAACTCCACCACGAGGCAGCTTTCCCGACACGCAATCTGACGTTGCGGTTTTGTCCGTGATGATCGTCTGGCGTGTCGAAGTGATCCGTGCGGCTGCGGGTCAAGTTTCCTTGAGTCTTCCCAGCGCGGAGATTGTCCGTCTGTACTTCATTCCAAGGCGAGAAGTCACCTGTAAGTTCAAAGGAGGCACGCAATGTATCCGCCAATCTGTAAGCTTGGCACGTTCGTCGCAACGGCAACGGTGACGCTACTCCTGCCCGCATGGAATACGGCGTTGGGTGTCCCATTGACAACGGGAGAGACCATCGCGGCCGCCGATTTCGATTCGGACTACTACCAACTCAACGCGAATCTCTGGGGCCAGGGTCAGAGCGAACCGGGGTGGGGCACGAATACTTGGGGCTCGTGGAAGGACAACGGCTGGGCGGTAAGCACGGGTACCGTGCAGGCAATTGCCGATCTCGACGCTCACAAGGGCGACGGTGATTTGCGCCTGCGGGGGACTGCGTCCGGTCAAGTCGGTGCGTGGCGCTACTGGGACGTCAACCAGACCACGCCCTTCTGGGTCGAGCAGTACGTGAAGATCACCAGCGGGTCGACGCCCTTTGGAGGGCGTATCGGGACCGGTGGGACTGTGGCGAGCACGGCGGTTGCCTGGGCGGTCGGAGGTGGCCACTTCCGCGCCCTGGACGGGAACGGCGCCGGCGGGGGCACTTCGCTCGATACGGGATTCGCCGTGACGCCCATGGAGTGGCAGAAGGTCAGCTTGCTGATCGACCCCACGACGCGCACCTACGAGTTCTACGTCGATGACCAGCGTTTCAGTTCTCCTACCCCGCTACGTTTCCGCAGCAACATGGCGTCCATCAATCACCTGAACTACCTGAGCAACCAACAGGTCTGGATTGACGGGATTCGTGTTGCCGCCATCCCCGAGCCCTCCACCCTCGCCCTCCTCGCCGCCGTCGGCGCCATCGGCCTGGCCACTTACGGCTGGCGCAGACGTAAGCGGTCGTTGCGTTAGGGTATTTCGCAATCAATGGTTTTCGATGAGGCATAAGCATGCTCAAGAGGCGTTCACATCGGTCCGGCGTTGTCGTGGCCGCAATAGCCGTGATGGCCCTCACCTCGCCTGCCCAGGCCGATACCTTCGGCACGGGGGTGAATCAGTTCACGATCGACTTCGTGGACATCTCCGCCAGCACGAACCCGACGGTTGCACAGACGAACGAGGGCGGTCTTGATGGTTTCGGCATCGTCAACAACAGCTATCGCATGGGCGTGTACGAAATCACAAACGACCAGTGGAACAAGTTCGTCGCCATCGACGGCACACCGAAGGGCAATCCGTCAATCGCGTATAATTCGAGTGCCACTCACACGGGCACGAACGTTCCGACCAACAATGTGAGTTGGTACGAAGCGGCACAGATGGTCAACTGGCTGAACACGAGTGAGGGTCATCTGCCCGCATACAAGTTCACCGGCACGCAGGGAGGGCCGGACTACGCTCTGGCCACTTGGAGCGCCGCCGAGGCCGCCGGGGGCACGAATCTGTATCGGCACAAGGACGCCTTCTACTTCCTGCCGACGGACGACGAATGGTTCAAGGCGGCGTACTGGAACGGGTCTGAAATTCAGGGGTACGCGACGAAGCCTGGTGACACGCTGCATCAGGGTGACGGGACGAACGGTACGGGCTGGAACTACAGGCACGGTGGATACGCCACCGATCCGGGTAGCTCATGGGATGTCGGCAGCGGCAGTGAAGAACTCAACGGTACGTTCGACATGATGGGCAACAACCAGGAGTGGACGGAGAGTCCGTACGACGACCCCGGCTACGCCGCCGGTTCGTCGCGTGGCTTGCGTGGCGGCCTTTGGGCCTACAGTTCCAGCATCTTGCGCGCCTACTCCCGCGGCTACGCCGGCACCCCGACGGACGAGAACCGCGGCATAGGCTTCCGCGTCGCCAGCATCCCCGAGCCCGGCACCCTCGCCCTCCTGCCCTTCGCCACCCTGGCCGGCCTGATCTGGTATCGTCGCCGGCGTTGACGGCCACATGCCCAAGGTCCTTCTCCCGCGGCCGCGAGGTGTGGTAGACTGGCCGGCGTGGCCAAGGGTGCTTTCGGGTGGGAGGTTCATCATGCGGTTATTCGCAGTCTGGTTGGCGGTGGCTGTTCTTGCCGGGGGATGCGGTGATGGGACCGACGCGACGGGGCCGACGGGAGAGGCAGCCGCCACGGGCGGGAATGTGCCTCCCGCAAAGAAACAGGCAGCCTTCCCCACGGAGAAGGTCTTCACCAACTCGATCGGCATGAAGTTCGTGCTCATCCCGGCAGGAGAGTTCATGATGGGGTCGCCGGCATCGGAAGAAGAACGCTTCGATGATGAGACGCAACACCAGGTACGGATCACGAAACCGTTCTACCTGGGCATGTACGAAGTGACGGTGAGCGAGTTCCGGCGATTCGTTGACGATACCGACTACAAGACCGAGGCCGAGAAGGACGGAGAGGGCGGCTACGGATGGAATGACGCGGAGGGTGAGCTTGACTCTGGCCCAGAGTACACGTGGCGGAATCTCGGCTTTGCCCAGGCAGATAACCACCCCGTGGTGAACGTGAGTTGGAACGATGCGGTGGCTTTTTGCGCTTGGCTGAGCAAGAACGAGGGTCGGGCGTATCGTTTGCCCACGGAAGCGGAGTGGGAGTATGCGTGTCGAGCGGGAACGACGACACGCTTCTACCACGGGGACGGCACAGAAGACCTGGCGGCGGTCGGGAACGTGGCGGACGCTTCGCTGAAGCAGAGACTGCCAACGGCGGATTTCGCGATCACCTCGAATGACGGCTACGTGTTCACGTCTCCGGTTGGCAGTTTCCGCCCCAATGATCTCGGTCTGTACGACATGCACGGCAACGTGTGGGAGTGGTGCCAGGACTGGTACGACGAGGAGTACTATGGGAAGTCGCCAATGAACGATCCGCCCGGGCCGACTACGGCCTCCGGCCGGGTGTTCCGGGGCGGTTGCTGGAACCGCTACGCCAGGTACTGCCGCTCGGCGTTTCGTTACGGGTCCGTGCCTGAGGGCCGGGACAACGACCTGGGCTTTCGTGTGGCCGCAGTTCCAGCCAGCCAGGGCAAGTAGGTAAGTGCAGGTCGGACGACGATGAGCGATTTCCGCCCGCCGAGACCGAGACGCCGCTGGTATCAGTTCAGCCTGCGGACGCTGATTGTTGTTGTAACGCTGGCGTGCGTTGTGATGGGCGTGTTGGTGGTTCCCGTCCATCGAGCAAGGCAACAGCGGGCGGCGATCGAGACGCTCCGCGAACTGGGATGGGTGGTAACGTGTGATCCTACGCCCTCCGGCGCCGCTTGGCAGCGGAGACTCTTTGGCGACGAGATGTTCCTCAATGCCGTGGCCGTCGATTCGCCGCCGGGGGCTTCGGACGATGCGGTGGCGCTTCTCGGCCGCATGCCGCGGTTGGAGCGCGTCTTCGTTTCGGGCGAGGAGGTCACCGACACGGGCATAGAACATCTCGCCGGGTTGCGGAAGCTCAAGACCGTCGGCCTCAGCGGAACGAGCGTCGGCGACGAAGGTGTCAGGCATCTTGAGAACCTTGAGGAACTTCAGCAGTTGTACCTGACGCATACGCAGGTGACCGACCAGGGCGTACGGCAGTTGGAATCAACGCTGCCCAACTGTAAGGTCTGGCGGCTTCAGGAGCAGACCAACTCGATCGGGATGCGGTTCGTGTTAATCCCGGCGGGCGAGTTTATGATGGGCTCGCCCGATTCGGACTTAGAGGCCGGCGCCAACGAGAGGCCACAGCATCGTGTGCGGATCACGAAGCCGTTCTATCTGGGCGTCCATGAGGTGACGCAGGAGCAGTACGCGGCGGTGATGGGCGTTTGCCCGTGGAAGGGTAAGCTGCGGGGAAACGAGGGACCGGATTACCCGGCAACGATGGTGAGTTGGGAGGATGCGGTGGCGTTCTGCGAGAACCTGTCGGCCAGCGAGGGCTGTACCTATCGTTTGCCAACGGAGGCAGAGTGGGAGTATGCCTGCCGTGCGGGAAGCACTACGCGCTTTTGCTTTGGCGACGATCCATTGGCCTCGGGCAACTACGCTTGGTATGACGAATGGCCCGCGGGGCAATTTGCGCATCGTGTTGGTCGGAAGAAGCCAAACGGCTGGGGGCTTTACGAAATGCACGGAAACATGTGGGAATGGTGTGCCGACTGGTATGATCGAGATTACTATGCGAATTCTCCGACAGTTGATCCCACGGGACCTTCTACGGGCGGCAACCGGGTGTTGCGTGGCGGGACCTGGCGCGGCTACGCGCGGCCCGCACGTTCGGCGAACCGCTCCCGCGGCGGGCCCGACAGCCGGGTCGGCAGCATTGGTTTCCGTTGTGCCCAAGTTCCGGCGGAGTAAGCAAGCAAGTCAAGCGAGCGGAGGTCGATCGAACGGTGGCACGTGCCTGCCGACGAAGGCGCCGACGCCCACGGCCTGGCCTCAGCCCCGGCTCGAGCGACGTGGTATTCTGCGTCCCGGTACGAGAGGCCAAGCCCAGCCGCCGGTGCCTCCCACCCTCAAGCATCGATTTTGACGGCTCGCGGCTGGTGGCTTGGTGCAGACGCCTTCACTCACGACGCCCACAGCCACCTAGAATCGCGGCAAAGGCCCCGAGCAGCCTAATCACACACCCGAACCTCGGGCGCTCGGCTCCGAGCAGTTTCGAGCGACGTTTGCCGGAGTTTCGACAGCTTGCCCGAGGCTCCGGGCTTTGCCAAAATGGGTTAAGACGAGGCCCTGGCGTTCTCAGTCAGGAGTAACCCTGCAGAATTCCCGCAGATTTCCCGTCAGATTCTTGCGGCTTCTGCGTGGCTAGTGTCTAGAGAGGAATCCGGACATGGTCCCAAGCGACCCGGACACGGCCAGGCTGATCGACCGGGTGCGCCAAGGTAGCGCGTCGGCGGCAGGCAAGCTGCTGGATCGCCATCGCGGGCGGCTGCGGCAGATGGTGGCGGTACGCATGGACGAGCGGTTAGCTGCGCGGGTTGACCCCTCAGACGTGGTACAGGAGACCCTCATGGTGGCTTCGCGGAGGCTTGCTCAGTACGTCGGCAAACAACCGATAGCTTTCTACCCTTGGCTGCGCCAGATCGCGTGGAATTGTCTTGTCGATCTTCACCGCCGTCACATCTTGGCCGGCAGGCGTGCCGTGGATCGAGATCGGCATCTGGGCATTTCCGAGACATCGGCGGCCCGACTGGTCGACCACCTGCTAACCAGCGAGACCGGCCCGCTAGGCAGCCTGCTGAGAGAAGAGTTGCGTACGCGCGTGCGAGCCGTGCTGGGGCAACTATCCGAGCAGGATCGGGAACTCCTACTTCTACGACATCTGGAGCAGCTCACCATGGGCGAGTGTGCTGAGATCATGGGGATTAGCGAAACCGCGGCCACGCAGCGCCAACTCCGCGCCCTACTGCGCTTGCGCCGGTTGCTGGAAACTGAGTGATCGAGGGCCCGACGATGTCTGTCTCAGTTAGCAGAGCGGCAACCGGCGACCAGAGGCTCGCCTCGATCGTGGACGAACTCATCGGCCGGCTTCAAGCGGGCGATCAGGTCGACTTGCAGGCCTTTGCGGCCAGCCACCCGGATTGCGCGGACCAATTACAGGAAATCATCCCGGCGCTGGAGTTTTTGACCGACCTGCCCAAGATTGGACTCCGCAGGCGTCCACAAGCAACCGATACGGCCGGGGAAGAGAGGACGCAGACCGCGGCCGGCCCCGTGGGCGGTATGCTGGGAGATTTCCGAATCGTTCGGGAAATCGGCCGTGGCGGGATGGGGGTCGTTTACGAGGCGGAGCAGATCTCCTTGAAACGGCGGGTAGCGCTGAAGGTGCTGCCGTTTGCCGCCGTGTTGGACCAGCGGCAGCTTCAGCGGTTCAAGAACGAGGCCCAAGCGGCGGCGGCACTGGATCATCCGAACATCGTTCACGTCTATTCGGTAGGCTGCGAGCGGGCCGTCCACTTCTACGCGATGCAATACGTCGAAGGACAGACGTTGGCCCAGGTGATCGAGGAACTGCGGCGCGTTGACGATCCGGACTCCCCGGCGGGCGATTCGGATTCGCCTCGGCCGTCGCCGGCCAACGGGGATGCCCCCATTGCGGAACCTCCTCCTTCGACCCATGGTCTGGTATCCGCGTTGACCGAGACTCGGCGCCAGGCGCAAGAGGGCGTTTCCACGGAGGCTTCGACCCGCACGGTAGAGTTCTTCCGCTGTGTAGCCAATCTGGGCATCCAGGCGGCCGGCGCGCTGGAGCACGCACATCAAATGGGCGTGGTGCATCGAGACATCAAGCCGTCGAACCTGATGACCGACGCGGAAGGACACTTGTGGATTGCCGACTTCGGCCTGGCGATGACACAGACCGACACGAATCTCACCATGACGGGCGACCTGCTGGGTACGCTTCGCTACATGAGCCCCGAGCAGGTGCAGGCGAAACATGGTGTGTTGGATCACCGCACGGACGTTTACTCGCTGGGCATTACGCTCTGCGAAATGCTGACGTTGCAACCTGCGTTTGCGAGCGACGACCGGCAGCGAATCATGTCGCAGATTATCGAGGAAGATCCTCCATCCCCGCGGCAACTTAACGGAGCAGTCCCAAAGGACCTGGAGACGATCGTCCTGAAGGCCATCGCCAAAGAGCCACAGGCCCGTTACGCCACGGCCGCAGAGTTGGCCGACGACCTGCGGCGGTTTGTCGAAGACAAGCCGATCCGAGCTCGCCGGCCGCGGCTGGCCGCAAGGGTCGCCAAGTGGTCCCGACGACATCGGCCGGCCGTTTGGTCGGCCATCGCGGTATTGGTAATGGCGGTCGTGGCGATGTCCGTCAGCACGTTGCTAATCGCCGGCGCCTACGAGGCGGAGGCGGCACAGCGCAAGAGGGCGGATCGCACGGTCGATAGTCTGCTGGACCACATGGAAGAGGCGATCCAGGGTCTGGCTCGCCGAAACGGCCTGACGGAAGTCGGACAACTCGTGGACTACGCGACGGAACTCGACGCCAGGCTGCCCGATGAAGTCCGCGGCAGTTCCCGGCATCGTTCCCGCCTGGCTTCGATGCAATACCAGCGCGGCTGGGGATGTGCAAGGTTGGGCAGGCACGAAGCGGCCGAACGGTCGTTGCGTGCGGCGATTGCCATCTACGAGAAGCTCGCGGCCGAAGATCCCGATCGGTACAATCTGCTGCTGGCCCGCTGTTACTACTACCTGGACGACGTGCTGCGAAGCCAGGGGAAGTTCGAGGATGCAACACGCACGTACGACCGCGTCTTGGAACTGTCCGGGGTCGCCGAGGGCGGCTCCGTGGGGTCTGCGTCCTCGCGCCGTGGGCTGGACCACGTCAGGGATGAACGGGATGATCTCGACCCAATGGCTACCAAGGACGGCTTGGACGGGCTGGACGCAGAGATCCGTCATTACCAGAAAAAGTTAGCCGCGGCTCGTGACCGTCGCGGAGACCTTTACGTCAGGCAAGGTCGACTCGAAGAGGCTCTTTCCGACTACGGCGAAGCCCTGCGACTGACCCCGGTCTACGCGGAGGCCTACTGGGACCGGGGGAATGCCTACCTGGAAAAACGCGACTATGACCGGGCGATCGCCGACTTCACCGAAGCGATCAGACTGAACCCGGCAAGCAGCTACGCCTGCAACCAGCGCGGTCTGGCCCACGAGCGAAGAGGTGAGATCGACAAGGCCATTGCCGACTACAGCCAAGCAATAGAAATTCACCTGGATGCCGACGCCCCGAGTCTCTCCCCCGGCGTGGCGATCCGAAACCTGGCGACGAACTACGTGAATCGAGGACGAGCCTGCTTCAAGTTGGGAAGGCCGGACAGAGCGTTGGCCGATCTGTCCGAGGCAATCCGGGTTGACCCAAAGAGGACGCTAGCGTATTACTGGCGAGGCAAGGTACACGAGCAGAGCGACGATCTTGACCGAGCAGTAGCCGCGTTCAGCGAAGCGATCCGGCTCGATCCGACGTACGTCCTCAGCTACGTCGGCCGAGGTGTCAGCCAGATCAAGGCAGGTCGATTCGAGCAGGCCATTGCCGACTTCGACGAGGCGATTCGACGGGATCCGGAACTCTCCTGTGCCTACTTCCAGCGAGGACTCGCCTTCTGCAGGGGCTGCGATCTCGATAGGGCCGTCGAGGACCTCGAGAAAGCAGTCGCCTTGTCCCCGCATCGGTCTTCGTGCCGCGTGGGCCTGGGAATCGGCTACGGCAAGCAGCACAGGTTCGATTTGGCCCTTGACGAACTCAACGTAGCGATATCCTCTGCCGAGAACCCCTGGGCATATTCCAGTCGCGGGAGGATCTATGTCGCCAGGGGATACGAGGGCGACGCTGCGCGAGCCCGCAACGACTTCGACAAGGCGATCAGTTTGCATGAGAACTCCGTTGAAACCTATCACTGCCGGGCAGAAGTCCTGGTCGAACTGAACGAGATGCAGGCCGCTTTGGCCGACGCCAACAGGGCCCGCAACATCGGCACCCGCTCTCTAGAAGCTCGGCTTCGTGCGGCATGGTTTCTGGCCACGTGTCGGTATCCTGCGTTGCGGGACGGCCCCCGAGCGGTCGAGTTGGCCGAGGAACTGACCACACAAGTACCCGATTCGGGAGCCGCCTGGAAGATCTTCGGGGCGGCCTGGTACCGTGTGGGCGAGTACGCCAAAGCCCAAGAGGCGTTGGAGCGAGCCGGCGACTTCGACTATCACGCCGTCGACTTCTACGGCTCCAACGGCCCGGGGTGGTTCTTTCTGGCGATGGCCCATGCAAAGCAGCACAACGATCGTGAGGCCCGCCGCTGGTACGACAAGGCCGTGCGGTGGATGAACGAGCATCGGCCCGACGATGAAGAACTCCGCCGCTTCCGAGACGAGGCCGCTAGGGAGTTGGGCGCGACGGCGACGACACAAAGAGAAGAGGATGAGCAACCTGACTGACCGGCAATCGTGACCGGCAATCGTGACCGGCAATCGTGACCGGCAATCGTGACCGGCAATCGTGACCGGCAGCAAGAGACTAGTTCGCGAGGTCAGAGATACGAGCCCCGGAGTCTTCTTTGACACATCGGGGTCGGAACAGAGTAGATTGGGGTCGGAACAGAGCAGAGGCGGTCGTGAGGCTCTAAACGCAGCGTCGACTCATCAATCGGACGTCAACGGCAACTTGGCACGGTCGCCGGATACCCGTGTTCTTGCAGTGCGGGTTCGGCGAAGGCACCGCCGGACCGGCCGGATTGTCTACCGTTTACGCGCGTGCGATCTAGTTTCGAGCCGGCTGTGTGTTCCCAATCACATCGGAACCGTGAGAGGAGGAGCGATATGAAGCGATCAATTCTGAGTATGGCGATGTTGGTGAACCTGCTCGGTGCGGGGCAGGCACCGGCCGCCAGTTTCCGGGGCCTGGGCTTCTTGGACGACGGACATTCGAGTTATCCTCGCGGCATTTCGGCCGACGGCTCGGTGATCGTCGGCCTCAGCAGCCGTTCCGACTCGATCGCGATGCACTCGTTTCGCTGGACGGCCGAAACCGGGATGCAGTGGAGGCCGGAGATCTTTGTCAACGCCGTCTCCGGCGACGGGCGCGTGCTGGTGGGTGAAGTGGAAGGGATGTACGAATGGAATGCGGCTCGCTGGACGGCGGCCGAAGGGACTCTCGTACTGGACGACGGACCAGAACCTCTCGAAGACAGCCGCGCTTTGGGAGCCTCCACCGACGGATCGGTGATCGTGGGAAGTGATTTCCGGTGGACCGCCGAGACC
The DNA here is from genome assembly GCA_964472545.1 of uncultured Planctomycetaceae bacterium. Lineage (GTDB taxonomy): Bacteria > Planctomycetota > Planctomycetia > Pirellulales > Thermoguttaceae > CAYYNP01. The sequence goes on along the minus strand of CAYYNP010000011.1, from coordinate 12,953 downwards.
GGCATGGTCGACATGGGCTACTCGTGCTACGACGTCTCGGCCGACGGTTCGGCAATCGTCGGATGGCCCGGACGCTGGACTGCCCGGACCGGATGGGTCAGCCTCGTAACCGCGCCTGGCTGGACCGTCGAGCCGCAAGCCATTTCCGCCGATGGGTCGACCGTCGTGGGGCTAGCCTACACGGGGCCGCCCGGCCCTGCCGATCCCGGAATCGCCTTTCGCTGGACCGACGAGACCGGCGTCGTCGGTCTCGGCGCCTTGCCCGGCGATAGTGAGAGCCGGGCGCGGGACGTCTCCGGCGACGGCTCGGTGATCGTGGGGCATAGCGGGGCGGGCGACACGCGGGCGTTTATCTGGCACCAAACGCACGGAATGCGCGATCTGAAGGAGGTGCTGACCAATGATTTCGGGCTCGATTTGACGGGGTGGGAGCTGTCCGGCGCGGGCAGCGTCTCGGACGACGGCACGGTGATCGTCGGTTCCGGGTTGAACCCGTCCGGCCAGTGGGAAGCCTGGCGGGCCGTGATCCCCGAGCCGTCCGGCCTGGCGTTGCTGATGGCCGCCGTGATGATACTGCTGACGTTTGTCTGGATCCGTGAAAGGAGAGTGGCATGAAACTGTCAATCTTGACTGTAGCGATACTGGCGCTGCTGGTCGGCGTGACGCCCGTCCGGGCAGCCAGTTTCCGGGGCCTGGCGGACTTGCCGGGCGGCGAATTCTCGAGCGCGGCTGATGCCGTGTCGGCGGACGGCCGAGTGGTCGTGGGATCGAGCACGTCTGATTGGGGCAGCCAGGCGTTTCGCTGGACCGAGGCCGGTGGGATGACGAGCCTGGACGATCTGCCGGTGGGCCAGACCACCACCTACGCTCTTGCCGTGTCGGCCGACGGCTCGGTGATCGTGGGAAACAGCTTCTTCCTGCTCCCCGAGGCGTTTCGTTGGACGGCTGCCGACGTAACGATTGGCCTGGGTAACCTGCCCGGCGGCAACCGCTTTAATACCTTTGCCCGGGGTGTCTCTGCCGACGGCTCCGTGGTCGTAGGGAGCGCTCCGTCTGCCAACGGTACGGAGGCGTTCCGCTGGACTGCCGAGAGTGGGATGGTCGGTCTGGGCGACTTGCCCGGCGACGAGTTCAAGAGCGAGGCCAGCGGTGTCTCCGCCGACGGCTCGGTGATCGTGGGAGGGAGCATCTCCCACACCGAGCAGTATGGAGGTGTGGAGGCTTTTCACTGGACCGTCGGCGAGGGGATGATTGGCTTGGGCACCTTGCGGCCCGACAATCTAGGTCGCAGCACGGCGCTGGCCGTCACTGCCGACGGCTCGGTAGTCGTAGGATGGGCCCGTTCATTCTTCGACATGGAAGCGTTCCGTTGGACGCCTGAAGGGGGCATGGTTGGACTGGGAATGCTGGGCACGAACCCGGAACGCGAAGACCAGAGCCGAGCCCTGAGCGTCTCGGGCGATGGCTCCAAGATCGTCGGGTACAGTTCGGGCGGCGGAGCGTTCCTCTGGGATGCGACCCACGGCATGCGCGACCTCGAAGACGTGTTGACCAACGACTACGGACTGGTACTGGACGGCTGGGATTTGCAGTCGGCAACGGGAATCTCGGCCGACGGCACGGTGATCGTCGGACACGGAGTGAATCCGTTGGGGCACCCCGAAGCCTGGCAGGCCGTGATCCCCGAACCTTCCAGCTTTGCGCTGCTGGCCGCTATGGCGATGCCGCTGACGTTGGCCTACGCTCGACACAAACGCCGCCGTCGTTGACGTGTCTACCTGGCCGTGGTGCACGTCGGTCGAGTTCCGACTAACATAGCCCCTTACGAAACGAGGAGGGAAGCAAAATGAGACCATCAATTCTGAGTATCACTGCCCTGGTAGTCCTGGCCAGTGTGGGCCGGGTAAACGCAGAATCGGTCACGTTCGCCTTCACGGGAACCGTGGAGGATGTCTTCGACGGCCTCAACGAGCTGGACAATTCCGTCGTGCCGGGGACGACCACGTTCACGGGCTACTACACGTTCCACACGGACGTACCCAACACGGCCGAGCCGCAAGACGAGGGGCAACCCGGGCTCTACCACCACGACGCGCCACCTGCCGGCGTGCGGATCGAGGTGGGCAATTACATCTTTCGCACGGTCTCCGCCACGCCGGACTTCGACGTCATCGTCAACAATGAGGTCGGGATCACCGGCGCCGACGAGTATGGCTTCCTCAGCCGCAACAACGAAGCCCTCGGGTTGCGTCCCGGCGCGCCGGTCGACCGCCTGAATATCAGTTGGTTTGCGTCGACGTTTCGCGAAAGCCCGCTCGACAGCGCGGCCTTGCCGCTCACGCCGCCGGACCTGCTGCTTTTCGACAGCAACCAACTGACGATCAAAGGGGAGTGTACCCCGTGTCTCGGCCCAGCCGCCTACTTCACGATCGGCGGTCCGTTGACTTCTTTGACCCTCGTGCCCGAACCCTCCATTGTCGGCCTCGCTGCCTTCAGCCTGCTGGGGCTGGCGTTGCACGGCTGGCGGCGGAGAAGATAGCGCCTCGCAGAAGCGCGCTGTACCGCGGGGCTATCGGCAACGACTTCTTCCGACGCTTCCGGCCACCGGAAGTTGTCATACGGCGACACATTGGCAATGGTCGTCTTCGCTGGTCGAGCGTTTGGGAGTTTCCCGGTCGAGCTGTCGGCGACGAAGGTAGACGAGCGATTTCCCTACTGAAGTTGTACGCAGAGGCCCGATCTGTGTTCGCCGGTCCGGCCGCGGCGACGTTGACGAAGTGCCCCTCCCCTCGCCACCGGCGCCGAACCCGGGTAAACTAAAGGAGACGGGCCGCCTCGTTTGCAGGGCGATCGTCGACAGCCAACGGGTGCACCGCGGATGATCACGCGAAGGCTCTTGAATAGGTGGCGGCGGAGACTGCGGTCGTCGATTCCGTTCTTGGGGCCACGGTGGCGACGCACGGCGCTCGAAGCGTTGCACGAGAACCGTAACGACGCGTCTGCCGTGGCGTTGTTGGCCGAGGCATCCTCCTCGCCATACGAGGAAATCGCCGCCGGAGCACGCCGGGCGCTGGCCAATCTGGAGGCCCAACCGGCGATCGACGCGCTGTGCGGCTTGTGGGCCGAGGGGCGCCAGGAGCGGCTGGGGACGATCCTTGCCGAACAGCGTTACGTGGCCGCCGCCCCGTTGAAGGTGAAGGCCCTTTCCGCGCTGAAATCCGGCCGGCAGGTGGTCGTCGACCGGCCCGACATGGTTCCGCTTTTCGTCTCGCTGCTAGACGATGCTGACGAAGTCGTCCGCTTGGGTGCCGACGCAACGCTCCGAGACGTTCCCGTCGGGCCCCAACGCGAAGCGCTCTGCACCGAGGCCATTCGAGAGCCTGCTGGCCCGGCCGCGGAACTCTGCCTGCAAGCCGGCCACCGCCCCGAAGACCCCGAACGGCTTTGCCTGTTCCTCTTCGTCACGCGGCAGTTGGACGAGTATTTCGAGGAAGACTACGCCTTCCAGAATCTGAAACTCGAGTACGAGCGGGCCGACGCGACGATTCGAGCCCACGTGATGGACGTGGTCCGCTCGGGCGATCGCCGTTGCGCCGCGTTCTTCGGCACCAAGAGCCGGCCGCTGTCGGAGTGCAGCGAGTCGGAAATCAAGCTGGCCGTCGACTCCTGGATTAGCCACGAGGACTGGCCGCGGCTGTTTCGTGCCTGTCTGGAGTTGCCTTTGAAATACAGCTTCGCGGCGTTTCCGGCGATGCGCGGGTCGGCCTGGGAGCCGGAGTCTGGCGACGAGCGTGAAGTGTATCGACGGATTCTGGCTGATAGCGACGGTCAGATCACTCCCACGACGAAGCGGCCAAAGGCCGAAAGCCCGCTGTTCGAGCAGTTGCTTGCCCGAGGCCGGCAGAGTGAATTGACCACCGTGAGCGAGTCCGGGTTGTTGCAGCAACTCGCCGCGGCGGCGCCGCCGCAGGGCGTGGTGATCGTCGGCGCGCTGGCCGCCAAGTCGCGGCCGGGCTCGGCGGCCGCCGAAGCGGTGCGGCAAAGCCCGCACTGGATGGTCCGCCTCGCCGGCCAGATCGCCGGGCTGTCGCTGGAACTGACGGCCGACACGACCGAGGACGCCAACTACTGGGTCACCGAGTTGGCCACGGCTTCCGGTGTGTTGGAACTCTGGCCGGGCCGCGCCACGCCGGCCGACCTGGACACGCTGGCCAACGCCCCGGCCGAGGCCTTCAGAGGCAAACTCGGGGCGGCCCGCAAAGTGCTGCATACGATCATATCCCATCGCGTCACGGCGGGGATCTTCGAGGAGATGGTCGTCGAGACCGGCGAGTTTACAGCCGAATTCGTCGATGCAGAGGAGCCGCAACGTGAGTAAAGTCGCCGTCGACTTCGGCACCGCCAACACCGTCCTGGCACGCTTCGACGAGACGACCGAGCGTGTCGAGACGATCGAGATTCCCGGCATCATGGCCGCGATGGAGTTCATCCCGAACCGGCAGCAAGCGGATCGGAGGCTCTTGGTTCCGGTAACGCCCTCGTTAATCCACTATTCGCAGACCGAGACGCTCATCGGCAATCAGGTCCTCGCCCGCGGCCTGGCCGAACATCGCGACACGTTCCGCTGGATGAAACGCGGGATTGCCCACGGCGCCACGCGGCGAAAGAAGACTGCCCAGGGCCACAAGAGCCCGGCGCAGGCGGGCGAGGACTTCCTCACCCTACTGCTCCGCTACGCTTCGGATCGGATTTCGCTGGAAGACGACGAGTTCACGTTCACGGCCCCGACCGAGGCGTTCGAGAACTTCGAGGACTGGATCCGCCGGGTGGCCGAGGCGGTGGGGATCCGCCGGCTGCGGCTGCTCGACGAGCCGACGGCTTGCATCCTGGGATTTCACGGCGCCGCCCGCAAGGAAGATCGCTTCGTGGTCTTCGACTTTGGCTGCGGATCGCTCGACGTGGCCGTGGTCCGCGTTGATTTCGCGGCCGCGTCGGACCGCAAGGCGATTCAACTCGGCCGGGCCGGCCAAGACCTCGGCGGCATGGACCTCGACCGCTATCTGGCCGACGATTTCTGCCGGCGGCACGCCATCGACGACGGCCAACGGCGCCGGTTGCAGGCCGTCGTGCTGCGGCAGGTGGAAGAGGCCAAAGTCACGCTTTCCGATCCGGCCAAGACGCAGGCCGACGTTTCCGTGTCCGAGGGCGCCGGCGCGCACGGGCGGCTGATGCGAACCACGTATCGACGCAACTGCCCGCAGTGTGGCCAAGGCTCTGTGGGCGATCACCCGCAGTCGGACGAGGCCTGCTTCGGTTGTTTGGTGGCGAAGGCGGGCTTTCTCGAACAGGTCCGGCAAACGATCGATCGGGCGTTGGAGAACGCGGCGATCAAAGCGGGCGTGCGGCGCGACGACGTGGTCAAGGTGCTGGTCACCGGCGGCACCAGCCTGGTGCCCTGCGTGCGGCGGTTGCTGATCGACGCGTTCGACGGCCGTGCCGTGCTGGGCAACCCGTTCGACGCCGTGGTTCGCGGTGCCTGCCGCGGCGTTGTGGTACCGATCTTGCAGCACGACTACGCCATCGAGAGCTACAACGCCCAGCGGCGCGACTACGAGTTCAAGCCGATGTTCTCCACCGGCACCGAATACCCCACCGGGCCCGACGCGGTCCGGCTTTGGGCCCGCGGCAGCTATGACGGAATGACGCGGATCGGTCTGAAGATCTTCGAGGTCTCGCGGATGAAGCCCCGCCGTGCCACGATCGATCTGGTCGACGCCGACGGCGTGCTCAACGACGACAGCCACGTGGTCACGGAGTTCGGTCATTTCTGCTTGAATCGCGAGAATCCCACGTTCATCGTCGCCGACCCGCCCGTCAGTCTGCCGCGAGACGCCCAGCGTTTCCTCTGCTCGTTTCAGGTCGACGGCCACCGTCGGCTGTTGGTTACGGTGTTGGATAATCTCTCCGGAAAGACGTTGCTGGAGGAACACCCGGTCGTTCGCCTGTGACGAAAGGCCGCACTTGAACGAACTCGAACCGATGAGCACACTGCCAACCACGAACACCGACTGGCCCACGCTGACGACCTGGGACGTGCTTTCGGGCGACTTTGCGCGGCGATATCAGCAGATGCTCTATGTCAACCCGATCGACCGCAGTACGCTGGTGCTGGTGCCCGGCGGGAAGTTTCTGGCGGGCAAGGAGAGGTTTGAGGTCGAACTTCCGCCGTATTATCTCGGGATCACGCCGGTGACGAACTTGCAGTACCAGCGATTCGTCGTGGCCACCGGACATCGCCGTCCGAACCGGGCCGACGTCGGCGACGCGGCGTGGCGGGGGACGCATCTGCCGCAGCAGCAGGCCCGGCATCCGGTGATGCAAGTCGGTTGGACCGACGCGGTCGCGTATTGCCGTTGGGCCAAGTTGCGGCTGCCGACGGAACTCGAGTGGGAGAAGGCCGCCCGCGGCGTCGACGGTCGAGAGTACCCTTGGGGAAACCAATGGGACGCCGCCCGATGCCGCAACCAACAGAACCGCGACGGCGAGGCGGTGTGCGACGTCTGGGATTATCCGGCCGGTTGCAGCACGTGGGGACATTACGGCCTCAGCGGCAACGCGTGGGAGTGGTGTGCCGACAGGTACGACCCTGCGGCGTACCACCGTTATCGTCGAGGAGACCTTGCCTCGCCGGACGAGGGAACGTCTCGCGTGGTCCGCGGCGGGTCGTTCGCCCGCGGCAATCCGACTCTCTTCCGCGGCGACCATCGCGACCACGCTCCACCGCATCGCCGCTCGCTGATCGGTTTTCGCGTAGCCAGGGCGGTTCACGTCGACGGCGGACGACGCTCCACTAAGCAGGACCTGATATGAACCTCAAAGAAGAACTTAACGCCCTGCTTGCGGCCCACGTGCCGATGCTCCATCTGGTCACTTACGAGGAAGACCGGGTGCTGCGGACGTTGGGGGAGATCGAATCGGCCCGCGAACTGGGGATCACCAGTTGGGACGTCGCCGACGGCTTCCGCGACCATCGTGCCGGGCGGGAGCCGTTTCCGCCGAAGGACTGCACCACCGAGACGGTGTTGCGGCACGTGGCCGAGAAGATGCCCCCCGGCTGCGTGCTGGTGCTGAAGGACTTCCATCACTCGTGGAATCAGCGGCGTTCGATCATCACCCGTAAGCTGCGCAACATGGCCCGGCGGCTGCGTGCGCAGAGTCAGTACCTGATCTTCACCACGCCGCCGCTGCCGCCGGAGCACGACCTGCCGCTGGAGTTGCGCGACGACGTGGTCGTGTTGCACGTGCCCTTGCCCGGGCGGAAGGAGCTGCGGCGGTTGTTCGAGGAGGTGACCGCCAAGCTCGACCGTTCGAAGCTGCCCGAACCCCAAGTACAAGACAAGCTCGTCCAATCGGCCCTGGGGCTGACGACCAACCAGGCCCGGCTTGCCTTCTCGCGGGTTTGGGCCCATCATCACGTCTTCGATGAGCGGGGTATCGAGTTGGTCACTTGGGCCAAGCGGGAAGTGATCCGGCAGAGCGGGGCGTTGGAGTTCTGGCCGGCCGACGCGGGCGAGGCGGACGTGGGCGGATTGGACCTGATGAAGGTCTGGCTGAAGAAGCGCGAGGCCGGATTCGGCGGCGAGGCCCGCGAGGCCGGGTTGCCCTTCCCGCGCGGCGTGGCCCTGATCGGCATCCCCGGCACCGGCAAGAGCCTCTCGGCCAAGATGCTCTCCGGGTTGTGGAAGTTGCCGCTTCTGCGATTGGACGTGGGCACGCTCTTCGGCTCGCTGTTGGGCGAAAGCGAACAGAACATGCGCAAGGCGATCATGCTCGCCGAAACGGTCAGCCCGTGCATCCTCTGGATCGACGAGATCGAGAAGGCCTTCGCCGGCACCGGGGCCAACACGCTCAACAGCGGGGCCGCCACGCGGGTCTTCGGCACGTTTCTGACCTGGATGCAGGAGCACCGCACGCCGGTTTTCGTGGTGGCCACGGCCAACGACGTGACCGCCCTGCCGCCGGAGTTGATGGGCCGTTTCGATCGCACGTTCTTTCTCGACCTGCCCCACGCCGACGAACGCCGGGCGATCTTCCTGATCCATCTGCGCGGCGCCGGCACCGCATTCCCGGAACGGGAGTTCGACCTCGACGAATTGGTCGCCAAGAGCCGCGGCATGGTGGGCCGCGAGATCGAGCGGGCGGTGCGCGAGGCCCAATTCACCGCCTTCGCCGACGAAAATCGCGAGATCGAGCAACGCGACCTGCTGGCCGCCTTGCAGGAGACCGTGCCGATCAGCGAATCGCACACCGAGGAGATCGAAAGCCTGCGCCGTTGGAAGACCGAAGGCCGCGCGGCTCCGGCGTCGAGAGAGGAACAAGACCGCCGCAGCCCGACCGGGAGGATCATCGAAACGTGAAGCAGTCGCTGCAAACCTATGCCGGGTGGCCCACGCTTAGCCCGTGGGATTTGATGCCCCAGCGGTCCGTCGAACAGTTCGGGCAGATGCTCCTGACGAACGACGCCGACGGGAGTATCTTGCTGTTGGTTCCGGCCGGGAAGTTCCTGGCCGGCCAGCAGAAGGCCGAGGTCGTGTTGCCGCCGTACTACCTGGGGATCACGCCGGTCACCAACGCGCAGTACAAGCGATTCGTCGACGCCACCCGGCACCGCCCGCCGGACAGGAGCGATTATGGCGACCCTGTCTGGCGGGGTAGGCGGTTTCCGGCCGACCGACGGGACCATCCGGTCGTCTGCGTCGACTGGGACGACGCCAACGCCTATTGCCGTTGGGCCGGGCTGCGGCTGCCGACGGAGCTCGAGTGGGAAAAGGCGGCCCGGGGCGTCGACGGCCGAGAGTATCCCTGGGGCTACGAGTGGGACCCGAGCAAATGCCGCAACGACAAAAACAAGGGTGAGCAGACCACGTGCAGCGTGTGGGAGTATCCCGACGGGTGTGGCCCTTGGGGGCACTATCAGATGAGCGGCAACGTGTGGGAGTGGTGCGCCGACTTGTACGAGAAGCGTGCAACGGCACGCTCCGGTGACGCGGCGACACGACGCGTGTTGCGCGGCGGGTCGTTCTATCTCGACTTTCCCGGCTTCTTCCGCTGCGCGCTTTGCCGTCACGGCATCCTGCCGGGCTACCGCGGATGCTTCGGGTTTCGGGTGGCCAGAAGCCTCGACGAGTGAATCCAACCAACCTGCCCCAGCGGGCCAAGGAGACTTTGCCATGTCCCATTACACGCTCGTCCGCACACAGATCCGTGAATTGCCGCTCCTCTTGCAGGCGCTTGACGAGATGGGCTTCACGCACGTGGAGCAGTACGACAAGCCGCAGCACCTCTACGGCTTCGAGGGAGACGTCCGGCCGGAGACCGCCGAGGTGATCGTCCGCAGGGAGTTCGTCGGCAACGCGAGCAACGACCTGGGATTCCGGCGGCTGCCGTCCGGTGAATACGAGGCGGTCGTTTCGGAGTACGATCGCCAAAGTCAACGAGTCCGCGCGCTGCTTGCGGAGTTGAAACGCTGCTACGCTTACCAAGTGATCCAGGATCAGATTCGCGAGCAGGATCTGGTCGTCGAATCGGAAGAGACGCTCGAAAACGGCGACACGGTGATCGTCTTATCCGAACGCGGCTGACGACGCGAAACCCGAGAAGGACCATCAGCGATGAGAAAGATCAAGATCACCCTCCGCAAGAACGGCACCCAGAAGGTCGAGGTCCTGGGGGCCGTCGGGCCAGACTGTGTCGAGTTCACGCGCGAGTTGGAACAGCGTCTGGGCACCCCGCTCGACGAGCGCGAACTCAAGCCCGAGTACCACCAGACCGAATCGGAATCCGAGTACGATCGCGAGTACGAATGATGAGTCAGCCCCGCCAATCGGACGACGCCCGGGCGCCCTGCCCGTTCAAGGAGCAACTGCGAACCTACCTTCGCGCCGGCTACCCGCTGCTCTATCTGATCACCCCCGAGGAAGACCGTGCGGTCGAACTGGTGGCCGAAGCACTGGCCGACGGCGAGATCGGCGGGCGGCAGCCGTACGTCTGGTCGATCTCCCGTGGGCTCTGCACGGCCGACGGCAAGGCGATCGACCGCCAGACGGCCGACCCGCAACGGATCTTGCCGTACCTGCTCGACTTTGCGGAGCCGGGGGTGTTCCTGCTGGAGGACTTTCACTTCTTCCTCGACGAGCGCGCCTGCAACGCGGCGTTGACCGTCCGCCAGCTTCGCGATCTGGTCGCGCCGTTCAAGGCCAGCCGAAAGACGGTCGTCTTGCTCTCGCCCGTGTTGAAACTGCCCACGGAATTGGAGAAGGACGTCACGGTCCTCGACTTGCCGATGCCCGACGAACGGGACTTGGCCGGCGTGCTCGACGCCACCGTGGAACAGCTCGGCGACAATCGCCGGATCGAAATCGATCTGACCGACGACGGGAGGGAGAAGCTCGTCAAGTCGCTGCTGGGGTTGACCCGGGCCGAAGCGGAAAACGCCTTGGCCAAGGTGGTCGTCACCCGGCACCGCCTGGCGGCCGCCGACGTCGACCTGCTGTTGGCCGAGAAGGAGCAGATCATCCGCAAGTCGGGCATCCTGGAGTTCTACTCGACGCCGGAGCGGTTCGGCAGCATCGGCGGGCTGGGGCATCTGAAGACCTGGCTGCACCAACGGGGCAAAGCGTTCAGCAAGGCTGCCCGTCAGTTCGGCCTGCCCAGCCCCAAAGGACTCCTGCTGGTCGGCGTGCCCGGCTGCGGCAAGAGCCTCTCGGCCAAGGCCGTATCGGCCGAGTGGAAGATGCCGCTGCTGCGGTTCGACCTGGGCCGAGTCTTCGGTTCCTTGGTGGGTCAATCGGAAGAGAACATCCGTCGGGCGCTGAAGATGGCCGAAGCCGTTGCCCCGTGCGTGCTGTGGATCGACGAGATCGAAAAGGGCCTGGCCGGAAGCCGCGGCCCCGGCGGCGACTCGGGCACGTCGACCCGCGTGTTCGGCACGCTGTTGACCTGGATGGAGGAGAGCACCAGGCAGGTCTTCACCATCGCCACGGCCAACGACGTCGAGGGCCTGCCGCCGGAGTTGCTGCGCAAGGGCCGCTTCGACGAGATCTTCTTCATCGATTTGCCGGGCCCTCAAGAGCGGACCGATATCCTGGCCATCCACCTAGAGAAACACCAGCGCGATCATCGCGCCTTCGACCTCACTCGGCACGCGCGGGCGAGCGACGGCTTCTCCGGGGCCGAGCTCGAGCAGGCCGTGATCTCGGCGCTCTACGGAGCTTTCGCGGAAGGGGAAACAACCACCCTGGAAGACCGCCATCTCGAGCAATCTATTACCACGACCGTACCGTTGGCGGAGTCGATGGAGCACAAGATCACCGCCTTGCGACGTCACGCCCGCGGTAGATGGCGGTTCGCCTCAGCCGAGTCCGACGATGCGTAGGACAGATCACGCATGGCCAACACGCAGACAACGACGTCACTGCCTTGGCTGATCGAGAACGCCCCCGACGGGAGCCTCTTGCTGTTGGTCCCCGGCGGGCGATTCCTGGCCGGCGACGAGAGGTTTGAGATGGAGTCGGCGGCGTTCTACATGGCGATCCACCCGGTGACGAACGAACAGTATGCCCGGTTTCTCACACAGTCCGCCCCGAACGACGATGCCCTTCAGCAGTGGGTCCTCTTGGACCAACACTGCTTCGTGTATGAGAGGGACGGCGTCTACCGGGCCGACGGCGACAAGGCCGACCATCCCGTGGTGCAGGTGAGTTGGCACGGCGCGGCGGCCTATTGCCAATGGGCCGGGTTGCGATTGCCCAGCGAATTGGAGTGGGAGAAAGCGGCCAGAGGCCTCGACGGCCGCAAGTACCCTTGGGGCAACACCTGGCGCTGGAGCCGATGCCGCAACGCCAAGAACAAACGCCGCGCGACGACGTGCGGCGTATGGAGCTTCGCCAAGGGCTGCAGCCGGTGGGGGCATTACCAGATGAGCGGCAATGTGTGGGAATGGTGTGCCGACTGGTACCATCCCGACGTCTCGGCCCGATACGGGGGCGGCGATTTCGATTCTCCGGAACGCGGGAAGGCCCGTGTCGTACGCGGCGGCTCGTTCGACAACCGACACCCGCCCTCGTTCCGCTGCACGAGCCGCTACCGGATCAGGCCAACGTACCACGCCTACGGGGCCGGGTTTCGCGTGGCGATATCGCCGGGCGAATCGCCAGGGCGTCGCGAATCATGAAGTTCCGCCTGCACGCCTTCGAACCGGCTAGCCGTTCCAACGGCCCGGGCCTCCGCGCGGTCGTCTGGTTTCAAGGCTGCGCGCTCGGCTGCCCCGGCTGTTTCAATCCGGCCACGCACGACCCGCGCGGCGGCGTCGAGTTCGACACCGAGCAGCTTGCCGGCGAGATCATCTCGCTCGGGCCCAAGATCGATGGCGTCAGCGTCTCCGGCGGCGAGCCCTTCCAACAACCGGACGCCCTGCTCGATCTGCTCGAGAGGCTCGATTCTGCACCGTTGGGCCGCTTGGTCTTCACCGGCTACACGCTCGACGAAGTCCAGGAGCTCCCGCTGGGCCCGCGCATCCTCCCGCTGGTCGACGTGCTGATCGCCGGCCGGTACGTTGCCTCGCGGCAGGCGGACGCCGGTCTGGCGAGTTCCACAAACCAGCAGATCCACCTCCTGACGCCGCGTCACTCGGCCGACGACCTCGCCGCCGCCCCCACCCGCGAGATCATCCTCCACCGCGACGGCAGCATGACGGTCACAGGCTTGCACCCGTGGCGACACACGGGAAACGGGGATTCACGGCGCACCCCCCGCTAGGGCCGTTCTTCAGAAATCCGCCCCACGCTCCCGGAATTTCGTTGACCACCGGCTGCGGCGATGGTAACGTAGCGGTCAGTTTCGAGTTCACGAGTATCTGCTTGAGGCACGATAACTCCACCACGAGGCAGCTTTCC